>CAZJDL010000103.1:0-14700 GCA_964544755.1 uncultured Pseudomonadales bacterium | reverse complement strand
TATACGAATGATAATCATTCGTATATTAGAAATCAAGGCAAACCGCTTCTCTAACTCATTTATTCCAAGATGGAATTTTTATTCCGTTGTTTTGCGGTGCTTTATCTTAAATTATGCCTGCCGGGGTCAGATTTAAGTTGCCCCGCTCCGAACCTTTGATAACTATGAAATTCTGCTTTGGCACGCAGGTCAAACGTAGCCCCGGCAAGCTCGTTAAGCGGCTGCCCTCCAACCCCGGTAGTGAGCGTCGAGCGAATGCTGGTCGGGCCCCGAGATTGCCTACAGCGCGGGCATCCGGGGCGCGTTCCCCGAAGTCGATTTTATCGCTGAAGCGCAACAATGCCCGTACTGTAGCAGTGCGTTGCAGGTACAGCAGAGTAAAACACGAATTCTCGGCACGTTGGAGACTAGTGCCCCGATTCCATGTCGAGCGGCGCGGGCTCAAACAAACTGCCGCAGTGATTGGCGGGCTCAACAAAATTGACCGCTTTGGCTGGGCCGTGCCTCGGCTCGAGTAAAGCCGGGAGTTCTGTGCTGAGTTACGTGACATCCTGCGCCTGGGTGATACCGAGCTGCCGCACGATGATCGACGCAGGCTGCCGAATCGCGAATCATCCACGCTGGAGGGCGATCGCCGACTGCACAGGGAAGGCCATGAGTTTAAGTGATACCCAGGCTCCGCATCAATGCCTGCGCGCGAGGATCGTCAATGACATTAATCTGCCACACGTGAAACAGAATATACCCGATGTGCCGTTTATCAGAGCTTGACTCGGCACGTACAGCGCAATTTGGCCGCTCCTGCGCAGCTATGCGCGCGGCATTCGTGATTCCTTTTAGGTCAATATTACCTCCACGCGCGGTTGTGCGCACCGGCCCGGGAATCGTAGAATCACCCATCTCGATTTACACCCATCCGTTCTCAGAAAAACATCGCCATGCGCAACAGGTCTCCGAAATCCCCTCATCGAAAACATTCGGCTAACGCAGACACTACCCGAATGCAGGCTGGTGCCGATCAGGCGCTGAAGAAGGCCGGGGCATCCGCTCGCCCACGCGCGGGCCGCTCCCGTTTTCAACATCTGTGGGAGCATGCCGCGCGCAAAAAACAGGCCAATGAAATGCTGGAGGCGGGCCTGGAGGATTTGCTCGATCGTATCGAGCGGGAAATCCGGCCGGCCGAACAGAAAATGGGCGGCGCGTTGTTAGAGATGATGGACCGACTACTGATGTTTTCCACGAGAAAATCGCTATCGCAGTGGCAGCGCGTCGAACTGGATAGCTGGATTCACGAAACGCTGATGGAGTTGCAGGCACTCGGACTGGTAGATCGGGAACTTCACAACCGGATGGCGGAGATGCACGCCCGCGACCTGGGTTTGACGCTGGACGACGACAGCGAGCTCTCGTCGTCCGAACAATTGGAAAAATACCTCGCCAACGTGATCAGCCAGCACGGGATAGGCAACGATGATGAGCATCGGTTTGACGATGACTTTACAGAAGCCGATAAGGCCCACCATGAACCGGGACATATCGAGGATCTTTTTGCTGAGCTTTTTGACTTTGGGAATGAGGAGGGCAAGACCGGCTCAGCGTCAAGTTCAGCAGGCGAAAAGGGATCGGCTCGAGCGGGTTTTGAGGAATTCTTCGAACAATTCGACACGGCTGGCGAGCTTGATGGCAGCAAGGATGTGCGCCTGAACAGCACTGCCTTCAAGACCTTATTCCGCCGCACCGCCAGGGCCTTGCACCCAGACAAGGAGCGTGATGCCGACAAACGAGCTGAGAAACAGGGGCTGATGGCCGCCTTGCTGGAGGCACGGCGCAATAACGACCTTATTACGATAATGGAAATGTACAATCGCTATGCAGCGGTGCGTGAAGATCTGGAAGCCGCCGACTGTACAGAGTTGGAAGGCGTGCTGGAGCTCTATCTCAAACAGCAGGAAAGCCGTGAATACGAAATCATCAACCGCTCGCCCTTGCATGCTGAAGCGTATGACCGGTTTTACGCCAAGACCAGCAAGATCATCGATAGAAGACTGGCGCAGCACCTCGCGAAGATAGAAGACCGGAAAGCCGGCCTCGAGCTGTTCGCCGAGAAGGTGAAGACCCTGAAGGTTCTCAAGCCAGTGCTGGAGGAGCGGTATGATTTGCACGATTTCAGGCGGGAACCATGGTAAATCATCCATGATTTGAGTCAGAAGCTGGTAACGTTTGGAATCACTCGCGCTACGCTAGCAGCACTGCCTTGCTCTAGACTGAAGCTCCTGCGAATTTCGAGCAGTTTTGTTGGTGAGATCAATCGTTTAGCATGAACTGGTAGTGCAGCGTACTGGCTGCAAGGTGATGTGCTGTAGCAATTCGAAGGCGTGTCTTTGCTTGGCGTTTGGCTCAGTCGTGATGTTGTAGAAGGTGGCGACATCAGCCGCCGCTTCAGCAGCGCGAGAGGTATTGCGCACGATGGTCGAGAGTTCGTCCACCAGGGTCGTGAAGCTGTCTGCCGGCGTGCCGTCTTCCAGATCGGTATCCGCAGCAATGGCCATATCGGCTTTAATGAACCGAGCTCTAGCCTCGCCTCGCGCACCGCAAGATTGATTGCGCTACTTAAAACAAGCGTTACACTTGTTTTCCTTAGCTGACCTCACTTCAGCACTCATATATCAAAATACTGTAGGAACAACACTATGACTCTGATGTTGAGCGCTTCTGAATTGTTAAAAGGTCAAGCCTACATCAACGGCGCATGGACCGATGCCGACAGCGGCGAAACAACGGCGGTCACCAACCCGGCGACCGGCGAGACACTGACGTGGATCGCCAGGTGCGGCCAGGCGGAAACGCGGCGCGCTGTTGAGGCCGCCGAAGCAGCGCAGGTGGGCTGGCGCCAGCAAACCGCCAAACAACGCGCCACATTGCTGCGCGGTTGGTTCGACCTGATGATGCAAAACCAGGACGATCTGGCGCGCATTCTCACCGCCGAGCAGGGTAAACCCCTGGCCGAGGCGCGCGCTGAAATCGCTTATGGCGCCAGCTATATCGAGTGGTTCGCCGAAGAAGCCAAACGTGTATATGGCGACACCATTGCGCAGGCCGCAAATGACAAACGCCTGCTGGTGGTGAAACAGCCGGTCGGAGTGGTCGCTTGTATTACGCCCTGGAATTTCCCCAACGCCATGCTCACACGCAAGATAGCGCCGGCGCTAGCCGTTGGCTGTACCGTGGTTTGTAAACCGGCAAACGCAACACCGTTATCGGCTTTTGCGTGCGCGGAACTGGCCGCACGCGCCGGCATTCCATCGGGCGTTATCAATATCATTGCCGGCAAAACCAGCGAAATCGGCGCCGAGCTGTGCGACAATCCCGCCATTCGCAAATTAACTTTTACCGGCTCGACCGAGGTCGGCAAGCAACTGATGACCAGGTGCGCGGGCACGGTGAAACGCACCTCCATGGAGTTGGGCGGCAACGCGCCCTTTATCGTATTTGACGATGCCGACCTGGACGCAGCGGTGCAAGGCGCGATTGTGTCCAAATATCGCAACGCCGGCCAGACCTGCGTATGCGCCAATCGAATGCTGGTGCAGGCAAGCGTTTACGAGGCGTTTGCCGCCAAGTTTGCGGCCGCGGCGAAACAGTTCACACTGGGCGATGGTGCGCAGGAGGGGGTCACCATGGGTCCGTTGATCAATGCGAAGGCCGCCAACGATGTGTATGACTTTATCGACGATGCCGTTGCCAAAGGTGCCCGCGTGGTGGCCGGCGGCGGGCGCAGTGCCCTGGGCGGCAGTTTTGTTGAACCCACTGTTCTTACCAACGTCGGCAGCAACATGCGCGTGTTTCGCGAAGAAATTTTTGGCCCGGTCGCACCGCTGTTTAAGTTCGACACTGAACAAGAGGCCATCGCCATGGCCAACGCTACCGAGTTCGGGTTAGCTTCTTATTTCTACACGCGCGACATAGGCCGCATCTGGCGCGTCGCGGAAGAGCTGGAATACGGCATTGTCGGCATCAACGAAGGCATTGTTTCCAATGAGATGGCGCCGTTTGGCGGCATGAAGGAGTCCGGCAATGGCCGCGAAGGCTCGAAGTACGGGCTGGATGATTATCTGGAGCTTAAGTACCTGTGCATGGGTGGGATAGACCAATAATGGCCGGGAATAGTGTAATATTCCTTCGCCCTATAGGGCAGCCTACGGCCGTGCGCCGGTTTTCCGGGAGCAAGCTGGAATAGCATTAGCTGACCTGCCGCAGGTAGGCTACATGGACGTAGCCCGCGAATCGGCTATCCTGCCGATCTGTCGCGATTCAAAGTTGCTCCCGCAGCAGAGCAACTCAATTCATTTGGGGGAACGAAACCATGAAGGCGTTAAAAATTGTTTTGGGTATTGTGCTGGTGCTGGCGTTGATCGCCGCGATCGGCGTATTTCTGTTTTTGAAGAATATTAATTCCATCGTCAAAACCGCGGTGGAAACCGTAGGTCCACAGGTAACGCTGACCGATGTGGGCCTGGATGAGGCCAATATCGAACTGAAAAAAGGCCGCGCTGAACTGAATGGACTATATATCACCAATCCGCAGGGATTCAGCCCCGCCAATGTGTTTCAAATGAACACCGTGGTTATCGATATAGATCCGGCTTCGATCACTGACGACGTCATTGTCATCAACGAAATTCGCATCGATGGCGCGCAACTACTGGCCGAGCAAAAGGGCCTGAAAGACACCAACATTCAGGCCCTGATGGATAACCTGAATAAGTCATCCTCGGGCGCCGAAGCCAGCGAAGCGGAAGCCGAGTCCGGCTCCGATGTGCGCTTGATGGTCGAAAAACTGGCCTTTGTTAACGGCACCGTTGACCTCAAAACCGAACAACTGGGCGACTATCAAATGCAATTGCCCGACATCAACGTTGCCGATATCGGCGACAAACAACAAGGGCTGACACCGGAAGAGTTAGCAACCGCTCTGTTGCAACCCGTTCTGCAGCAGGCGAAAAAACAGGTGGCCGCCGAGCTGCAAGACAAAGCCAAAGAGAAGGCGAAAGAAAAACTGAAAGAAGAAATCGGCAAAAAAATCTCGCCTGAAGACCAGGAAAAACTGGAAGGGTTAAAGGGGTTACTCAAAGGCAAATAGAATTCAGCGGCGCAACGCGGCCGGCGAGCAGCCGGCCGGTCGCGGGTTCATTCGGACAAGGCATATGCACTCCATCATTTACCCCACAACCAACCTCAAGGCCACCGAGCAGCTCATTATCGACCGTGGCGCAGGTGCTTACGTTTACGACCAGCACGGCAAGCAATACCTCGAAGGGATGGCGGGACTGTGGTGCACCGCGCTGGGTTACGGCAACGAAGAATTGATCACCGCCACCAGTGAGCAAATGCGCAAGCTTAGCTTCAGCCATATGTTTG
This sequence comes from uncultured Pseudomonadales bacterium, assembly GCA_964544755.1. Lineage (GTDB taxonomy): Bacteria > Pseudomonadota > Gammaproteobacteria > Pseudomonadales > JAUIET01 > JBBKXJ01. Next base: position 9,282 of record CAZJDL010000103.1, on the reverse strand, counting down.
GCGGCAAGTCGCACCACGTCGGCATGCAATTGGCTAACAAGCTGAAAAGCATCGTACCGGTGCAGGACGCGATGGTGTTTTTTGGCAGCTCCGGCTCGGATGCGAACGACACGCACGTGAAACTACTGCATTACTACTTTGATGCAATAGGTAAACCGGAAAAGAAAAAAATCATCGCGCGCGACCGCGCCTACCACGGCGTAACCGTCGCCGCTGCCGCGCTGACCGGGTTGCCACCAATGCACACACATTTTGGCTTGCCGTTTAACGAACTGGGCGTGTTGCGTACCGACGCGCCACACTATTACCGTCAGGGCCTGGAAGACGAAAGCGAAGAGGAGTTCGCCAGCCGGTTGGCAAACAATCTGGAACAACTCATTGTTGAGGAAAACCCGGAAACTATTGCTGCATTTATTGCGGAACCTGTCAATGGCGCCGGTGGCGTGGTCGTGCCACCGGCGACCTATTGGGAAAAAATTCAGGCGCTACTAGAGAAGTACGATATCTTTCTGATCGCCGACGAAGTGATTACCGGTTTTGGCCGTACTGGCAAGGCCTGGGGCTCAGATACGTTTGGCATACAACCCACGGCCATGACCCTGGCCAAAGCCATGTCTTCGGCTTACATTCCGATCAGTGCGGCGATCATTAGCGGTGATATGTATCAGGCCATGGTAGAGCCCAGCGCCCAGGTGGGGGTTTTCGGCCATGGTTACACCTATTCCGGCCACCCGGTGGCCTGTGCGGTAGCGCTGAAAACCATCGAGATTTATGAACGTGACAAGATGTATCAACACGCGGCAAAAACGGGTGAATACCTGCAAACCCGCTTGCAAAAATTTGCCGGCCACCCCCTGGTCGGTGAAGTGCGCGGCGTCGGCATGATCGCGGCGTTAGAGCTGGTGGCCAACAAAGCGAGCAAGCAGCCGTTCGACGGCGCCTCGATAGGCGCCTATGCGCAACAGCGCTGCCAGGAGAACGGCCTGATTTTGCGCGCCATGGCCAGCAATAATCTGGCCTTGTGCCCGCCACTTATCATCGACGCGGCCCAAGTCGACGAAATCATCGATAAGGTCGGCAAGTCGCTGGATGAAACGCTGGATTATGCGCAACAGAAAAAACTGCTGGCTTAGTCTTCGCGTGCGTGTGGCGCACGCTACACGAATCAGAACAAACCCAATTGTTCGTTCTGACGAGCCGGCGGTTTGAACCGGCTGGCGTCCAATTGAGGCCTTTCTCCCACATTCAAACCCAGGCGCTTGCAGCTTAAATTAAAGCGTTGTTCAATCAGATCGGCAAACACGCGCTTGCCGAAGCGCGTGTCGTAGTCTTTGCCCGCGCGCGCCGCGCGAAGCAACGTCAATGACAACGCACGTCAATAATGCCAACGCTTTTTTATAGTGACAACGCCGTTCGATAAAAACGTTATGTTAACAGGCCCTAACCCATCTCTTGCGCAACTTCGCGCTTGGCAACGTCACCTTTTTTGAGCGTTTTAATTCTGGCGCCTATTGGCGGTATTTCGTCTGCATCAATGTGCACATCGAGCAGCGTGGGTTTGTCTGCATGGCAGATGGCATCGAAGTCCAGCTGTTCTAGATCGTGCGGTGAATAAATCGCATGCGCATTGGCGCCTAATGACTTCGCCATTGCAGCAAAATCGACTGGCGGCAATTCGAAGGCAATCTGGGCCCCACCACGTAACTGCTGCCCGTGCTTGACCATACCCAGCGCCTGATCATTCAGAACAACGTAAATAACAGGCAACTTTTCCGCGACTGCCACGGTAATTTCTTGGCCGCTCATTAAAAAACTGCCGTCGCCGGTGATGCAGACGACGGGTTTTCCGCGGCAACCCAGAGCCGTTCCGACCGCAGCGCCAATGGCCCACGCCATGGCGCCAAACCCCAGGCCGATACGGTATCGATTACCCTGCTTCAGGTGCAGATAGTGCGTTGCCCACGCCCAGGCGTTGCCGGCATCGGCAACGAAGCGGGTATCTTCGGGAAGCTTCGCTGCTAAGTCGTGCATCAAGCGCTGCGGTTTAAGCGGCGTTTCGGTCGATAAATAAGCGTCGCTTGATTCCAGCTTTATGCCGTTTAAGGTCTGCATGTCTGGCGTATATTGACCGACACTGAATGCCGACGAACCGGCACCCACTGATTGATTCATCGCATTCCCCTCCTTTTCAGAGCGCTGCGTCCCGACGTTCTCGCGCAAGGAGAATGCAGCGGTCAAGGACGTGAATACGTAACGCAGTTCACCCAGCACATGCAGTTGCGCCATGGGAGAACGCGAAAAATTCTCGGCGGTAGCGTCGATATGCACCAGCTTATTGCTGAGCAGCGCCGCATCCCAGCCACCGGTAGAAAGCTCATCCAGACTACTGCCTACCGCCATGATCAAGTCGGTGTCATCGCTCTTTACCAACTCATGCGCACTTGCATGCCCGGCAAAGCCAAACACACCGCGATTGAGCGGATGATACGAACTGATGCAGGCCTTGCCGGCGGCCGATGTCACAATGGGTATCTCGAGTAATTCAGCAAATTGCACAATTTGCTGAATTGAGGATTTGCAGCCGCCGCCAATGAACAGCAGTTTTTTACGCGCCTTTTTGACGAGTTCGCACAGTTCGCCGAACATGGCTTCGTCCATGACGGAAGGTTGACGCAACATCGTTGCAACCTGAAAGCGTGGCTGCATGGTCAGCAAGCGATTGTTCATTATGTCCATTGGAATACTTAAGTGCACCGGGCCGCGCGGGTGCTGGAAAGCGGTGAATAAGGCGGTAAAAAGTTTCCCTTCCAGCTGATCTTCATGCGATACCAACGAGTTGTAGCGTGTGCAGTGCTCAAACATGCCTACCGTGTTCACCGCGTCTTCAGACGACTCCTGCAAGGCGTGCTTGCCGAAGTCGGGTAAAGCCGTTTGTGGCGTAATCACCAGCATTGGAATTCTGTCCTGGTAAGCCGAAGCAACGCCGGTCAGCAAATTGGTCGCGCCCGGCCCCGTGGTCGCACAGCAGACGCCCAATTTTCCGGTTTCCCGTGTATAACCGTCGGCCATAAACGCAGCACCCGCCTCATGTCGCGCGGTAATTGGACGAATCACGCCGCTGCTGCGCCGCGACTTACGCGCGTGTTTGTCAGCCAACGGATTGCTATGCAAACTTGCCGGGCCATGTTTTTGTTGCCGATCCAGTGCGTTATAAAGCGGCTCCAACGCGCCACCGGGTATGCCAAAAATATAATCGACGTCTATTTGTACAAGATAATCCAATATCAGGTCTGCATACGTGCGCTCGATATTTAACGTCGGATTGGTTTTGTGAAGTTGCACTTGATCGGACACGTTGCTTGACTCCCTTGCAGACGCCATCGTGAAGACGGCGTCAGTTTATTGTTGCGGCAACAATAACAATAGCAAGCTTCTTACCGATGACAAGCCCGGCATGTATTCGCAAGCGTCACGCCAGGGGCGTTTCACGGATTATCCTGGATAACCGCAGTTTTTGGGTAAGGTATGATCAATTTACAGGGTCTTGCCTTTTGGATAGATGCCTTCTTGACGGTTACCTTATGATACGACCCGCTTCCAATTGTCTCGGTGCAACTATCTCCTGGTGACACTTGGTTAGAATCACCAATTGACCTTGAAGCCGGTGTAGAAAAATCGACCCACCGGGTCGTAAGCAGCGTCGAAATTGCGGTTGCTTCCCGCATTCAGGCCATCAGGAATGAAAGGTCCGGTTTCGTTGTCGATGTTGTTCAACCCGAGAAACACTTGATACCGGTCGTCGCCGCCGAACTGGTAGCTGCCGTAGAGGTCGTGCGTGGTGATGGGTTCGACTTTGAAATAGTCGGGATCGCTGCTCGATACGCTCGCGTCGTCAACGGCGGAGCCGAGGTGATTGGCTTCGTAGCGCAGGCGCCAGCCTGCATAGCTCCACTCTATCATTGCCCGATAGCTGTGGATAGAATTTCCGATTTCGCCGCGTCTTTCCGAAATAACCTCCGTGCCGCCAGGTCCATTGAACTGATCTTCGAGTTCACGGATATAGGCGTAGATCGTTTGAAAGTTGAATTTCCCGGCAACGAACGGCAGTTCAAAATCGTAGGCTAGGGTCACGTCAACTCCGCTAGATCGAATCTCGTTCAAGTTCTCTTCCTGATTTATCACCCGTGACAACTGCCCTAACGAATCGCGACTGATAACGTCGCAGAAGCGATTGTTGGGAAAATTGGGCGCTTGAAAACAAAGGTCCAAGACTTCTTGAGTGGACACCGAATCTATGGCGCCATCGATCTCGATGTCATAGTAGTCGGCGATCAGCGTCAGGCCCGGCAATACGGTAGGGGTCAAGATAAAGCCGAATGTGACGTTTCTGGCGCTTTCTTCCTCCAACTCCAGATTGCCGCGGTTCGGTGCGAACACGCTATCCTCTACTGTTACAAACTGCCCTTCCGCGGCGATCGTTGTCAGAATGCCAGGGTCTTCCAAACAGTTGGCGGCGACCACACCGGTGGATGCGCTTGCGACGCCATCGCACGGATCGTTGGCGCTATCGAAATCACCTCGTAGCGTCGAAAACAGCTCGGTAATGTCGGGTGCCCGTTCGGCGGAAGATACCTGCGCGCGCAAGCGAATATCATCCAGGGGGGCCCAGGAAATGCCCAGCTTCCAACTATCGGTACTACCAATGGTGTCGTAGTCGGCAAAACGCACGGCGGCCTCTACGTTCAACGAGTCGAACACGGGAACATTAAATTCCGCGTAGGCTTCCGTGACGTCATAGTCACCGCGTATGTCCGGTATGACACCGGAGTTTGTGAGCCCGGCCTGAGTCACCGGATCACCCTTTGTGCGCTGTTCTTCACGGCGATGATCGATGCCGAACGCCGCTTGCACCGGGCCGGCGGGCAGCTCGAACAGGTCGCCAAGCAATCCCGCTCCAAATGTCGTTTGCTCAAGCTTCGTGTCCAACCGGTCGTTAGCGCGGATATAGTCTGCCATTGCCGGCGTAATCGATCCTTCTCCAAACATGTTCAACGGCACACAGCCGGTATTTCGTGCCCCCTCGTCGGCGCAACGAAATCCACCCGGATTGCTTGGATCTTCTTCCACATTGATTGCGAACTGGATGTTTTGGAAGTTGAGCTGGTTGCGGCGTAGTTGGTCTTGCTGGAAGCGGCCGTAGCCTGTGTAGACGGACCATTCCCAGTCGGTGAAGATCCGACCCTCCAAGCCGGCCCAAAATCGCAATGTGTCGCGCTCCGATTCGCGAGCATCACGTCCAACCTCCACGAAGCGCCGCCGCCAACTAACGTCTCCGGTTCGCGTTTCTTCCACTTCCGGGGGTATGAACGGATTGTCTTCGGGAATGTCGCCGATGTCGCTCTCGTCGTCGAAGGGTCCGAAAGCATCACCATTGTCGGCGTTAGGCGGGGGACGTATGGCTTCGGTGTCTATGCTCGAGTATTGAATGCTGGTGAACGCTTTCAGCCCGAGCTTGAATTCGTAGTCCGCTTTGAACGCGGCTGAAATGCGTTCCCGTTCTGGAGAAACTTGCTGCAACGGCCGGAAATTAAAGCCGTCCAGGTCAACTTCGAAGCCGTCGGACGGGTCGCGGCCGTCGTTGGGTGCCAGGGATTGATCGTTGAACCACACGCCACCGACGTTCCACGCATCGTCGCCTTCGAAACGTCCGCCGGGAATGTTCGAGCTGAGGTCCGATACCAACTCACCCGCGTCGAATTCCAGTGGGATGACGGCGAAGTCGCGGTCGGCGGCGAGTACCGCCGTTTCTTTATCGAAGCTGAAACTACCCATGATATTGCCGCGTCCATCGGCGAAGTTCTTGCCGAGCGTCAAATCGATAGTGGTTTCTTCTTCGCCGCCGTCGTCCGAATCACCGTACCGAGCGCCCAACTCAACGCCTTCAAATTTTTCTTTCAGGATGATGTTGACCACACCAGCGATAGCGTCCGAACCGTAGACTGCGGATGCGCCACCGGTAGTAACTTCAATTCTTTCCACGAACCCTGGCGGTACACTGCCCAGATCCACGCGCTGAGAGTTGCCGCTGCTGGATACCGTGCGGCGCCCATCGATCAAAGTCAAGGTCCGGTTGGAGCCCAGATTTCTCAAGCTAACAGTGCTCAACCCGGCGTTTTGGGTGCTCGCCAGAGTGCTTTCGGGCGACAATCCCAGCGATACGCCGGGCACTTGCCGCAGGATTTCACCCAGGTCGACCGATCCTGCCGCATCGATTTCGTGGGCCCCGAGAATTTGGGTTGGAATGGATGTCACCAAATTCGATTTTGGGATTCTCGAGCCGGTGACAACTGTTTCCTCCAGCACGCGGTCGAATGGTTCGCCGGTATTTTGTTTGTCGCCCTCGCCCTCGCCCTCGCCCTGCCGATTTGTTTGGTCGTTCGCGTTACCGGCGTTTACCGTGTCATTTGCCTGAGCGAGCCGAAAATCGTTTGAGGGTGTATTGGACGTTGACGATGATTTCGTGCGGATGCCCGCCGCGCCGGCCTTGCCGAATGAGACAGGCTCGAGGTCGGTGTGCTGCAACATTGTTTCGAGCGCGCCGCGTGCCGTGTAACGCCCATCGAGGGGCGTCGATCTGACACCTTCAGCGATATCGCTAAAATAAAGCACGTCCAGCCCTGTTTGTTCCGACAGCGCTTCCACTGCGGCGAGCAGCGGCTGTGAGACGATCTTCAACTCGAACTCTGTGCCGGAAACGGTTTCCTTGCCCGCTGTCGCCGGTTCGGCCATGACGTTGCTGGCTGCCAACGTAGCGCTGGCGAACAGTAACATGGCGAATTTTAATCGTGACCTCAGATCCAACATACTCAACCCCCGTGTTTTTCCAGCTCGCCGGGCGTATACGGAAAACGCATTGATCGTATAACCCCGGCTTCCTTCGTTGCGACTCAATGACGCGCCTTATTTTCCGCGATGTGTAAAATCCAGCCGCCCGTGGTCGGGTCCGGCTCGACGCGTATATCACCCACCGTTTCGAGAAAGGCGAGCAGCGTCTCCGGCTCGTTAGCGTTGAAAACACCGCTGATGTTGCGCTTGGCAACGCGGGCGTCGCCGATGCGCAACCGTCTGTGGTTGTAGCGATTCAGCTCTCTCGCGACGGTTTGTAGCGGTTCCGCATCAAAAACCAACTGGCGTTCTGTCCACGCGGTAGCCTTCTTGGCATCGACATACTTGGGCGCACCAATGTCCCCCGTCTGCAGCACTGCCACCTGGCGCCCGGTTTCCAGACGCACCGGCGAAGGCGGCTTGCCGCGTATCATGATCGCTTTAATGGGCTTGATCTTCGCGGTGTCGCGTGCGAATACGGCGACTTGTCCTTCAACGACCGTAATGACCGTTTGCTCGTCTTGCCGATACACATTAAAGCGGGTGCCGATTGCTTCAACGACGGTCGAACCCGACTTGACCCGAAACGGCCGGTTCACGTCTTTGTGAACATCGAATATGGCCTCCCCTGTCGTAAGCTCTACGAGTCGGCTATCCTGAGTGAAGCGCACCTTGAGCGCCGATCGGGTATTCATGTTCACGACCGAACCGTCGTCGAGCACCACGGAACGCAACTCACCCACATCCGTAGTAAATGTTTGGTCCGCCGCCGTGTCCCCACCCCAAGTGGCCGGATCGATCGCAAAGTACCCCGCCGCCGCAGCTAACAACACCATGCCTGCCGCACCGCCGATCATCCGTCGAATTCGAACACGGCGCATTTTTAGCGCCGGTGATTGCAGCGTGTTGTCGGTGTTAACGATGTCCACCACATTCAGGCGAGCTTCGTTGATCAGCGCTTGTACGGCGGGGAAGGAACGGGCCTCCGGCGCAGAAAACGCCGCCCGTAGCGCGCTGACCTGCAAAAACTCCTCGATGTGTTGTGGGGAGCGCCGCAGCCAGGCGACGAACTCACGACGCTCCACTTCCTGCACGACGGCCTCCGGTTCGTCAAGACGCAACAACCATTCGGCGGCTTCCTCTGCAATGGCGCGCGTCACTACAAAGTCGTAGTTAATCATTGCTCGACGGTCCCTGACCTTTTAGTCGTACACGCAACTGCGCATACCCTTTAACGATGTAGCGCTTCACTCGCCGTTCGGAAATCCCAAGATGTTGGGCGATGTCGTGATAGCTCATGCCGTAGTGCCATTTCAAAATCACGGCGGCGGAATACGCCGGCGGAAGCTGTTTAATCGCTTCCTGCACATGGGCAAGCAATTCGCGCTGTTCCGGCGCATCATACGACTCGCTGGCTTCCAAGGACTCGAGTTCGTCGCTACTATTAAGACGCTCACGTCGTTGCCGGCCACGCCATTCGTCAAGTACATGGATGGCAACGCGATATACATAGGCGCGCGGTGTAATCACTAACTCAGGATTTTTGACCCGCAACAGCCGCAGATAGATTTCCTGGGCCAAGTCCTGCGCGTCCACGTCGTTAACTACGCCGCGGAGCAGGAATTTCTTTAACTGGTGATGGAATTCCCCATAGTACTCACCGACCAGGGTGTTGCCTGTGGAACTCTCCTTGCATTCGCGGTTTGGCATAGCGGTGACGTTTTTTTTGGCTTATATATTTGGCCGATATAAGTATAGGCAGCAGCAGGCGTCGTTTTGGACCCCCCTTGGCATCAAATATTTGCGCTTGGAGCGACTTTTGAACATAACGCCGAAGATTTTACCGCGTATTAGGTTGGTCGCGTATAGGTTGAGAGTTTTCCAATACAGGCTGAGCCTGAAAGGTCCCCCGGTTTCCAGCACAGAATGAGTCTGAGATTAGGGGGCAGGAAGTCGCTTCGTTCATCCTACCCGGATGATTTCGATGCAAGACCACCGCCTCAAGACCGTCAACGACACTCGCGCTGTGAAAGCGCCTCATATCGGGGAAGGTCGTCGCCGGGATCCGCAAGATCGTCCGCGGTTCATTCGTATCGACACGGTGCATCAGGGCGACCTGGCCGGTGTCAAAGGAGTTTATCACCTCAATGCCATCGACGAAGTGACACAGTGGCAGGTGGCGTTTGCGGTTGAAGGCCTCAGTGAAGCCTACGTATTGCCGGCCTTAGCGCTACTGCTGGCGCAGTTTCCCTTTGTGATCCACGGCTTCGGGAGTGAGTTTGTCAACGCCCGCGTGGCGGCGTTGCTGCAACGCTTGTGAGCCACCTTACCATAAAACACCAGACATTCTCACCGTCTAACCGGGTATCAAAAGTATAATAGTAGCCAGCCCGACGG
>CAZJDL010000102.1:0-14840 GCA_964544755.1 uncultured Pseudomonadales bacterium | reverse complement strand
CTAACAAAAAGGATGTAGATAGAAGTTTGTAAGCGATTGATTATACAAACTTATTCTCTTAAGTAAGTGCCATTCGCTCTAAGGTAAGGTTAATTACGTCTTTCATGGTAACTCGATGCTCCTATAGGTTTAACTCCGCGATAACGGGCATTTTCGCGAAAAGGGGCCGTAACGATTATTTATTAGCCACTACCTTTTAGGCGGTCTGCCGCGCTTGCGATAACCTAACTTTCGGCCAAGTGCCTGTTCCACCGGGAGAGCGGCTCCTCACCCTCGCGGGGTCAACGCCAATTGCCGCGACTGCTCTATCAGGTGGCACTTGCGCTTTGACCCTGCCATTGGTGTTATCGCTCTCCTCAAGCGAGCTTTCGATAGCGCACGCGTTTTGGGGTGGAGTCATCGCCCAGCCGCGCTTTGCGGTCTTCTTCGTAGCTGCTGAAGTTGCCTTCGTGCCACGCTATGTGACTGTCGCCCTCGAAGGCCAGAATATGCGTGGCGACGCGGTCTAAAAACCAGCGATCATGTGAAATCACCATCATACAGCCGGGGAATGCCAGTATGGCGTCTTCCAGGGCGCGCAGGGTTTCGACGTCAAGGTCGTTGGTCGGTTCGTCTAACAGAATGACGTTGGCGCCTTGTTTGAGCAGCTTGGCCAGGTGCAGCCGGTTGCGCTCGCCGCCGGATAAATCCTTCACATATTTCTGCTGGTCGGAGCCACGGAAATTGAAACGTCCGACGTAGGCGCGCGATGGAATGTCATAGCTGCCGATATGTAGAATATCGTGCCCGCCGGACAGTTCGTCCCACACCGTATTGTCGCCGTTCAAGGCATCGCGGCTCTGGTCGACATAGGCCAGCTCAACCGTACTCCCCAATTCGATGCTACCGCTGTCGGCTTGCTCGATGCCGGCAATCATTTTAAACAGGGTGGACTTGCCGGCGCCGTTGCCGCCGATAACGCCGACGATGCTGCCGGCTGGCACGCTGAGCGTCAAGTCGTTGATGAGCAGTTTATCGGCAAGCGCTTTGCTGACGCCGTTCAGCTCGATGACTTTGTCGCCCAGCCGTGGTCCCGGTGGAATATAGATTTCCAGCGTTTCGTTGCGCTGCTGAAATTCTTTGGAATTGAGTTCGTCGAAGCGCGCCAGCCGGGCCTTGCTCTTGCTTTGCCGGCCTTTGGGGTTGGCGCGGGCCCATTCCAGTTCGGCCTTGATGGCCTTGTGGTGCGCCGCCTGCTGCTTTGCTTCGGTGGCGAGTCGTTGTTCCTTGGTAGCCAGCCAGGCTGAATAATTGCCTTCGTACGGAATGCCGCGGCCGCGGTCCAGTTCCAGAATCCAGCCGGCGGCGTTATCCAGAAAGTAGCGGTCATGGGTGATGGCGACCACCGTGCCGGGAAAGTCTTGCAGAAACTGCTCCAGCCAGGCCACGCTTTCGGCGTCCAGATGGTTGGTGGGCTCGTCCAGCAGCAGCATATCGGGCGCCGCCAGTAGCAAGCGGCACAGGGCGACGCGGCGTTTTTCGCCGCCCGACAAATTTTCGACGTTGGCGTCCCACGGCGGCAGCCGCAACGCATCCGCCGCGACGTCCAGTTTGTGCTCAATATTATGCGCATCGCTGGCCTGTATGATATTTTCCAGCCGTGCCTGCTCGGCCGCCAGTGCGTCGAAGTCGGCATCCGGCTCGGCGTAGGCGGCGTACAAATCCTCCAAAGCCTGCAAGGCCTGCTGGGCTTCCGCCAGACCTTGCTCGACATTGCCGCGTACGTCTTTGCTGTTGTCCAGCTGTGGTTCCTGCGCCAGATAGCCAATTTTCAGGTCGGCCAGCGGTCGGGCTTCGCCTTCGATATCGGTGTCCAGACCGGCCATAATCTTTAGCAGGGTTGACTTGCCAGAGCCGTTCAGCCCTAGCACTCCAATCTTCGCGCCCGGGTAAAACGACAGGGAAATATCCTTCAGAATCTCGCGCTTGGGCGGCACGATTTTGCCCACGCGGCTCATGCTGTATACGTATTGAGCCATAGCTGGCGCTCCATCTACTGAAATCGTCGGCAAGTTACCCAATCTTGGGGTGTCGCGCAACACTGTTGGCACAATTCTCTACTATACTCAAAGCTGTTTAACCAGCGCGCACGGAGTCTCTGTTGACCACAGTTGGCCATCTTCCTGTCACTGCATCGGCGCAGCACGATTCGACTGTATATCAACGTATGGTCGAAGAGTCTGTCGTACCCATGTGGTTAATCGACCTAACCGATGTTTATGCGCTGTGTGAAGCGCGTAATCTCAGCGAAGCGGAGCGGGTGCATGCCGCCCTGACGCCCGACGTATTAGCGCAGTCGGTACGCATTTTGGCGGCCAATCAGGCGGCCCTCGATTTACTCGGCGCGCCGACCCTGGCGGCGCTGAACACGGCCCTGGTCGATCCAAGCTACGAATGGCTGGCGCTGCAGGTGGTTAGCCTGGTCGCGGCCATCGCGCAAGGCGATGGGCAGCTGGCGCTGGTGGAAAGTGTCGGCACGGGGGCGCTGCAGCAGGCCGATGTGTGGTTTAGCTACACACTGCCCGAGCGTGATGCCGCGCGCAAGGTGGCCAGCGTCTGCGCGCTGGACGTCACTGCCTTGCAGGAAACGCAGGCTGAGTTTTTGGCGCAGAAAGAATTTCTGGCGGGCGTTGTTAACGCCGTACCCGACCTGTTGTTCGTGTTTGACTTTGAAACACTGAGTGTCAGTTTTGCTAACCAGGATATTGCCCGCTTGCTGGGTTTCGACTTCAACGTAGCGGAGCTGAGCAGTGCCGAATTGGCCTGCTTCTGGGAGCAGTTGGTGCACCCCCAGGATCGGGTGCAACTGAACCAGCTTGACGGCTTACTGCAAGAGTTAAGCGAAAACACGTTTACCGAGCGCCAGCTGCGCATTAAAGATGTACATGGCAACTGGCGCTACTTCTACGCGCGTAGCGCTTCGCTGCAGCTTGATGAGCCAAGTGCGCCGCGGTACGCCGTGGTGGTCGCGCGTGATATCAGCACCGACATGGCCGCCCGTTTACGTCTACAGGAGCAAGAGCGGCATTACCGATTGCTGGCGGACAATTTCAGCGATGTTATCTGTACTTGCGACCTCGACAGGAATCTGACTTATGTCAGCCCGTCGATTACCACGGCCATCGGCTTGAGTGTGGAAGATTTTCTGGCGTTGAGCAAAGACTCAGACTTGCGCGCGGAGGTAATAGGCTTTGTCGACGAGCTGGGCAAAGACATCGAATCAATCAAAATGGCCGACCTGGCGCAAACAAAAAATTACAAGCGGGTCGTTGAAATCAGTGTTCCGCACGTTGACGGCCATCTGATACCGTTCGAAGTACAGTGTTCGTTAGTACACGAAAATGATGCCCCGCAAGGCATATTGTTTCTGGCCCGCGATTTGACCGAGCGGAAAAAAATTGATGCCGACTTGCGCATGGCGGCCAAGGTATTCGAAAACAGTACCGACGGTATTTTCATTCTCGACCCGGAAGGAACCATCGTGCAGCTCAATAACGCTCTGTGCCGCATCTGCGCCTTCGACGAACAGGACTTGCTCGGTCGCAAACCCGAAGGCTTGTTAGTGCCCGACAGTGAAAGCCGTAGGCTGCGCCAGCGAAACGTGGAGCATGCATTGACCCATGGTTATTGGCAGGGCGAGCAATTGGCGTTGCGTAACACTGGTGAAGTGTTTCACGCGTTCTCCACGACGACTGTTGTGCGCTCCAGCGACGATGATATCCTCGCCTACATATGCACGTTGCGCGACATTACCGAGAGCAAGAATCACGAGGAACGCATCCGCCATCTGGCGTTCTATGACGCCTTGACCGAGCTGCCGAATCGCACTTTATTTCATGATCGCCTCGAACACGAACTGCAGCGCTGCGAACGTGGTGAACAGACAGCGGCTTTGCTATTTCTCGACCTCGATCAGTTCAAGGCCATCAACGATTCGCTGGGCCATGCGGCCGGTGATCAACTGTTGCGCGAAGTTGCCGAGCGCCTCGGCGAGCATGTGCGCAGCGAAGATACCATTGCCCGCATGGGTGGCGACGAATTTACCATCATTCTCAGCGGCCAGCGCAGTAAAGAGCATGTAGTGGCTGCGGCGTCCAACGTGGCGCGAAAAATTGCCGCGCAGCTGAGCGAACCCTTTTTGATCGAAGGGCAGGAAGTGTTTACCAGCGCCAGCATCGGTATCGCGCTTTATCCTGATGATGGTGAGGACTCATCGACGCTGTTGCGCAGCGGTGATACAGCCATGTATTCTGCCAAACAAGCGGGCAAAAACAATTATCAGTTTTATTCGCCCAGCATGAACGCTCATTCTGCCGAACAGCTGGCTTTTCAAAACAGCTTGTACCGGGCGGCGGTAGATGAGGAGTTCGAATTGTATTATCAGCCGCAAGTCAGTTACCTCAGCAATAAAGTGGTTGGCGTTGAGTGCTTGCTGCGCTGGCGTAAACCGGACGGCGCGCTGCTAGTGCCACAGCAGTTTATGCAGCTGGCTGAGCAGTCCGGCTTGATCGTGCGCATAGGCGAATGGGTGATTCGGCGCTCGTGCGAACAACTGGCAGAGTGGCTCGCCGCCGGGCTTACGCTCGACCACGTGTCGATCAATATATCGGCGCGCCAGTTTATGGACGAAAACCTGCTGCCCACCATTGAGCGGACGCTGCGGGAGACGGGTTTGCCCGCCCGCTGCGTGGAACTTGAGCTCACCGAAAGCGTATTGATGTCTGACATCGACTTTACCCTGCAAATGCTGGGGCAGCTTAAGGAGCTGGGCTTGCGCCTTGCCATCGATGACTTCGGTACCGGCTATTCGTCATTGAACTATCTCAAAGAGCTACCGGTTGACACCCTCAAGATAGACCAGCGTTTCGTGCAAAACCTGCCGGGTAGCAAGGAAGACCAACAAATCATCAACGTGATTGTGGCGTTGGCCCGCGGTTTTGGTCTCAACATGGTTGCCGAAGGCGTCGAGACTGCCGAGCAATCGGCTTACCTGGCCGGTCTGGGTTGCGAGGTGGCGCAAGGCTATTTGTTCGCCCGCCCGCAGCAGGCCTATGATTTTGAGCAGCTGATCCGTAGCGACACCTCATCTCGGTTCGAAACTGGCGCTTAAAGAACCCGCTGCGGTGCTGCTCTGCGCCGCACATTTGCTGTAGAATGCGCGCTTTTCTCCGCACGGTCACTAGGGTGTGTTTATGTTCAGCAAACAGCAAAAAATTGCCGCTTTCGACGATGAAATCTGGCGCGCAATCCGCGCCGAGGAACAGCGTCAGGAACAGCATATCGAGCTCATCGCGTCGGAGAACTACGCCAGCCCGCGCGTGCTGGAAGCGCAGGGCACGGTGCTGACCAACAAGTACGCCGAAGGGTATCCGGGTAAACGTTACTACGGTGGCTGTGAACATGTCGATGTGGCCGAACAGCTGGCCATCGACAGGGTAAAACAATTGTTCGACGCCCATTATGCCAATGTGCAGCCGCACTCCGGCTCGCAAGCGAATGTGGCGGTATACATGGCCTTGCTTAAGCCGGGCGATACGGTGCTGGGCATGAGCCTGGACGCCGGCGGCCACTTGACCCACGGCGCCAAGCCGAATTTTTCCGGCAAGATATACAACGCCGTGCAGTATGGTTTGCATCCCGATAGCGGCGAAATTGACTATGAGCAAGTCGAAGCGCTGGCGCACGAACATCAACCGAAGATGATCGTGGCGGGTTTTTCCGCGTATTCGAGAATCGTCGACTGGCAGCGTTTTCGTGATATTTCCGACGCGGTTGGTGCTTACTTGCTGGTCGATATGGCGCATGTGGCGGGGCTGATCGCCGCCGGTATTTACCCCAGCCCGGTCAATATCGCCGACGTGACCACATCGACCACTCACAAGACCCTGCGTGGGCCACGCGGCGGCGTGATCCTGGCACGCGAAAACGAAGAGTTGCAGAAAAAATTTAACTCGGCGGTTTTCCCCGGCGGTCAGGGTGGTCCGCTGATGCACGTGATCGCCGCCAAAGCGGTGGCATTCAAGGAAGCCATGACCGACGACTTCAAAACCTACCAGCAGCAGGTGGTAAAAAATGCGCGAACGTTGGCGCGCGAGTTGATCAAACGCGATATTGACATCGTCTCCGGCGGCACCGACAATCATTTGATGCTGGTTGACCTGATCAGAAAAGACATCACCGGCAAAGACGCCGACGCCGCACTCGGGCGCGCCAATATCACGGTGAATAAAAACGCGGTGCCGAACGATCCGCGCTCGCCGTTCGTGACCAGCGGCTTGCGCATTGGCACACCGGCGGCGACAACGCGCGGTTTCAAAGAGCCGGAAATGCAAATGATCGCCGGCTGGATTGCCGACATTATTGCCGATGCCGATAACGCGCAAAAAATTACCAGCACGCGCGAGCAGGTCGAGGAGTTGTGCGCGCGTTTTCCGGTATACGCCGAATAGCCCTCTTACTTTAGAAGCCTGCAATCACATGCGTTGCCCATTTTGCTCGGCCGCCGAAACCAGGGTCATCGATTCACGTTTGGTGACCGAAGGCGATCAGGTTCGCCGCCGCCGCGAGTGTTTAAGTTGCGCCGAGCGCTTCACGACCTTCGAGACCGCCGAGCTGCTGATGCCGCGCATTATAAAAAGCAACGCGGCGCCGGAGCCGTTCAACGAAGACAAACTGCGCGCCGGCTTTCTAAAGGCGTTGGAGAAACGCCCGGTCAGTGTCGAAGTGATCGACGCCGCCGTGCACCATATCAAGCACCATCTGCAGGCGCTGGGCGAGCGCGAAGTGCGCTCGCGCGTTTTGGGCGAGCTGGTGATGCAACAACTGAAAAGTATTGACCAGGTAGCGTATGTGCGCTTCGCTTCGGTATACCGCAGTTTTCAGGACCTGAACGAATTTCGCGAAGAAATCGATAAGCTGACCGGCGAGCCGCCAAAATCGCAGGCCTGACAGTATAATCCTAGGGTAATCCAGCAATGACTCCTACGCTCGCGCAAACGCAATTGATGGCGCGTGCTTTGCAACTGGCGCGGCGCGGTTGGTACACCACCATGCCCAATCCGCGAGTCGGCTGCGTAGTGGTAAAAGACGGCACTATTTGCGCCGAAGGCTGGCACGAAAAAGCCGGCGAGGAGCATGCCGAAGCAATGGCCTTGCGCAAAGCGGGCGCCGCGGCGAAAGGTGCGAGCGCCTACATCACGCTGGAACCCTGCAACCACCACGGTCGTACTCCGCCATGCAGTAAAGCTTTGGTGGCGGCCGGCGTAAGCGAGGTGTTTGTTGCCATGCAAGATCCCAACCCGCGCGTTGCCGGTAGCGGCAGCGCCACGCTGCAAAAAGCCGGTATTAGCGTGCACACAGGGTTGCTGGAGCAGGAAGCGGCCGAACTCAATCCGGGTTATATCCAACGTATGCGCAGCGGCCGGCCGCGCGTGACCTGCAAGTTGGCAATGAGTCTGGACGGTCGCACGGCGATGGCCAGCGGCGAAAGTCAGTGGATCACCGGCCCGGCGGCGCGCGCCGATGTGCAGCGCCTGCGCGCTCAAAGCTGCGCCGTTTTGTCGGGAGTCAATACGGTGCTGGCCGACAATCCCGCGTTTACCGTGCGCGCGGATGCCTGGCAAGGTGAATCTTTCGCCGGCCTGGGCGAACGCCAACCGTTGCGTGTGATTGTCGATACCCAGTTGCGTACGCCGCAAGACGCCCGCCTGCTGCAACAACCCGGCAAAACGATTATCGTGACCGGCAAAGCCGCGGCGAGCGCCGCGCAAGGCTTTGCAGGCGCTGCCGAAATTGTGCTTCAGGGGGGCGCCAACATAGACCTGGCCGCCGTGTTGACGATGTTGGCGCAGCGTGAATGCAATGACGTATTGCTGGAAAGTGGGCCCACGTTGGCCGGGGCCATGCTGCGAGCGCGGTTAATCGATGAATTGGTAGTCTATATGGCGCCCACATTGTTGGGCAGTGCGGCCAATCCGCTATTTATTTTGCCCTTAAACGCAATGACCGAACAACAACAGCTGGTGATAAGTGACATGCGCGCGGTGGGGCAGGACTGGCGCATCAGTGCGCGACCGAGGAGTCACTAATAATATGTTTACCGGAATTATTCAAGCCGTTGGCGCGGTCAAGCAACTGCGGAAACAGGGTGGCGACGTGTTTCTGCAAATCACTTGCG
Organism: uncultured Pseudomonadales bacterium; assembly: GCA_964544755.1. Taxonomy (GTDB): domain Bacteria; phylum Pseudomonadota; class Gammaproteobacteria; order Pseudomonadales; family JAUIET01; genus JBBKXJ01. The sequence continues at coordinate 6,625 of CAZJDL010000102.1, read as the reverse complement.
CGGCGTTCGATTTTGAACAGATCGCGTTGGGTGACAGTATTGCCGTCAATGGCGTCTGCTTAACCGTCGTGCAGAAAAGTGGCGACGGTTTTGGCGCCGATGTGTCGGTCGAAACCCTTGAACATACCTCGCTAAAACAGCTTGCTTCGGGCGCGCCGGTCAACCTGGAATGCGCCGCAACCCCCACTACGCCACTGGGAGGGCACTTGGTCAGCGGTCATGTCGACGGCGTGGGCGAAATCATTGCGCTGCGTGAAGAAGCGCGCAGCACCCGCTATGCTGTGCGGGTGCCTGCCGAGTTGGCAAAATACATCGCAAAGAAGGGCTCGGTCTGCATCGACGGCGTCAGCTTAACGGTAAATGATGTGAGCGGCGCAGAGTTTGAGATCAATATCATTCCGCATACTCAACAGCACACGATTTTTGCACAGTACCGCAAGGGCTCGGCGGTGAATATCGAAGTTGATGTGATTGCGCGCTATGTCGAGCGGCTGCTGTTGGGTGAGCGCGCCGCCGAGCAGGGTTCACCGTTGAGTATGGAGTTTCTTGCCGAGCATGGATTCGCGGGCAAGCGTTAAAGAGTTTCCCAGACGCGGGTTTGATAACACAGTAGTTTTAACCGGGTCGGTCCGTTCCATTAGAGCACTTGGCTTACTTGACTGACTTTAACCGCTGCGGCCGGGCACCATGCACTACCAGGCGATTCCGACCCTGCGCTTTGGCTTGATACATCGCCTGGTCGGCCGCGTGCAGCAGAGCCGCACAATGGTCAAACGCGGTACCTTCGTCGACGGTTGCCAAACCCGCCGAAATAGTGACTTGCAGTACTTCGCCAGATTCAGTGAGCAGTTGCTCGTTGCGAAAAGCCTCTACCACGCGCTGGGCCAGCTTGCTAGCTGTGCGCGTATCAACACCGGGCAAAATGACGACAAATTCTTCGCCGCCGTAGCGGGCCACCGTGTCAGAATCACGTGTGCTGAATTCCAACAGGCGCGCCGAGTGGCGCAGAGCCTGGTCGCCGGCCGCGTGGCCGTGGTTGTCGTTCAGCTGTTTAAAACGGTCTAGATCGATAAAAATGACGCTCAGCGGCCAGCCGTGCTTGCCTGCTTCCTCGAATTCTTCGCGCAGCAACTCATCCATATAGCTGCGGTTATACGAACCGGTCAACCCATCGCGCTTACTTTTGGCTTCCATCGTATGCACGCGCTCACGGATGGAATCCGTTACCTTTTGCGATTCATCCAGTTGTTTAATGGTTTGCAGGCTGCGTGTCACCAGCGTCTCTTTAGCTTCGGCTAACAGAGCGCCTAACTCAACGTTTTCCAACAACTGTATGTCAAACAGCTTTTCTACCTCGGGGATCTCTTCGGCTAACTGTTCGCCTATGCCGTCCAGCCAGTCATCGGCGACAGCCCAGTATTGCTGGGCCCGCTCGGTGGCCGCCTGCCATTGTTGGGCGGGCTCTTGCGGCAGCAGCATATCAGCCAGATAGCCCGATATGTTAACGGTCTGTAGCAGCGCGTGTTCGTCTTCGTCTTCGGTTGTAGCGGCAAGGTTGGAGAGGTGGCTGGCGCCCACCGCATGTACGATTGATTCGGGGAAACGCCAACGTGCAAGCAGCCAGGCGCCGATGTCGGCGTGATCGTTGCTCAAGCGCTCTTTTTCGTAAGCTATTAACTGAGAATGGTCACGTTGCTGCAAAGCATCTATGCCGTCGTACAAGTCCGGCAGTGCCTGATCCAATGCCAACATACCCAAATCTTGCAGCAGCGCCGCCAAAAAGCACTCTTCGCTGGCGGCCTTGCTGGTTGACTTGGCAATGATGCGGCCGGCGGTAGCTGCCAGCAATGCACGGCGCCAAAACAGCGTGTAGTCCAGCCCGTTTTTCTTGCTGCAACGCAGCGAGCTGACCAGGGAGAAGCTGAGTGCCAGTGTTAGTGTGGCGTTCAGGCCAAGCAGCATAACGGCCTGGCGCAAGTTGTTGCTTTGCCGCCGCTGACCGTACAGCGGTGAATTGGCAATGCGCAATAGTTTGGTCGTCAGCGCGGGGTCCATACCTACCGCTTCTGCGACGTCGCCCATGCTGGCGGCCGGGTCTTGCGACAGGTCAACAATGCGTGCCGCGGCAGCGGGTAAGCTTGGTAGTTCGCGACAAGCTTCCAGCTTTTTTAAAATGCGTTCGTCCATTGGCAGACCTAACCTTGTTTTGTTATCTACGGGTCAAAGTTTGTATAACCGAGATCGCGGTGTGTTTACCGTGTCGTTGTATGATCGACCGATACTGCCGGCAAATTCAGCGCGTCCACCTAACATACTAGTAAAGATGCCGGTACATCGCGTCATTATTTTGGAGGAATTGCAAAAATACGCGTCTGAAGTGAGGCGCATCGCTGCAAAGTGTCAAAAATTAGCCATATTTATAGCGCTTTGCGCTAAGGCGGCCGCTTGCTTATCGCAAAGCGATCAATCGCTAGTCCTCGGTTTGCGCTATACTATAGTGACTGGTGGAAACACCATACCACTGTCTATTGCGACAGCGAGGCGCTCCCTGGAGCGCCTTCTTCTTTTCTGGCTTTTCTTTATCCGCCTGCCTATAACCAGCGTCGTACACGGTCGCAATAGTTGTCGTAGTCTGCGCCAAAAAGTTGGCGTAGCATTCGTTCCTCAGGGACAATAAATCGGCTCTGAATGACGCCGATAAAAAATGGTATGACAAGCATGGCCGAAAGGCTGCTCAGCAGTAAGGCGGTGCCAAGCAATACCAGCACCATGCCGAGATACATAGGATTACGGGTATAGCGATACATCCCGTCGGTGACCAGCGCCGTGACGTTTTTAAAGGGTACCAGGTCGGTACCGGCTTTTTTGAAACCGCTGCCGGCGCTCGCCGCCACGCCAATACCGAGCACAATCGGCGCTATCCCAAGGTAGCGTAAAACGGGAGAAAGCGGGTTGGAAGAGGTGAAAAAATAATCAAGTGCAAACATGGCCAACAAGCCAAACAGCAACCAAACTGGAGGGAAAATTTTTCGTTTGGGTTTATCCATTGATTTTCGTTGCCCCCTCGGTGAATGCTAAAGAGTCTAACAAACACAAAGCTGCAAGAACATGCTGAAAACAAAACTGGGCTAAAAGGGCATTCGGGTTTAAACTGATCGCTGATGCACTGAGCGAACAGCGAGCAAGAGATGACGGCAATAACCACCGTAGAGGGCGATTTTTCCGCCGGCAAGCATTCGTTTGCTCTGTTGGCGTCGCGCTTTAATGGGTTTGTGGTAGATTGTCTGGTTAACGGCGCGATAGACACTTTACGGCGCCACGGTGTAGCCGACAAAAGCATTACGCTGTATAAAACGCCTGGCGCTTACGAACTGCCCCTGCTGGCCAGCAAAGTGGCGGCCAGCGGCCGTCACGATGCCATTATCGCGTTGGGCGCCGTCATACGCGGCGGCACGCCGCATTTCGAATACGTTGCCGGTGAGTGCGTGAAAGGTTTGGCGCACGTCAGCCTGACTGCCACCATGCCGGTTGCGTTCGGTGTGTTGACCGTCGACACGATTGAACAGGCTATTGAGCGCGCCGGCACCAAAGCCGGTAACAAAGGCGCCGATGCTGCCGCCAGTGCGCTGGAAATGCTGAATCTACTCGCGAAAATCTAGCCGCGAGTTATTGCCGCCAAAGAGTCTCCACATTGTAGCCCCGATGAGTCAACAACATAATCGTATAGCCGGCCGCCAAAAAGCCAGGCACTTCGCCATGCAGGCGCTTTACCAGTGGTATATGGCGGCCACCGATGTCGCCCAGATCGAAGCGGAGTTTCTCACCGAATACGACATGGCGCGGGTTGATACCGAGTACTTTCACACGCTGCTGCACGGTGCGACCAACAAAAGCGCCGAATTGACGCCATTGTTCGCTGAACATTTGGATCGGCCGGTGGAAGATCTCGATCCGGTGGAGCTCGCCTTGCTGCGACTCGGTGTTTACGAGTTGCTGGAGTGCGTTGACGTGCCGTACAAAGTGGTCATCAACGAGAACGTTAATCTGGCAAAAAAATTCGGCGCGACTGACGGCCACAAATACATCAACGGCGTGCTCGACAAAGTCGCACGGACGCTGCGCAAAGTCGAAATTGCGGCGGGCTAGCCAATGGCGCTGTCCGAATTTAGCATTATTCAAGATTACTTTGCCGACCTGGACCTCGGCTGCGACCACGTGGTGCAAGGCGTGGGTGATGACTGCGCGTTGTTAGCTGCGCCTGAGCCCGGTTACCAATTGGCCTTGTCAACCGACACGCTGCTGGGCGGTATCCACTTTCCGGGCCAGGCCACGGCCGATGTTGTTGCCCGGCGGGTGCTGGCGGTGAATCTCAGTGATTTAAACGCCATGGGCGCCGAACCGCTTGCGTTTACCATGGCGATGACCTTGCCTGCTGCCGATGCCGGCTGGCTGGCAGGCTTCGTGCGCGGGCTGGGCGGGCAGGCGCTGCGATACGGTATTCCGTTGGTTGGTGGTGATACCACACGCGGGCCGCTGGCGATCTGCGTACATATTGTTGGTCAGGTGCCACAGGGCCAGGCGCTGTTGCGCAATGGCGCCAGCGTGGGTGACTCGATCTATGTATCGGGTACGCTGGGTGATGCGGCGGCTGCACTGCATCTAATTAAAGGTGACGATTTAAACTGCGCCGACGCTCCATATTTTTTGCAACGTTTTTATGATCCGGAAATCGATTTTGCATTGAGTGCTGCGTTGCGCGGCGTCGCTACGGCCGCCATTGACGTTTCCGATGGCCTGCTGGCCGACCTCGGCCATATATTGACAGCGAGCCGGGTCGGCGCGGTGGTCAACGTCGACGCGGTACCACGCTCGCAGCAGATGCTGCGTTATACCAGCGAGCAACAGGCGCTGGGTTGGGCGCTCGGCGGCGGTGACGATTACTGGCTGTGCTTTACCATGCCGGCCGGGCACGCCAGTGCGCTCAGTGAGCAGGGCTTTCAACTAACCTGCATAGGCGAGATAGTGGCGGGGGAAGGATTGCGCTGCCAGACGGCCGACGGATCACAGTACCAGCCGGATCATAGCGGTTATCGGCATTTTTGATGTGTTCCAGGCAGGTGATGAAGAGATTGTGCATACTTTCGTGATTCAACTGCGGTTTCTAGGTTAAACAATGTTGCGCAACTACTTGGCGGTTTCTAGGATTATACGAACTTTTACAACGCGTTTTCAGCCAGTGTTCGAGCACGACGTATTCCCTGTTTCTCAACTAATCAGCGAACACCAAATTGCAGGAAAATCGCGGCTCCACCGAGCTCGTTAGAATCCGTGATCACTAACCTGGCGCCCAGCCATTGCGCGATCCGCGCTACGATCGCAAGCCCCATACCGTGCCCTTTGGTTGTGGCGCTGTTGCTACCTCGCCAAAACGGTTTAATCACGTCATTGCGTTCGTCGATGGGAATACCTTCACCGTCGTCTTCAATGGATACACTGACCATGCCACTCGGCGCTGTTACGCTGACTTTAATCATACTATTGGCGTGTCGTAGCGCATTGTTCATTACGTTGTTTAGCTGTATGGCAAGGTAATTCCGGTCAGTATCAATAAGTGTATTTGCATCTGTGTAGCTCTGGAGAATCTTAATCCCGTGATCATCAATGTCTGCAAACAATTGCGCAACGAATAAGTTGAGGTCAATTTTTTCTCTATGCAGCTGAATACTGGATTCATCCAGACGCGCGTATTGCAGCAGCGTCTCGACCAGCGATTCCATTTCGCACAGGTCCTTGTTTATTCGCTGTGTGTATTTCTCCCGTGCGAGTTGATCCTCTGTTTCAGCCAGTGTGTCGATGCCAAAACGCAGGCGCGCCAGGGGTGTTTTCAGATCATGGGATACGGCCTGACTCAACAACTTGTTGTCGCCAATTAACGTTTGAATACGGTCGGCCATGCGATTGAATTCGCGTTCGATATCGGCAATGTAAGAAATTCGACTCCATCCTACCCGCGCCGACAAGTCTCCCTTGCCAAAGGATCGCGCCGTGTTGCGAAGCAGGACAAGGCGTCGAATCAGCGGGTATAACCAAACAAGAACGATGGCTGCTATACCGATATAAAACAGCAAGGTCAACACGAGGTTTGAGGTCGAGCGTTGATCGGGATCGACCGCATCCGGAAGGATCAGGCTCATGACTTGCCCGGAGTTCTCCATGTAGAAGTGCAAAGATACATCGCCGTCGGATTCCAGTATCAGTGGCTCGCCGTTTTCGAAGCTCTTTGTCAGTGCGACCGGTATAGGGAAGTTTGCCCGCTCTTGAAGCGTTACTGAAAGATCGCTTTGCGCTTGCCAGCGTTGGAGAAAAACAGCGCTTTCTTTGTTCTCGTCCAGGGTTCGCGCCAGCGCTCTTCCCATGCTTTGGTAACCAACAAGTTCACCATTCAACTCGAGGTCATCGGTGTCGGCTCGATAATAGATTTCACTGATCAGCCAGCCGAGCCCAATCACCGCCGCAACGACCACCAGAATCAGCGACAAGGTCAAGTATCTCATTTACACGAAGACCGCGATATTTACCACGCGTCGCCCGCGAAGAGGTAGCCCTTGCCGCGTACCGTTTTTAT
>CAZJDL010000101.1:0-15567 GCA_964544755.1 uncultured Pseudomonadales bacterium | reverse complement strand
CATTCAGAGCAATCTACACGCCACATAAGGTAAACCAGAAATACCCGGTAGCCCCGCAGGGGTACGAACTCGAAACGGCGCTTGTTCAACCGATCATACAGTGGTGCTGGGCTCTCACAACAGCTACAGATGGCTTTGCTGTTACGACGTGGAAGCACGTCAACCTCGATGCACCGTTCCCCATTCCAGCCTACAAAACGTACCTGATCGTACACAAAAGACTTGAATTTTTGGCACTGGTTCAGGATAGTCTTCAGCTGCATCTGCTGTCCTTTGGGTTTGGTTCTGATAAGCCTGCAAACTCATCTTTACCAAAACCTGGCAGCAGATGCACCCATTTTTTACATTTCCGGCTTTAAAATCGATAGTTGTTATTGAAAAGTTACCAGAACACAGCTGTGCCTTCCCGGTGGAGTGTGGGCAGGCGGTGGAGTAGTGTGGGAAATCGGTGGCATGTGAGGCACGAACATTCGACCGATTTTCCACACGATCACGCCGCCAGGGATGGCGGCGTGAAATCCACGGCCTGTCCACACGGAGTCCGGCGGTTAAAACTCGAGCTTTTTACCCACAGATATCCCTGAGGACCCTAAAAATAAGTCATTCAGGCTTCACTATGCGGACGCTTTTGCTGGAACAGGTTCTCAAGACCCAAAGATTGTAGAAGGTCAGGAAGTCTTAATCCCTGAAGAAGACCTGAAAGGTTCTGTTATCACTGCGTTGGAGATTAATCCTAGTTTCAATCATTATCATTTTAATGACCTGGACGCGAATCACGTAAAAGCTCTGGAAGAAATAAAAGAAAAGTATCCGACAGCAGACATTTGCATCACTATGAAGGACGCAAATGCTTTCGTGCCTGCGTTTTGTGGCAACTTAACCGAAAATGACCGAGCGGTATTATTTCTTGACCCTTATAGCACGCAATTGGATTGGGCAACATTAAAATATGTGAAGGATTCAGGAAAGGTCGATTTATGGCTGCTGTTTCCAATATCAGTGATTATTAGGATGACTCCAACGGATGGGGCAAGGATCAGAGCCGAATGGAGGGATACACTCAATAGGCTCCTTGGCACCAATGACTGGGAGCAGGCGCTATATAAGGCAAAAGAAGAGCCTATGATGGATGACCTGTTTGGTAACCCAAGCCAAGATGTCGAAACTGAACGGCTGAATGTAAAGGAATTACAGGATTGGCTAACGAACAGGCTGAAAGAATTGTTTCCATATGTTGCAAAGCCTCTTCTATTGAAAAGTAATGGCAGGCCTTTATTTCTATTTTATTTTGCTGTGTCTAATCCAAGTAATAAAGCCTGGGGTTTGGCGGAAAAAGCAGCAAGCCACATCATTAAAAAGTTTGGTGGTGAATCATGAGCAAAATCGAGTGGACAGAACAAACCTGGAACCCGGTTACTGGCTGCACAAAAGTTTCGCCGGGCTGTAAGCATTGTTATGCGGAAACTATGTCAAAGCGTTTACAGGCTATGGGCGCACATGGTTACGAAAATGGTTTTAAATTAAGCCTAATGCCTGAAAGACTGTGCCAGCCTCATCAGCGTCGCAAGCCAACGATGTATTTTGTGAACTCGATGAGTGACTTGTTTCAAGAAGGCGTGTCTTTTGAGTTTATCGATAGCGTATTTCAGGTTATTGAAGAAACCCCATGGCATACATACCAGGTTCTCACTAAACGCAGTGGCATTATGCGTGAGTACTTTCAAACGCGTACTGTGCCTGATAATGCCTGGTTAGGGGTGTCAGTTGAGGATCAACAATACGGTAAACCGCGTATCGCCGACTTGCAAAAAATAAAAACAAAAACACGCTTCCTTTCTATAGAACCCTTGTTAGAAGACTTGGGTCGTATTCGACTTGCCAGTATTCACTGGGTTATTGTCGGTGGAGAGTCCGGTGTAAAAGCACGTCCAATGAAAGAGCAATGGGCGGTGAACATTCGCAAACAATGTGAAAAAGCAAACGTCGATTTCTTCTTTAAGCAATGGGGTGCATGGGGTAAAGATGGCGTTAAACGATCTAAGAAAGCTAATGGTCGTAAGCTAGAAGGTAAAATCTGGGATATGATTCCGGCAGTTGCTGTTTAGCTCAGTTGATTTCCAATATGTGCAGTTGGGAGAGAAAACTTGTTTCACTCATACTTTTTGCGCCCAGCCTGTTGATGTTGAGCTTGCTCGACATCCACGGACTGGAAACTAATGAATGCGGATTACGTTATTGGATTTGATCTCACCGCTGATCGTCTCTCAGCATTTTTCCCCTTACCGGGCTTGTCCAAGGCCCTTGTAGTTGCCCTATCCGATCAACCTCCTTATTTAGTAGCGCACAAAAAATATTTTTAGTGGCTAACCAATAACGGTATTGGGCTTGAAATGGATTGTTTGAGTGTCTAAATACTATTTCAGGTGTTTAAGCCAGTATTGATGGCTTTCACCCTGCCCAGGGCATCAATGACTGCGCTCTCAAAAACATCAAAGGCCGATTGGCCCATGCGTTTGTGAATCTCGACAAACAAGGAAGGCGCACACGGCGCTTCCATCGGGCACCCAGGCAATCCCGCGAAGTACTGCAGGTAGGGGTTCCACCGGATCTGCGCGACGGTCTCTCTATCGGAAAGGCAAAGTTTGTGTTTGACGATCACCGCACCATTTCAGCCTGTTTCCCGTGTACAATTATACATTTGGTTGACATTATTTACTGTAAATATCAACATGTTATTCTTTATGAGCGGGCTCTACGCAGCACACTCCTTGATTATTATTCAGGCGATTTTTCGTGCAGCTTGCAACGATCTACTAAGACCGGAGCATGGAGTGCGACTCTTTTGCAAAGTCCGTCGCGTGAGGACATCTACTACCGCTAATCGTAAAAGTTGCCCGGCAACCCTGTGACGTCAGGTATTCAGATTAAACTTACGCAGCAACCAGGGAGTGGTAGGCGCCTGTAAAAACAAGGTAAACAACACCACGCCGAAGGCCACCGATTGAATGGTCCACCAATAAGGTAATTCTGTTGGCAGGGAAAGAGCCAGCGCCAACGTCACCGCCCCGCGCAAGCCACCCCAGACCATCACTGTTTGGTAGGCGACGGGCACCTTGTTTTTAGCCAGCACGTTGCTGAGAAGCACTACGCCAAAAATACTCAGCGTCCTGGCGACAAACACCGCGCCAACGCCGATCAGCATGGCTAGCCAACGCTCCTGAAACATCGCCAGCGTAATCGTAATGCCGAGCAACAGGAAAATTAACGCGTTAGCGATGTGGCCCAGCGTCTCCCAGGTCTCGGCGACCCGTTGATGATCGTCCTTAGTATTGACGTTCAGCGAGGAGCGCGCTGCTATCAGCCCAGCACTGAGAACCGCCATCACCCCGGAGACAAGCAGCCAGTGTTCTGCAACAATAAATGCGCCATAAGCCACCACCAGGGTCAGAATAGTGTGGGTGGAGTGGCCACGTGCAATGCGGAAAGCCGGTAAGGCAAGCGCTCCGATAACGCCACCGGCCACAATTCCGCCAACAAAAACATAGCCAAATCGCAGCACCGACGCACCAGCAGAGACTGGTGCGCCTCCGGCGGTGGCCAGCGCCAACAAAATGGTGAACAACACAATCGCCGTCGCATCGTTAAACAAGCTCTCGCCTTCCAGCAACATCGCCAGTCGTGGCGGCGCGCCAATCGCGCGCAGTTGCGCAACCACCGCAACCGGATCGGTCGCCGCCAACAGGGCGCCGGTCAACAGCGCCGCGATCCACGGAAAGCCGCTGGCGTGGGCTATTCCGTAATACATGCCAGCGGCGGTGATACCCGTTGTTAACAACAGGCCAACAATCGCCAGCAATAAAATATTGCCGATATTTTCCCGCAGCAAGCGTAAATCCAGCTGAAACGCCGCTTCGAAGATCAGCACCGGAATGAAGACAAAAAACACCAACTCATGAAAACTCTCGGCCTGCAGACCCGTTTGCAGTTGGCTAAATTCAACCAGCTGGCCGGCAAAAAAGCCGACCAGCACCAAGGTGCTGCTATAGGGGAAACGGCTGAAACGCGACAGAGGTTCGGCCACGGCAGCCAGGCCCAGCAGGGCAACGAACAGGATTATGATATGACTAACTGACATTTATTGCGCCGCTGGCAATCGCGTTTCCCTCATTAATTGAAGGCGCGCGTCTCCTGATAATAGCGCATGTGACGCTGGCAAAAAAGCGTGACGAACGCCACCTAAGCGATTGGTATTTGGTTGATCAGTTTACTAAGAATCTGTCACCAAGCACCAACATGGCAACAACACCCGATAAACGCCAACGGTCGGTGGAAGCGACGCAACCCATTGGCGATAAATCGGCATTGATGCATCTGAACGCTGCTCCGTGTGCAGCTGTACTGCACCGCCGATCAACACGGCGACACTACGCGCTCGCGTTCCGATCCGCGCCAGATCGATACTGTTAAATGATGTCGTGTAAGACCAAGCGCCTTGTGTTGGCGGGTCACCCTCGCCTCACGACGCAAAGCGTTCTCGCAACACGGTTTTTTTCACTTTACCCACGGTATTGCGCGGCAGCGCGTCGAGGAACTCCACCCGCTTGGGAACTTTGTAGTTGGCCAGCGATTGCTTCGCCGTTGCTATAATCGTATCGGCGTCTACTCTGCTATCAGCCTCTCGCACAACGACCGCAGTGACCGCCTCACCATAGTCGTTATGCGCAACACCAAACACAGCGGATTCCTGCACACCAGCGATGCCATTGATCAGCAACTCCACCTCTTTGGGATAAATGTTATAACCACCGCTAATCACCATGTCTTTAGCGCGGCCAACGATGGAGACATAGCCATCTTTACTCAAGCAGCCTTGATCGCCGGTGACGAAAAAATCGTCTGCGGTGAATTCCTCCGCGGTTTTCCCGGGCATGCGCCAGTAACCCTGGAATACGTTCGGGCCCTTAACCTGGATCGAACCCACCTCCCCCGCCGACAACGTACTATTGCCGGTGTCGACAATGCGGAGTTGCACGTCGGGCAGGGGTTTGCCGACCGTGCCGGCGCGACGCTCGCCGTGCAACGGGTTAGACGTCAGCATACCGGTTTCGGTCATACCATAGCGTTCCAGGATCGAATGGCCGCTACGCGCCTCAAACTCACGATGAGTGCTTTCCAACAACGGCGCAGATCCCGAAATAAACAGGCGCACAGAGTTACAAATCGAGGCGTCAAAATTGGCCTCGCCCAACAAGCGAGTATAAAAGGTCGGCACTCCCATCAATACGCTAGCCTGCGGCAGATAGCGCATGACTTGCTGCGCATCGAAGGCCGGTAAAAAAATCATCTGCGCGCCGGCGGCTAGCGCACAATGGCAGGCGACGAATAAACCATGCACGTGAAAAATCGGCAGCGCGTGCAACAATACGTCGCCGGTGTGCCAGCCCCAATAGCCGTGCAGCGTGAACGCGTTGGAAGAAAGATTCCTATGACTCAGCATCGCTCCCTTGGGGCGACCCGTGGTTCCGGAAGTGTACAAAATAACCGCCAAATCATTGGCGCTGCAATGCGCCGTCGTGAACTCAGCCGGAAGCAAAAGCGCGCTGTCCACGCTACCCTTGCCGCTTGCATCCAGTGTTTCGACGCGTGGCTGCACGCCGCACGCGGCAGCAAGCTGCTGCATAGTTTGTAGCTTCGCGGGATCACAAATAACCAAGCCAGGTTCGGCGTCACCGAAAAAATAGGCCAGCTCCGCGGCGGTATAACCAGTGTTCAATGGCAGATAAACCAGGCCCGCACGCAGCGCGCCTAGATACACCAGCAAGGCTGCAGGCGACTTCTCGACCTGCACTGCTATGCGGTCGCCTTTGTGCAGGCCGAGCGAAATAAAGTAGTTGGCGAATCGCGCGGATACCGACTCCACGGCGGCATAAGTGACAACCATGCCGTCGACACACCTTATAAACGGCCGCGAAGAATCGACGGGAAAGCGGCCGTGAAGAAGTTGGTACAGGTTTTCGTTTTGTGGCGCTTGCATACTACTTCAATCGAGCCAGGAAGGATTGATCCATTTTGCAACAATTTTACTGCGGCGTCATACCCGACAATTCTTCAAAAACATCTCGACTTGCATCTTTGTTATTGCGACCCTCGCTATCAACTCGTTGCATTGTTGCACAAGAGACTAGCTGGCTAACGATTGAGCTATTTCTTTTTGCCAACTTTAGCACCCCTGTGTGATGGCAGCGGCTATAAAATCTTTTGCGCTTTAGCGAGCGTATTTTAATATCTATTTCTTATTGGACACTGCAATCAAAGCGGCGCTTTAATACAAAGCAATAAGCAGCCAGGGAATAGGTAATGCAATGAATAACGGTATTGGAGCGACCTTCCGATTTTATTCCTCTAGTCAATCACCACTATGCAAAGCGCGACGCCGTTCGTCTGCACCCCTTTATGATGTGGGGCTAAACGCAATCCTAATCTTGATATCTTGCTAGCAATACTTAGGAAGATGGAGCTTCACAAGAGTCAATTGCAGGAACGCATAGTGCCATTCATGGCCGGAGACGGGCTGGAATGCAATCTTATCAATGTTCGTGGCCCTACATCACCCACTAAAGGGCCCGTCATGCTTGTGCACGGTGCTGGGGTCCGGGCGAATATCTTTCGAGCGCCTGTGCAGAAAACACTCGTCGACTATCTGGTTGATCACGGGTATGACGTCTGGCTTGAGAACTGGCGGGCGAGTATCGACTTGCAGCCTAACGAGTGGACCCTCGACCAGGCTGCATTGTTCGATCACCCAAGAGCAGTAGCCAAGATTATTGAACAAACCGGCGCAACCAAAGTCAAGGCCATCATTCATTGCCAAGGCTCAACGAGTTTCATGATGTCCGCGCTTGGTGGTCTTCTGCCACAAGTCGATACGATTATCAGCAATGCTGTTTCGCTGCATCCGGTCGTACCCAAGTGGTCCTGGTTCAAGCTTACGTTTGTGATTCCATTGGTCGGCATTCTCACCAAGTACTTGAATCCTCAGTGGGATCAAAACGCGGAACGTTTCATCGCCAGGTTTCTTTACCGGTTCAGCCAGGTGACTCATAACGAGTGCCACAACGCCGTCTGTCACCAGGTCAGCTTCTACTACGGCGCCGGATTTCCAGCACTGTGGAGCCATGAAAATCTCAATGAAGAAACACACGAATGGCTGCGAAAGGAGTTCGCCAAGGTTCCAATCTCCTTTTATAAACAGATCACGCGCTGCGTTCACCACGGCAGCCTCATTCCTTCGGATCACGCAGGCAGTCTCCCGGGCGACCTGGCCGCAAAGCCACCGAGAACCCAAGCGCGGTTCGCGTTATTCGCTGGAGAGAACAACCTGTGCTTCCTGCCGAAGAGTCAAACGCTGACTTATGAATATCTTACGAAGCACAGAGATACAGATACGCTTCATGTGTTGCCTAATTACGGGCATCTGGACGTATTCATGGGGAAAAATGCCGCTCGAGACGTCTTTCCATTAATGCTCGAAGAACTGGAAACCGGTAACGGGTAATTGTTATGGGTATCCCGAAACGCCTCCGCAAACAATCCGATCGGCACGCTCTGGTCGACGGCATCCCCTTTCGCCTACCCGTCAACTCGGATCAGTCACCGGCGCTTATGGCCGCGTTCCCTATCGATGCGGACAAGGCAGCAACATTAATGCCTGGCAATGAGCTTCACCCGTTTCGGCTGTGGGGAAACCGGGCGCTGTTGATGATCACGGTCATCGACTATCGAGTGACGGACATTGGCAAGTACGTCGAGTTCAGCATAGCGATCGCCTGCACCCACGGTCGTAAACCCGCGCCGCCAATACTCAACGCCTTGCTGTTCAAGCATTACAATGTAGGCCAGTATGTTTTCGACCTGCCAGTCAGCACGGAAGTGTCGGTAAAAGGTGGCAAGGGGATCTGGGGCATGCCGAAACACCAGGCCAATCTGGACTTCATCATTACGGACGAGACCGTCAGCAGCCAGTATGACCTGGACGGGCAGTTCGCCATGCGCATCACTATCGACCGGCCCAAGCGAACCCCGATAAGCCCGCCCGCACACATTGGCGCCGCTAACTTCTGCCAGTTCCGCGGCATGTTGATGAAGTCCAATATTTACTTCCGCGGGAAAATGGGGTTTTCCTTTCTGAACAAGAAAGCAGCCAAGCTCTTGTTGGGCGACCACCCCCGTCTGGCCCCATTGAAGAGCCTCAACATTGGTGAATACCCTGTGTTCACGGCATTCTTCCCGTCATCCAATGGCGTTCTGGACGACTATTTCGAGAGCTGGTTCGTCAGCTTCCCCCAAGTTCCTCAGTTTCGACCCGAAGGGCTGGAAAGTACTACCAATCTGGGGCATAGCGAAAGCTGGCTTGCGCCACCCAACCGCGCGCGGGTGGATAGTTCGTACAATTAGACGAGGTTCAGAATGAACGCAAAGAACTTTCTTATTGGAGCAAATGACATTTTGTTGCTGTTCGTAACCCGGCTTCTGACGAGGCCAACATCCACCCGGCGTCAACTTCCTACCCGAGGCGACACAAATGAAACGTTCAAATCCAGGCATCTGTTTTCGTGAGACGATGAAAGGCTATTTTTCGCTCGGCGAACAAGAGCCCGAGGCTGGCAAGGAGGCCGGGGAATCACAGCGCACGGAGCTGGCAATGCACGCCAGCATTAACATCCGTGACATGGAAGACTTCATTGCCGACCCCGACCATCAGGGCGAAATAATCGGTAGCATCGATTTCCCGCCGCTGGGAAATGCCATGCCGGCGACCCACGGGGTATTCAATCTGTTCTCTCCAACCGGCGAACCGAAGACCAAATATATGGTTTATGAACTCGGCTTCGAACATGAGGGCCAGGCGTATTATCTTGCGGGCCGCAAAATAGTACGCGACGGCCCGCATTTCGACCTGTGGTCAGATACAACCACCCTCTATACTCGACTATTCCAGGGGCAGGATAGCAGCGGCGAAGTGATCGGTGCTGGCGTCCTCCGGCTTGGCGTCAAAGCGCTCGCCAAGCTGGTGACAACACTGAAAGCAACGAACACATCGTCGACTGGCGCAGCGACCAGGACTATTTCGCGGTTTGGGCAGTTTTTCCTGGGCCAGCTATGGAATTCGTATGGCCGCAAGACGGCAGACGTCGACTAAGACTCCTAGCACACGTTCAATAACGGTCGCGGTGAGGCAAGGTTCGTTTAACTAACACCCCGGAGCAAGGCCCGATGGCGAAATTTGACACGGTTGTTGTGGGAAGCGGTTTTGGCGGCGCAATTATGGCATGCAGGCTCGCCGAGAGAGGTGCCAAGGTTCTGCTGCTGGAGCGAGGTCGTCGCTGGGAGGTCAGCGACTACCCGCGAGCGCCAGGCGATGCGTGGATCTACGACATCGATAAACCCCACCGTGAAAACGGCTGGCTGGACTTTCGAATATTTCCCGACATGGCCGTTGCTCAGGGCGCCGCGGTCGGCGGCGGCTCACTAATCTATGCGAATATCTCGGTCGAGGCGCCGCGCGAGATCTTCGACCACGGCTGGCCGCCGGAAATTACCTATGACACTTTGAAACCACACTACGACGAAGTTGGCAGAATGCTGGATGTTCAGGAACTTCCCGACGGCCAGCTGACTGAACGTTTCAAGCTGATGAAAGACGGGGCTAGTGCGCTTGGTCATGGCAATCGGTTCCGCAAGCTTCCTATCGCGGTCACGTTCAATGATCATTGGAACTATGACCTGGACGACCCGTTCGCCCACCAGCACTCCAAGGTTTTTACCAATGCCCACGGCCAAAAACAAGGGACCTGTGTCCACCTCGGTAACTGTGACATTGGCTGTGAAGTGCGGGCCAAAAATACACTGGAGATGAATTACCTTCCCAGGGCAGAACGGTCGGGCGCGGAAATCCGGCCTCTTCATCTGGTGCGAAGTATTGCACAGGAAGGCACGGCGTATCGAATCAACTACGATCGGATTCAAGACGGGCGCCTTCACAGGGAAAGCGTGACAGCCGAGCGGGTCGTGGTCGCCGCGGGTTCGCTGAATTCAACAGAGCTGCTATTGCGTTGCCGCGACCAGTTCAAGACCCTGCCAGATATCAGCCCGTTCCTGGGCCACAACTGGAGTTCGAACGGTGACTTTTTGACACCGGCTTTTTACGAGGGGCGTCGGGTATCGCCCACGCAGGGCCCAACCATTACCTGTGCGATCGATTTTCTCGACGGCAGCCACGACGACCAGCAGTATTGGATCGAAGATGGTGGCTTCCCCGATCTTATTGGCAACCTGGTCACGGCAAAGCTGTTCAAGAAGAGGGGCAAGAAGTACCAACCGGTGTTGGACGGCTTGCGGAAAGCTGCGCATGGCCGCGACCCGCTGCAGCACACTATGCCATGGTTCTCCCAGGGAATAGACGCAGCAGACGGACGCATACGCCTGGGCAGAAAATGGTACTGGCCGTGGAGCCGAGTATTGAAACTGGACTGGGACATTGACAAGTCGAAGCCGTTGATCGATGCGATTGTAGCCACACACAAACAACTCTCCAAAGCCACCGACGGTGACCCCTGGGTACCACCAAGCTGGACTCTGTTGCAGAATCTCGTCACACCTCACCCGCTCGGCGGCTGCAACATGGGCACCAACCGGGGCAATGGCGTGGTCGACCATAGAGGCGCCGTTTTTGGCTACGAGAATCTGTACGTGGTTGACGGAGCGATCATTCCTGAAGCGATTGGTCGCAACCCTACCCGTACTATTGGCGCACTCGCGGAACGAGCCGCCACTTACGTCAATTGAGCACTCGAAGAAATTGTACCCGGCCGACGGCGGTCAAAATTCAGGAGCAAATTCGATGGATCAACTGCCCGCTTTCGATGAGATCTATGTTATCTCCGATATCCATATGGGAGGACGGCCTGGCTTCCAGATCTTCAAACATGTCGAACGACTCGGCCGGCTGATTACGCATTTGGGTACGGTGCGTCCCGAAGGGCAAGTCGGACTGGTACTAAATGGAGATGTGATCGACTCCCTGGCCGAGGATATCAATGGCTACGTTGCCACGCGGGACGCCGGCGCAATGATGAATGACATTTATCAGAACTTTTTGGCGGTATGGAAGGGGCTCGCCGACTTTATCCGTCAGCCCAAACGGCGGCTGGTGTTTGTGACCGGTAATCACGATATTGAGCTGGCGCTGTCGGCGGTCGAACAATCCATTCGCCAACACCTTGCCAGCGACGATCTGGCGCTCAATGGGGCGATAACGTTTGCGACCCGAGGCGCGGGTTATGCGTGTCGCGTGGGCAACGCGAAGGTGTTCTGCACGCACGGCAATGAAGTCGATGATTGGAACGTCGTCAATTACGACAAGTTGGGGCAACTCGGCAATGCACTCAACGCCGGGCGCGACATAGACCACCGCAAGTGGGATCCGAACGCCGGCACCCGGCTCGTTGTTGATGTGATGAACAAAGTTAAGGTGCGCTATCCGTTCGTCGATTTGTTGAAACCCGAAACCAGGATCGTCGTGCCCATATTGCTCGTCCTGGCACCTGATTTGATCCGGTACATCGATGCCAAATCTGTCTTCGGAGTTGCCTGGGAAAAGATCAAGGGCAAATTTGTCACCGACGGCCTGCTGGGCGCCGGGGATGAAGACACCCACGTGATGCACGACCCCCAGCGGGCAGCGGACCTCGCTTTGGGTGAACTCCTGGGCGGCGAGCTCCAGCAACTGGTAGCCGGCACCGGAGCAGCCGCCAATGCTGAAGATCTGCTGCTGGAGGCAGAGACACTCGTTCGTGGCGGGGAGGTCACCGCCGTGTTGAGCGACAATGGAGAAACGCTGGGTTGGTTCGAAATGGCGATCGATCGGTTACGCGGTGTAAGCCAGGTTGACGCGCTTCGAAAAGCGCTGCTCGACTGGCTTGAGGGCGACGAGACGTTCAACATCGACAACCGCGACGATACGTTCAAGCTGATCACCGCGCGGGTTGCGCCGGACATCGATTTCGTCGTCACCGGCCATACCCATCTCGAGAGAGCCATCCGAATCGATAAGCATGCCGACCGGTTCTATTACAACTGTGGAACCTGGATTCGACTCATGCGGTTCACGAAGCGTTTGCTCGAAGATGCCGAGGCGTTTGCCGGCGTGATGGACGTGCTGCAAGGTGGCTCCATGGCGACGCTTGACAATGCCAAGGTTGGCACGGATCCGTTGCTGCTTGATCGGTCGGCGACCGTTCGAATTGCCGCCGACAACGGTGCGGTCGTAGGGCAACTGCTGAGAGTCAGCGATGGACCGCAGCAGAGCGTTAAGCTGGAGCCGGTTCCTGGAACGGAGTTTGTCAAGTGAGCAGCAATGATCAGATAGAAACTGTGCGACTGGAATTAATCCGGCCCGGCCCTACCCACGGCCAACTCCTCTCTCCCTTAACTCCCTATTTGGCGCTTTGCGGCGATGAAAGCCCGGTGACCCTGCAGATTGATTTCGAGCATTGGCGGCTGTTGAACCGACTCGAGCGATTACGCTATGCGACCCGAGACAATCGGCGAGGGATGGTCGCGCAGCCCGATTCTGCACGCGAGTCAGAGCTTGAGGAGCTGGGGCGCGACGTCGGTGAGATCTTTGCCACAATACCAACGCTGGGACGAGAGCTTGGGCGCGCAGCGGGGCGGCGCCCTGGGCTTGTTCATCTGCGGCTGCTCATTTCCGGGTCGGAGCTTTCGTTGCTCCCATTTGAGATTCTGATTTCGCCAAGCGGCTTTCCAGGGCCCGGACGGCCGTTGTTCCTGCAACCTGAAACCCCAATTGTGATCACCCGCGAAGTTCGGCGCGGGCAGCAGGAGACGCCCGTTAACTGGAACCGCAAGCCCCGCATATTATTCGTTAGCGCGGCGCCGGCCGGCATGCACGTTCCTGCTCGCGAGCACGTGCATGCGCTGCGCCGCGTGATCGAACCCTGGGTAAAATGGGCAGACGACCCACGACAACGACTCGCCGAAGTTAATAAGCACATCACCGTGTTGATCAACGCCAGCCTGCACCAGATTCGAATCGAATGCGCCAGCGCGACCTACTCTCATGTACACATTCTTGCCCACGGCGGTTCGTATGAAGAATCGGGGCAAACGCGCTATGGCCTCATTCTCTGCGACGAAGGCGAGCCCACCAAAGCTCATATCGTCGATGGCGAAAGTCTGGCGGAGGCGTTGCACGTTAAACTGAAGTGCTCGACAGATACGTCATGCCCTTCAATCGTGAGCCTCGCGACTTGCGATGCAGGCAACCCTGGCTCGATCATAGCCCCCGGTGGAAGTATCGCCCATGATCTGCACGCGTATGGGGTTCCTTGGGTTTTTGCTTCTCAGTTCCCTCTCACCAAGCGCGGGTCAGTGTTTATGACTGAAACGTTATACCACGGTCTGTTGTGGGGCGAAGACCCACGCGCATTGCTCGCGCACCTGCGTTTGACGCTGCACGTCGAACGACGCCATGACCATGACTGGGGTAGCCTTGTCGCCTACGCCGCGACTCCCGGCAGCCTGCTGGATGAAGTTGCCGCATTTCGCAGCCACCAGTTTCAGGCAGCAATCGACAATGACCGCGCGCGTGCCGACCATTACCAATGTGCATTGGAAAAGGTGAGCGGCAACGACGAACAAAGGCAAGTGTATGAGGGCGAATTTCGTGACGCCCTGGAAGCCGCCCGCGAACGTATCCGCTGCTGGAAAAGTCAATTGTCACATGGAGATGACGAGCACACGCGGCGGGCTCGCGTTGAGTGCTTCGCGGTGGAAGGCGCAACCGAGAAAAAGCTCGCGGAGAGTTTTCACAAAGCGGACATGAAACGCGAGGAAAATCAGGCCCTGCAAGCCAGCCTCGCCGCCTACCTCGACGCGCTGCACGTGCAGCCCGACTCACACTGGCCGGCAACGCAGTATCTCGCGTTAACGGCGATTCTGCAGCGCGAGCGCGACCCCGATCGTTGGGCTGGCGTACGCGGTATTGCCATGGGGCAGGTCGAATCCACGCAGGGCATTGACAAGGCTTGGGCACACGGGACACTGGCAGAGATTGAGTTACTAAGAATCTACCACTTAACCGACGTGGTGGCCGCGGACGTAACGGGTGCGGTCGTCAAACACTGCAAGCAGATTGTAAGTGCCGTGGGCTGGGATCATTTCGCGGTCTGTTCGACCAAGCGGCAGTTTCAACGCTACGTGGACTGGTGGAGAAATGACGAATGGTGCCCGGTCGCCAAAGCAGCGATCGCGGCGCTCACTCGAGGGTCGCCTGGCAAATAGGGTGAAACTCACTGCGCCAGCAATCAACTATGCTCGCCGCCAACCGTTTGCATCAGCATTTTGTCGCGCGACGCGTTGTGGTTGAAGTATCGTCACTCGTCGCGCCTCGTATTAATGAAAATACTAGAACGCATGGCGCCAACATGTATAAGGCAACTTCTGCATAAAATAAAAAGTTATAACTACGCACTTTACAAGTTGCTTTTTTATTCAAGTAGAGGAGTACAATCGAAAAATTGAATGCGAGCAAACGGGTATTGAAATTACACCAGCAAAGTGTGGCTCTGCCGCACACCTTAAATCCCGGAAATAAATAGCGGCCGTGCGCTACTCTGTGTGCAAGATTCGATAGCGCGGAAAAAGCGTATTTTTGGAGGAGCCCATCACGTATTGCTCAGCGGCAACGGAGTAGATATGGAAGACATTATCGACGCAGAGAAAGCACAACCCGTAGCGGCTAAATCTAAGACCGGTCAACAGTCGCTAAAAATCTGGAATTTGCTGCACCGCCTGCAAACGGATTTTTCGCTGCCGCAAGAACTGACCGTCTACCACACTTGTACGGCCTGGTTGACGGCCAGGAACGTGCTGGATATTGGTACCGGAAACGGCTATTACCTGTCGCAGTTGGCGGCGCGTTTCCCCGACAAACGGTTCATCGGCATTGACTTATCCGAAGAGCTTATTGAGCTGGCAAATTCGGAGGCCAGCGCAGATAACATTGAATTTTTTGTCGATCACCTCGAAACGATTTCCGGTAACTACGACTTCGTCATGCTGCGGCTGGTACTGCAACATATTCCCGAGGCGGCGGCCATGCTGCCGCGCCTGGCAGAATTTATTGTGCCCGATGGACACTGCCTTATTATCGATGCATGCGACGAATTCCGCTATTTCGAGCCGGCGCTGCCTGAGTTTATGGATTTTTTCCAAAAGTTTATCGCGGCTACGCAGCACAAGGGACTGGATCGAAATATCGTCGAAAAAATAAAACCCTCAATTGCGGCAAGTCCATACTGGGAAATGGAGAAAGAGTGGATCTTAACCATTCCCTCCACCTGGCCGCAGAATATGGAAAAATTCAAGGCAACCTATGTCAACGTGCTCGACCTGACCCGGCAGGAAAGAATTGTCGATTGTGACTATTCCGCCATTAAGGAAGCCTGGAACAACTGGGCCAACAACCCGAATGCCTATGCGCAAGTT
>CAZJDL010000100.1:0-15820 GCA_964544755.1 uncultured Pseudomonadales bacterium | reverse complement strand
CGTACTTGCTCAGAGTAATCGGCATGTGAATTTAAGCCCGATTGCCCTGGGGGTGAATATTAGCGCACTCATGCGTTCACGGCCTGCATGTCCTGCGCCGCGGCAGGGCCGTAGTTGAACATCGGGTGCAGTCGGTCGGCCACGATCTTGTGCAGGGTTTGCAACTGGGTGTCGTCGAAGTAATCTTTATAGCCGCCAACCTTCGCCTTGCGTACTTTGTAGGTGTTGGGATCATTTTTGTCCTTGGCCAGCATGCGGCTGCCGCTGAGCCAGAACGTGCGTTTTTGTTCCATCTGGCGCATGTTCTCAACCGAGGCGAAGCTGACGGCATCTTCTATTTGTTGCCGGCTGCCCGGGGTGCCGATGAAATTAAAGATAGCATTCAACGTAGCGCCGGTATGACTGCGCAGGTCTTCGTAACGCACGATCAATAAATCATCAATCCGATGCGCTTCTTTAGCCCACAAATTCAGGTAATCGATCACGGCGGCCAAGCCTGAGTCTGCGGCCATGACAAAGTCGAAAACATCGATATCGCTGCCGTGTGCGGGGTATTTATTCAAGGCTTTCTTGGCCGCGCGCATCCGGTATTTCCACTGGAAAAACTGCGATACGGCAACGTCCAGCGGATTGCGCACCAGCAGAATGACTTTGCTGGCGTAAAAATCGGCTTTGTTATCGCGGTTGCCGGTGTAGTCTTTGAGGTAATTGTCGTGGCTAAAAAACAGTTTTGGAATGGCGCTGTTTTTGCGATGAAGATTGTCGAAGCCAATCAGGTGGCGCTCGCTCAAACCGTGTTGCAGCTGATAAAACCGCGACAGCAATACGCGCAACCAGGTGCGGCCGCTTTTGCCGAATGAGACGATAACGGCGTCGGCCAGCCGCAGTTTGCGGTATTCTTCCTTACCGCGCAGCCAGCGTTCGAGGCGAATCTTTTTCTCTTGTGGCAAAAAGAACACCGCATTCATGATCAGAAAGCGGCTGATTTTTTTGATAACAGTGTGCATTAACCGTGCGTACCTTGAATGAAAAAAAGCGTATGCGAAACGGCAATGTTAGCTGCGTTGCGCCAGCTTGCAATGGCAATAGGCGGCAAGTTTACAGGGCGGCATGGTGTTCGGTAAGCAATTGTTTGATTCTGCCGAGTACTTTCTGTACTTCGTCTTCCGGTGTAACGCCGCCGCGCAGGAATTCTTCGCCCAACGGCACGGCCAGCTTTTTAGCGTAAAGCTGCCGGTGGATGGCAGTCAGGTCGCGGGAATAGTTCGATAATCCCAGTTTACTGATGAGGCCCTTCTTTGTTTTTCCGGCATCAGCGCCGCCGACCAGGCGTTGCTGCAACCACGGCCCGAAGCCGCTTTGATACGGTAGCGTAAAAACCGCCAGCGGTTGACCCCGCCGTGCGACTTCTATCAGCATCGACATGCTATCGCCAGTCACGATAAAACGGTCGGCCAGGCCGAGCAAGGCGAGATAAGGGTTGTCGGGCGTGTCAGCCGACCAACAGTAGAGGCGCGCGTTGGCCGGCAACCCCCGTTGCAGGGCTTCGACCACGGCCGGCGGTGTGCGGCGACTGGTTGCTATGTACAGAAATCCCGCGCCAGCCGCCTGACGTGCTGCGGCAAGCAATTCACGCGCGGTGTTGGCGTCGAAGCGGAACGGCTTGGTTTGGCCGCCAACCAGCAAGGCCGTTAACGGGCGCGGCAAAACGTTTAAGCTCGCACGCCACGCGTCCGCGGCTTGCTTGATCGCGGCGTCGTTGCTGCGCAGCAAGGGTAAATCCAGCTTTAGTACGCGGTTATTTGCCGGCAGCAGGTATTGCGATGGCGCGATAATCAGGCTGAAACGGCGATCCATCCACAGCTTGGGCCGGCCCAGCAAAACAGTTTGACTGAGGCCGCCCGACTGACGCTGTATCCACAGCGCCGCCATCGCCGGCCGACGGCCTATGGTTAGTATCAAGTCCGGCCAGGGTGGTTCGAGTTTGGCGGAACGTTGCAGGTCCAGATGATACAAAGAAGGCCAGCAAAGCAGCGGCTTGCCCAATACATATTTTTCTTTGGGCAGCACGCGCCTGACCTCGTACGGTAGTTCCAGTGCCTCGGCAATGATTTCGACCTGTGCGTTATCGCCGGGTTTGTCGCCGATAACCAGCCAGATACGCGGCGCGGTTGGTATCGTTGTCGCCGTCATTTAGCGAAACACGCCGCGCCGGTACAGCCGCCAACAATAACCCCACATAAATATCAACGGTCGGCGTCGAACCTGGTCGGGGATCTCAATATCCTGGCCGGAGTGGCGTTGCAATTTCCATTCGATATAGTCTAGCCCGTTGTCGAAGGTAAACAACGCCTTCAGCAGCCGCACTACAGACAGCAATTTTCCTTGCACCATGCGCAGCGGCCAAGTGAAGCGGCTCAACCAACGGATGGCAGTCGGTACCTGACAGTGGTATCGCAGGTTTTCGCCTTGTACCTCGAGCTCCAATTTGTAGCGTAGCGAAGCAGCGGCCCGGTGGGTCGCTGCGACGTAATAGTCCAGTGCCGCGGCGGTTAATTCGGCGGCGCGGCCGGTTTTTTCCGAGCGCAGTTCGGCGGCATAGGTGAGTTGGAAACCGCGTCGCCAAATGTCTTGCACATCGCCGGTGGCCGGCAGGCGCGGCAGCACGCGGCCCAGAAAGGTGCGCACGGCGCTGCTCAGTGTGGCAATCACCATTTGGCGACTGGCGTCGTCACGACTCCAGACAATGGCGGTTGGTTGTGCGAAACGCGCCCAAATATACGAGTGAAACCAGCGCCAGGACGTGCCGCGGCGTAAGTCCGCCGCTGAAATAACCGCGTACTTGGCGCGCAGGGTTTGCTCGCCGACGGCAATCTCCAGGTAGAACACATTCGGCGCGAGTATGCGATTGGCGGCGGCTTGCACGTTATTGCTGTAAAAAGATCGATAGCCATCGACGACCAGATAGAGGTCGACGACGCCTTCCAGCAAATCCCCACTGCGCAGGCATGAGCCGTAAAGCAGCACGGCAGCGATGGCATCGCCGTAGCGCGTGCGCAGCGTCTCCACCAGCGCCTGCAGCGCCGGTGATTGTGGAAAATCCTGCTGCAATGCGCTTGCCCTTATCGTCACGGTGCTCTGCAAGTTATCTATAGTTTAATGAATGTAATTTCACCAGCATTGCTGATGATGACCGGACCCGCCGTGCGCTGCGCAAGAAAGATCTCGCCGTCGAGATTATAACTGCCATCCATGTACAGTTTGATTTGCTGCGCATTATGGCTTAGATAGCCGCCTTGCGCGCTAACAAACCGATTTGGCCTGCCACGCAGTACGGCCGGAAAAGCACGTAAAAAGTGTGCAGGATGGTCGCGAATCAGGCTCAGCCGCAGCGCGCCCGGCTCTTGCCCCCAGTAAGGCCGAATGCCGAGAAACAGGCGCTGCAGTGTGCTGACCAGCAACAGCACGGTATCCTGCTCTGCCGTTGGCGCCGCGTCGTCAAGCGCATAGGCCAGCTGCACGGGTTGATAAAACTGCGGATCATGGCGCAGCCAGCCCCACACGGTACGTACCAAGCCCAGCCCCAGGCTTAGCTGATCGCCAAGGCCGCGCGAATGAATCTCTCTATGGGCGTAATCGGTGCCTTGCATAATGATGCCGGCGCCCATAAACATACCGTAACTGGCGGCCTGATCCGGGCCTGGTTGCACGCGCAGCACCGCGCGCCGCAGCAACTGGCTATTCCGGTGTTTTCCCTCTGTCCATTCGCCGAGGCGGGTAACAGCGCGCAGCAGATTACCGCGCATGCCAACGTCGCCAGCGCTCATATTTGCCGTTCCGCCCGGTAACAACACCACGTTTGGCGGTTGCTCGAAAGGCGATTCGTGCAGCAAATGTGCCAGCACCGCGGCCGCCGTGCCATCGCCACCGTTGATCGCCAGCACGCCGATCGACTGGCGGGCAAGATCTGCTAGTACGCTACCGATTGCGGCGCTATTTTCCGTGATCCGATGTTGGATGAGTGGGTAGTCGCCAGTCACGGCTTCAATCTTGCGCAGCAATTTGCGATTGCCGCGACTGCCTGGGTTGCTGATCATGGCTACCTGGCCGAGGTCTACCGTCATCGGGCCGCAATCGCTGTAAACAGCGCCCACACTTTTTCGGTCGTGAGCGCTTTCAAGCACTGCGCTTCGGGCCCACGGTAATCACCAACGGTGCATAATTTCTTGTAACATGGAATGCAGGCAAAGCCTTCCGCCACTAAAAATTTCGAGCGGTCGCCGGTTGCGCCGATTAGCGCAGGATCAGTAGGGCCATAAAGCGTCAGCGTGGGTATATCCAGGCAGGCTGCAATATGCGCCAGGCCGGTATCGACGCAAATAGCCCCGCATGATCGCAAAAAAATGCTGGCAATCTGGGTCAGTGAAAGCCTGGGCAGGACTTGCGCGTGCGCACAGTTGGCGG
The DNA here is from genome assembly GCA_964544755.1 of uncultured Pseudomonadales bacterium. Taxonomy (GTDB): domain Bacteria; phylum Pseudomonadota; class Gammaproteobacteria; order Pseudomonadales; family JAUIET01; genus JBBKXJ01. The sequence continues at coordinate 11,356 of CAZJDL010000100.1, read as the reverse complement.
CGATGCGCTGCGCCTGTTCGTGTTCCTGTTGTGATCCCCACGGTAACAGCACGTTGAATCCGGCAGCGCCGGCCATGTGCAGCAACTGCCGCCAATGGCTGGTTTGCCAGCTTTTGCTGTTCCAGCTCGCGTTGTGCACAAATACTAAATACGGCCTAGCCGGCAGTTCGATTTCGGGCGCCGGCCATGGGGTGTTGGCCAGACCAAAATCGGGCGCCGTGGCCGGTGGCGGGTAATCGAACACCTGGGCAAACAATTGCCGCGTACGTTCGATAGCCAATTGATTTTTGTCTATGGCATAGCGCCGGTGATACGCGAACTGCGCACCGTACTCGCGCACCGACCGGCTGTTCGGTCCGTGCCTGGTGCCACGCGTTAACAGCGTGGCGCAGGCGCTCTTGAGATTGGATTGCGCGTCGATCACCGCGCTGTAGTTTTTGGCGCGCAAGGTTTTAACGAATGCGGAAAATTCGCCGCCGCGCCAGGTATGTCGCAGTGCCTGCCGCCAGCGCCGGTGTGCAGTTTCAATCGTCGCGCTAACAGCGGGATGCCAGCGCGGTATTTCGGCAAACGACTCGTCGACTACCCAGTCGAACTGGATATCTGGAATAGCCTGCTGGGCGTCAGTCAGGGCCGGCAGGGCCTGCACCAGGTCACCCATGGAGGTGAGTTTTATCAGCAGTGCCTGCATACAGGGCTCAGGCGGCGCTGATATTGCCGCCCAGGCGTTTTTTAATTTTCGCGCTAAGGCTATGCAAGAACAAATGCTTGCCCTTGGCCGCTTTGCCCGTCAGGTAGTTCATTTGTATCGACAAACGTTTACCCTCGACCGGGGCGTGGCCATGCCAGCAATTGTCGGTCACTTTGAACAGCAGCATACGGTCCGCCGTGGGAGCAATTTCGGCAGCGTAGTCATGCAGATTATTGTTGCCATGCAGAATTCGCAGCCTGCCACCTGGCTGATCCCAGGTCTCGTTAAAGTACAGCAGCGCGGTGATGACCTTGGTTTTCGAGTCGCGATGAATTGCGCCATCTCTGTTGCGCATCACGCCGCGCAAGGTGGTAAACACTGGCAAGCCGTCGAGATCTAGCCGAAACTTTTCGGCGATCAGCCGGCGCACGGCGTCGCCCTCCAGCTCCTCGATCAGCGCGTGAAACAGTGGGCCACCGTCTGCTTCAGCGACCGGAATGCTGCCGGGATGCTGTATGTCGGGAAAATCGGCGATAAGCCGTGGCAAGTATTCTTCCTCAATCATCTGCGGCACTACCAAATAGGGGTAGGGTTGTGGCGCTACCGGGGTTTGTTGCAAAGCACTTAGCCTTAGCATGGAGGCACAGAGCACATCGAGTCTGAAATCAACGGCATGCTATCACAGAGCCAGGCGGCTCGCTGAATGTACAGTTTATTCATTACAGGACACTAGACATACGCAGTAGTCGCAGTGCGGCTTTCCCGGCCGGTAGGGCTGTGCTAGCCTGCAAATACGTTATTACCCGGCCGAACCGATCTATGCATATCTTCCATCTGGAGCCAAGAGTCGCCGCTGCCTTGCCCTGCGAGCAGACCTTTGACCATGTTATGCGCCTGCAAGGTGAAGCGATAAGAGCTAAAGAGGGGCGTCACACTTACCGAATTCACCTTGGTGAGCACGAATATTTCATTAAAATTCATCATGGCATTGGTTGGGGCGAGCTTATCAAAGAATTGCTGAGCCTGCGCTTGCCGATTGTGAGTGCGATCAACGAAAAAAAAGCGATCGACTTTTTGCATTCGCATAAAATCACAACGCTATCCATCGCGGGTTATGGTCAGCGGGGTGTTAACCCGGCGCGGCTGCAGTCGTTTATTATGACCGACGCGCTGCAAGACAGCGTCACTTTAAAAGACCTCACCGAGGAGTGGCCGGCCCGGCCACCAGCGTATAGCGAAAAGCAGATGTTGCTGCACTCGGTCGCGGCTATCGCACGCGCCATGCACGACGCGGGAATGAATCATCGAGACTTTTATCTGTGCCATTTTAGAATGCTGGCGGCGGATAGCATTGTTGATGGCAAGGCGCCGCCGCTGTATTTGATGGACTTGCACCGAGCGCAGCTAAGAGCGCGCGTGCCGCTGCGCTGGCGAATCAAAGACATTGCAGCGCTGTATTTTTCCGCCAGCGATATTGGCCTGAGCAGGCGTGATTTTTATCGCTTTATGCGGCTTTATCGCGGCCAAAGCCTGCGTACTACGCTGCGGGAAGATAAAGACTTTTGGCGCGCGGTAAGAAAACGCGCCGAGCGTTTTTACCGGCGCGACTGGCAGCGGCCGATGCCGGTGCATTTCCCCGTGCCATCACGGGCCCCCTCCGCGCCTTGAATATTTTTATGCTGACCACCGACTACCTGCCAAATATTGGCGGCATTGCGGCGCATGTGTATCACTTGAGCTGGGCTTTGCAGCAGCTTGGTCATCGCGTGGTGGTGATCAATCCGGTCGCGGGTGACACGACAGGAGTGGAGTTTGTCGACGACGATATCGCGCTGCTAAGAGTCGCCATCGACAGTAGGCAGCGGCGTTTTCGCAACAAAATGTATCGCAAGTATTTATTTGGCCGCGCGGCAAAAGACGGTATTAATGCGGCGATAGAGCGCTTCGGTGAGCCGCATATCGTGCATCAGCACGACTACCAGGACAGCACCGCGGCCGGTGCCGCCTGGTCGGCGCGCGTGCCCTGGGTGTGGACCAATCACACCTCGCGCTTCCTGCGCGACTATGAACGGCGCATAAAAAAGCAGTACATAAAATTGCGCTATCGAAAAGTCACCGGGTTTATCGCCGCAAGCGAGGAGCGACGTGATAAGACGGCCGCCGTGTGGCCGCAATCTGCGCTGGTTTACATCGCCAACGGTGTCGCTACCTCGCGCTTTCACTGCGACGTGCGGGTGGACCGAGCGGCTTATGGTTTGCAGGCCGAAGACTTCGTCGTGCTGTGCCCGAGCCGTATGGTGAGCAAAAAAGGCGTGCTCTATCTGGCACAAGCGGTCGCATCAGTGTTGGTTGCCGCGCCTGAGATAAACTGGAAGTTCGTATTTCTCGCTAGCGAACAAGCCGTCAACACGCACTCCGGCTACATCGACGAGATCAAACAATTATTGCAGTCAGAACACGCCAATGGCCGGGTCGTTTATCTCGGCAATATACCGCTGCACATGATGCCCGAAGTCAACGCGCTGGCCGATGTGGTGATGATGCCGTCACTAGTGGAAGCGGTGAGTTTGTCGGCGCTGGAAGCCATGGCCACGCGCGTCGCGCTGGTCGCGAGCGATGTCGGTGGTCTGCCGGAAATTGTGCGCCACGAGCAAACCGGCTTGCTGGTGCCGCCGCGCGACCCGGCGGCAATCGCTCACGCTCTGGTGCGGCTAGGGCGCGACCCGCCGCTGCGTGACCGCTTGGCCGCCGGTGGTCAGCAGTTGGCGCAGGAAAAATACAGTTGGCAAGCGGCGACGCAGAAGACGCTGGCTTTCTATGCACAGTTACAACAAAACTAACTCGTTAGAGACGCGCCTTTACGCTCGGCAATCGACTCGATAATCGCCACTGCCTTGACTGGCCGGCTGTACAAGTCGGTCGTGGCGGCGTAGTGGAGCGCATTCGCTTGCCACTGTGGACGCCGGTTTGAGTCAATGGCTTGCTGTAGCAGAGTATTGAACGGCTCTTGTTCATATGGCCCGTCAGGAATAAGCAAGCCGGCATCTGCGGCCTGCACATGAAAGCTAAATCCGCAGGATTCGGTGACTAAAACCGGTAAGCCGGCGACTAGCCCTTCGATAATGGCATTGCCCGCCGTTTCGCTGCGTGCAGGGTGCAGCAACATGTCGGCTGCGGCCAGAAAGCGCGCCACGTCCGGGCGCGGGCCAAGCAGGTGGGCGTCGACCGCAAGCCGTTTAGCCAACCGTGCATAGGTGTCGTTGTCACCGCGGCCAATAACCACCAGCGCCGTTTTTTTTCGCCGATCATCGGCTAGCGCGGCCAGGGCGTGCAGCGCGCGGTCGACGCCTTTGCGTTTAAAATCCGAGCCGACCATAAGCAGCAGCGTTGCATCCAGCTCCAGGCCCAGCTCGGCGCGGGTGGCGGCGCGGGTCTTGTCTGCCAGTGCGTCTTCAATAGGCCGTTTGTTGATACCCGGCGGCAGTGCGTGCCAGCGCGGTTCCGGCGTGCCGTACTCGGATTGATATTCGGCTTTTACGCGCGGCGAAATATACATTATATGGGTCGCGGACGCCGCTTCGAACACGGCGTGTTCGAATGCTGCAAACAGTCGGTAACGCGGCGAAAGCCGATACAGAGCACGATGTTTCTTGCGCGCTTGCACAACGAAGCTGACGTCGGCGTTGTAATACACGTCGAGTCCGGGCATACGATTGAAGCCGACGATCGCGTCATAGCGGTTCCGGGCTAATTCCGTTTTCAGTCGCGCCGTGTATTTTTTGCCCAGCGTATGGTTCGACCAAGCCTTGCACGGCAGAATTTTGACTTGCAATCCGGCCGGAATGTCGCCTTCCCAACTGCACGTCAACACATCAACTTTATGGCCGCGCGCCAGCGCTTGCTTGCTGATATTCAGAAAGCTTTGCTCCAGGCCGCCGTAGGGATAAAAGTTAAAGAGGCAGAAAGCAAAGTGCATAGTGGTGGTTGGTTGCTGGCTGGGGCCTAAATCAAGGCTATGTATAATGCCGGGTTTGCGCCGCAGGCATTCTAACCGAAAGCAGATGGGTGAGGTAAAGCGCGCATCCGAGGTGCACAGTAGAGCAGTGAGTATGAATATTCTTGTTACCGGTGGCGGCGGGCAACTAGGCCGTGAACTCAGCGCCTGTGCGCCAGACGGACATGTGCTGATCACGCGCGATCGGGCCGAGTTGAATCTGGCCGACGAGCACAGCATACGCGCGGTGTTAGAGCAAACGCGGCCCGATCTTATTATTAATGCCGGCGCTTATACGCAGGTCGACGCCGCCGAAGAAAACCGCGACATGGCCGCCGCCGTTAACGGCAAGGCAGTGGCGCTGCTGGCCGAGTATGCGAGTCGCGAAGGGGCAAGAGTCATACACTTCTCAACCGATTTTGTGTTTCACGGCGACCAGACGATGCCCTACGCGACCGCCGCCGCAACACAACCCATCAACGCCTATGGGGAAAGCAAACGCCAGGGCGAGCAAGCGTTGTTAACGCGAATTCCGCGGCACTGCATTGTGATTCGCACCGCCTGGCTGTACTCGGTATATGGCAACAACTTCGTGCATACCATGCTGCGTTTGCTGCGCGAGCGCGAGTCAGTCATCGTCGTATGCGATCAAGTGGGCTCGCCGACCTGGGCCGCCGGCCTCGCCGGGTTTGTGTGGGAGCTAGTCGCCAGAGATAGCATGCACGGCATATATCACTGGACTGACGCCGGCGTCGCCAGTTGGTATGACTTCGCGGTGGCAATTCAGGACATTGCGCTGGAGCTCGGTTTGCTGGGCCGGCGAATACCGATACGACCCGTTTCTTCGGCGCAATACCCGACGGCGGCGCGCCGGCCACACTATAGCGTGCTCGACAAGGGCGCCACCGTGGCCGCGGGATTTGTGCCGCGCCATTGGCGCCACGCGCTGCGCGATATGCTGACAAAATTGGTTAAGGAGGCGAGCTAGATGCGGCGTTTGCTGGTCACCGGTGCCGCCGGTTTTATTGGTTGTAATTTTGTTCGTTACTGGCTGCAGCAGTACCCCGCCGATCAGGTCGTAGCGCTGGACGCGCTCACCTACGCCGGCCACGAAATCAATTTGGGCGACGTGTTGGCGAGCGAACAGCTACAATTTGTGCACGGCGATATTTGCGACACCGCGCTGGTGACGCGGCTGCTGGCCGATAACAGCCTCGACACCATTGTGCATTTTGCGGCCGAGAGCCATGTCGACCGCTCGATCAGCGGGCCGGCGCAGTTTATCGAAACCAATGTGGTTGGCACGCACAGCTTGTTGCAGGCCGCCCGCGAAGCCTGGCTGACGCCTGCGCCCCGCGCGCATCGCTTTCATCACATCTCTACCGATGAGGTGTACGGCGCGCTGGATGAATCAGCCCCGCCGTTTACCGAGCAAAGCCTGTATGAGCCGAATTCGCCGTATGCCGCGAGCAAGGCAGCGTCCGACCATTTGGTGCGCGCTTACCAGCACACATACGGTCTGCAGGTGACAACGAGTAATTGCTCCAACAACTACGGCCCCTATCATCTGCCGGAAAAACTCATCCCGCTGTGTATTATCAATTTGCTGCAAGGCAAAGCCTTACCGGTGTATGGGAACGGTAAAAATGTGCGCGACTGGCTCTACGTTGAAGATCATTGCCGCGCGATCGACCGGATATTGCACCAGGGCAGCGTGGGGCAGACCTACAATATTGGCGGTAACAATGAGTGGCCGAATATTGATGTAGTGCACTTACTGTGCGATCTGCTTGATCAGGCGTTTGCCAGGGCGCCGGGTTTGCAGCAGCGTTATTCCGCGGCGCTTGCCGCGCGTGGCCTTCCGAGTCGCGACGCGATCGCATTCGTCACCGACCGTGCCGGCCACGATTGGCGTTACGCCATCGACGCCTCGAAAATGACGCGCGAGCTGGGTTTTATGCCGCGGGAAAGCTTTGCAAGCGGCATAGAAAAAACATTGCAGTGGTTTTTGCACAATGCCGATTGGTGGCAACAAGTACAGGAAGATAGTGTGCTCGCTGCTCCAAAGGCAGGCGGTTAACCGCTGTAATAACCGTAACTACGGCCAGTGAACGCCGCATAAACCACGCCCGCGGATTTGCCCAGGCGGTATAGCTGGTGCATAAATAGCCGGCGTGAAAATAGACAGAAAACAAGCGTCATCAATACCCAGATCATTTTTAACAGTGCTAGAACAAAGCGCTGCGCGACTCTCAACCGGGTGCCATGTTGCCGCGCTTTATGCATTCGCGAACAACCATTCTTAAAGCCACGTTGCAACAACCCCTGCACCCTGAAACGCCCGGGTTCGTGATGGCGGGTAATAATGGAACCTTGTTCGGACGCCAGCTTTGCCCCTGCCTTCAAGGCCCGAATAAAAAAGTCCTTGTCTTCACCGCCGCTGCGGCTAAGCTCTTCCTTAAACACTGAACCTTCGCGGCCAACTTTTTCCAGAATCTTTCGAGCAATTAACACATTGCAAGTGGATGCCATTCGCGGCAAGCCATAATTGCCGGCCTTCTCGCTCTCACCCGGCGTAACCAGGGCTTTAAAAATATCAGAGCCGCGAGCCCAATCCGGCACTCCGGCACCCAATACCCAGCTGCCGAAAACGATATCGGCGCTGGTATTCAAGCGCTTACCAACCAGAGCGCGCAACCAGTCGTCACGTGGGAGGTCGTCGTCGTCAATAAAGGAAATCATGTCGGCCCCCCCCAGCAGTGCTTCGGTTACTGCCCGGTTACGCGCCTGGGAGATGCCACGACGCGGTTCACTAAAGTAGCGCAAGGGAATTTTGAGGTCGCTGCTGGCTCGTTCGCAGAGCCTGGCTGTTGCAGCGCTACCAGCATTGTCAATCACCAGCAGTTCGACATCCATGTCTGCCAGAGGGCCGTCCAGCGCAATATTCGACAAACAGCGCAACACGCGCTCGAGCAGCTCGTCGCGTTGATAAGTACAAATACAAATGCTTGTTTTCATTCTATCGGGGATACGCTGAACCAAATACTTGTTCTGACAACCTTACTCATTGATAGGGCGCACGCGCCCGAGTTGTTGATACACTCGGTCAACAAGCTGATCGGAGCTTAAATCAAGCAGCGCCCGGTACGAAGATGTTCCTGTGCCGGCAAAGAACTGGAAGCAAAAAACAGGCCCGGAGCCGGTGTACTGCCTGCCGGAATAGTGGATTGGGTAACAAAAGTGGCTGGGTAACAAACTAGCATTATTATAATGAGTGTCTTTCAGCGCCCGCGTAAACGCCAAGGGGCCGGTGGTTTTCCAAGGCTTCAATTTTTTTCTTTTCAGTTTGTGCCACACGAAACGGTCAGCGATATTTTTTTGTCGCCCAAAGCCTTCAACTAAATGACGTATTACGGCGTTATTGGGTTTGGCGCCTACCAGTGCATTACACACAAGCCCCGGTCTTTCTTGCTCATTTTCATAGCAGGCAAACAGGTTCGTGTTCATGATCCAGTCGGGCAGCGGCGCCAGTGAAACGGAATCTGCGTCAACGGTGACACCACCTTCGCTGAGTAAAATTTCCCAGCGCATCAAGTCGGCAACCGCGCACAACTTGCCGGTTGCTGCAATTTGTTCCATATGGTGCATATTGACCCAATCGCCTTTTTCCCAGGATTCATTGCCCCACAGCTTAAACTCCCAATCGGGGTGGTTATCGCGCCATGTTTGGATGCAATTTTGAGGGCATAAGCTTTCGTCGCCAATCCAGACGATATGAATGACTTTAGGAATGCCTGCTGGGTCGGGTTTATCCATGCCGGAAAAGCCCCTTCCTGGTTGGGCGAGACCGGGGAATAATTGCCTTTATATTTTTAGCGCGTAGGATGATGATTGAGTCTCCTGTTGATCGCCTCGCCTCCCGCCATCGCGATCGCAAGCCAAAACAGCAACCATGTGTCGTGGGGATAGGTTATCACGTCTCCATAGTCAAACATTATGCAGGTCGTGGTGTATACTAGCAAAGCCAGTGCCAGATAGTTTCCCTTTTGCCTCCCGACGAGGATACACTCCCGATAGGCGGCCGCCAGCATTCCAAGCATTAAAAATAAACCGAAAATACCACCGTACCAGGTCACCGACATATAAACACTGTGCGGGTGGGTAAACACGCCTTCACTGGTGGCGAATTGCATCTTTGTGCCGATGCCGGCACCGATTAGCGGATGAGTGAGAATTTGTGGCAGGGCATCTTGCCAGATTTGTAGTCGCAAATCAGAGCTGACATCAACGCCGGCGGTTAAGAAGCGCGTAAAAACTGGCTTGCCAAATACGTAAAGCCCGATGAGAGTACTGGCGATCATTGAATACCGTACTGAGCGGCTCCTTCCCTGCCAGATTACGAGCACCAGAATTGCAGCCACCATCGCAATAAAAGCGCTCCGTGCCTGGGCCATCATGACAACAGCTAACAGCACGATAAAAGTCAACGTATACCCCAGGCGTGCCCTGGTGTTTTGTGCAACGATTGCAAAATAGCCCGCAATTACAGCAAATACGCCATTGACTGAACCCATATACCCTGGATTGTTCAGCTGGCCAAAAGACACCAGTCGCGCCGTGGGAAAGGGGTTTTCTGCGTAGAATAAAAAAATGGAAAGCAATCCCACCAACGCGACACAAACGATCATGGCCGCTAATACTCTGGAAAATTCTAGCGGTTTTTTCCACACCAAATAAGCGGTTATAAACAGAAACGATGCCGTTAACGCCGCTTTAGACACGATCTCAACAAAATAAACCGGCTCGCTATAGTCACTCCACGCGAAACTAACCGTCAGGTACAGCAGCAAAACGGAAGACCATAGCAAGGGTGCGCTGAGCAGGAAGGCCTGCCGACTGGCCCATACAGAAGGTAAGCTGCACAGCAGCAATAACCCGTAAACGACATACTGTTGGTCGCGATCGAAGTTGACAAAGTACGCCAGCAGAAACAGGAAGTAGAAAACAACAAAAGGTTTATCGACCCTGGCAGGAGCTGAGCTGGTTAAATCGCGCATAAAATTTCCACTCGCAGAATAATCGTCCTAACCAAATTTCTGCGCCGCTGCGAAACATAGGCCCGCGCGATCCTTGGTCGACAGCTGCACCGGCTCGCCTGCAATCAGCGGCCACTCAATCGCCAGCGCCGGGTCGTCCCACGCCAGGGTGACCTCATGCTGCGGCGCGTAGTAGTCACTGCATTTATACATCATCTCCGCCGTCTCGCTGGTGACGTAGAAGCCGTGGGCGAAACCGGGTGGTATCCATAGCGAGTGTTTATTGGCGGCGCTGAGGTCAACGCCGTACCATTGGCCAAAAGCAGGGGACGATTGGCGCAAATCTACCGCCACATCAAAGATGCCGCCGCGCAGCACTCGCACCAGCTTGCCCTGACTGTGCTGCGTTTGATAGTGCAGGCCACGCAAAGTACCCCGCCGTGAGCTGCTGTGATTGTCCTGCACAAAATTCGCGTCTATGCCTAAGCGCCGAAACGCTTGCGCGTTCCAGGTCTCCAGGAAGAAACCACGTTCGTCACCATGCACCGTGGGTTCGAGCAATTGCAGCCCGGGCAGCGGTGTGGCGATGCAGCGCATTAGTGGCCCTCTTTCAAAACGCGTTCCAGATATTTGCCATAGCCGCTTCTTTTCAGTGGCGCGGCTAACGCCTCAAGCTGTGCTGCGTCGATAAATCCCTGCCGGTAGGCAATTTCTTCGGGGCAAGCTATTTTCAATCCCTGGCGTTCCTCCACCACGCGGATGAAATTCGCCGCATCCAATAAGGAATTATGCGTGCCGGTGTCCAGCCAGGCCGTACCGCGACTCATCACTTCAACGTTGAGCGTGTTGTTCTCAAGATAGACCCGATTGACGTCAGTGATCTCCAGCTCACCGCGCGCCGAAGGTTTAATTTGTTTGGCGATGTCGATCACCGTATTGTCGTAAAAATACAGACCAGTGACGGCATAGTGTGACTTGGGTTGCGCGGGTTTTTCTTCTATCGACGTCGCCTTACCCTGCTTGTCGAAACTGACCACGCCGTAGCGTTGTGGGTCGTTCACATAATAGGCGAAAATAGTGGCGCCCTGGTCGCTTTTTACGGCCTCTTGCAGCAGCCGCGATAAGCCCTCGGCATAAAAAATGTTGTCTCCCAGTACCAGGCTGACCGGTGAGTCACCAATAAAGCCGGCGCCGATCAAAAATGCCTGTGCCAGACCACCGGGTTGCGCCTGTACGGCGTAACTAAAGTTTAAGCCCCATTGACTGCCGTCGCCCATCAGTTCAGCAAAAGCGGCCTGATCACGCGCGGTACTGATAATCAAAATGTCGCGAATACCGGCCAGCATATGCACCGCCAGCGGGTAGTAAATCATGGGTTTGTCGTACACCGGCATCAACTGCTTGGAGACCGAGCTGGTCAGAGGGTATAAGCGGCTGCCGGAGCCACCGGCGAGTATGACACCTTTGTAATGACCATCAGACATGAGTTGAACTTCCTTCTATGGGGCGTTTATTGCGCCGAATTTTACGCAATATTACTCGAAAAACCGTTAAACCGCCTCCATCTTCGGTTATTGGGCGCAGTTGGGTTGGCTGGATTTTTCTGCTGCGCATGCGTACAATCGCGCCTCCTCA
>CAZJDL010000099.1:0-15830 GCA_964544755.1 uncultured Pseudomonadales bacterium | reverse complement strand
GGCCGACCAACAACGAATTGTTTTTTGGCGGGTCGGGGGAATTCACGCCGGAAACGCGGCCGAAGGCGCTTGAGTTCGAGCTGCCTTATGTGCGCCGGGAGTGAAGTAAGGGCTTGATGCAACGCCACAAGGCTGAGCCCACCGCCCTGTATGTCAACCTGATTCGATACACTCTCTTTGTTTGGTATAACATGGATTTCGGCGTAACAACTGCAGGAATGAGGCTCATGACAAAGCCAGCATCTACGGAAGCGATTCCTGCTCGACTTGCGATTTCAACAACGTTACTCTATGTCTATGATGTCTATGGTGGGCTATCTGGTTAATTTGCTCGTGTTGCAGCTTCACATCAACCGGATACACCGTTTTAAATCAACCTGCCCATAGGCCAGGTTCAGGCATAATTCCTTTGTCTGCTGGTGAGCTTTGACTTTAAAGGACTCTAGATGTTCGACTGCCCGCACTGTCACGAAAAAGGAATAACCCTTTGGGAAAAAATGTGGTCGGGGTCGGACACTCCAGCCGCTTGTAGTAATTGCAATCAGCTAAGCTATGCTCATTCCAAATATCGTTTCGGAATGCGGTCTGCTTGGCCTACGCTGGTTACCTGGTTTGGAGCGGCAATTTCGATTTACGTGCTATACATTACAAATATCGTTGACGTTTTGCTATTAATTCCAGTCATTTGGGTAATCTGCTACATATGGGAAGTTGTTTCACTACCACTCACACCAATAACTAAAAGTGAGTCAACACAGCTGAGACAATACGGTAATTTATTTTTAGCAGTGCTACTTCTGGCGGTGCTTGGGGCTTGGTCAGTTGGCCACCTTTAGCAAAAGTATGAGCAACAAACCGAGAGTGAGCGATATACCAATGTGAGATGGAACCTTGTAGCGGGCATTAACGAATACCCAAGTGCGACAGCACGGGATTCCTGTTAGATTGCAATATGCAAGCGTTAAGCGATGAATAATGTTCTTTGTGCCAAGCTGGCCGAGATCGTGATAGCTGTTTAACATTGCCGCGTTACACTGGGAAGCGAGCTGGCTGCATACACGGGGGTATTTGCATCAGCTGTCATTAGTCTTTGCCCCTTCATTCAGGTTGTGCGCTGTAATAGCACTCTTCTACACAGAGCCATGCTGCAGTGAACAACTGCCAATGCGTTGCCGCCGGCTCGACCAGTAACTGAGGAGAAACCCATGAAAATGCTCGAGATTTTCAGCCTCATTGGCGCTTTTGTGCTGTTTTTTCCCTTTGTTCCAGCAGCACAGGCCAACGATGAGGCTAAGAACGGTGAAGACAGCGAGAACTTTCCTGCCCTTGCGATCGAATTTAGGTCCGACCAAAGTGAAGCACAGATAGCTCTTCTAAAGATAGCCTACGATACGTGCAAAGCGAACCAGAAAGTCACGCTCAGCGCCTACAAGCAGGGTGGCGCAACCTGGGAACATAGGCGGCGAAGTTTACCGCCAAAGTACCTTGTGGATGCTTTGTCCGAGGAGCCTGGCTGGGAGGAGGAGAAAGTGGGTGTATTCAGCAGCCGGGAATATTTTGATGGTGACAAATACGCCAAGTACACCTACCGCAAGAACTACAGCATCTCTGAAGAAGGTCGTTGCAGCTTGGTTCAGGAGCCGACCGCGCATATCGAATTGGACGATACTGAAACGCGCTATAACGTTAAGTATAAGGGTAAAAGAAACTTAGCTGTCACACCAGGTAACGAAGCCGTCGAATGGCTCACGTATAAAGAGCATAGGGTTTCCAGCAATCAAAGCCCCGTGCCGCTGCGCAAACAACATGTTGCCAAACTAAAAGAGCTTTCCAGAAACCCTGCATTTCGGAAGATGGCAAAAACCATGCTGGGTGGTTCGACAGGTGCAGCCTGTCTACCGGGAAAATGCGATCATGCAAACATGGATCTGCAGGGAATCTCCGAACTAAAAAAACTGGCGATAACGAATGAGCAGCGTTACTCGGACTCGACGTTAGTCCGTAGTCACGAAGGAAGTAAGCCGCTAATAATTGCCAATCAACCCGTGGATATGGTTGAGAGTGCGGGCCTGGGGGGAACCGTATGGTATTGGCATCATGCCCGTGAGTACCCGGGTATTATGGGTCGAAGTATCGTTTTGCGTACCGAAACCAAAGCGTTGCTGGGCGGTCATGTGGTCACCGAAGCTGTAAGTTTTAAAAAATCTGCTCAATTGCCCGACTCAATTTTTCAGCCAGAACAGGGTTTGCTCCAGCACGTGACAAACCATTCCGATCCGGATGGTCCCGCCGAGGTTCCGCAGTATACCAAGTAAAAGATGTTGTAAAATTCAATGAGGTAAGCGGCCGGCCACAACAGTTGACGCACAGGGACGCCAGATTTTTCACTCTCTCGGATTTAGCAACAGGCCTTCGTGCTTGATATCCCTGGCCTTATAGATAAGTTCAAGGCTTTCGTCGCCAAAGTTTGCTTTCAAAGTAACTATACCTGGTTCAGAGGCTGCAGTGTGCTCAGAATCAACTTTCATGTCAGGGTCAGGTTTGGCCAGAAGATGAGCTAGTGTTTGATAGCTACCGTTGTAGTATCTCAGCAGCTTAACCTCGACGATTTTGGAGGAATTGTGTGATATGGGCAACCATAAGTCGGGAAAGCCTTGGTGTTGCGATTTCAGAAATATACTAAAGCTGCCGTCGGTTTCAAACTCCGGGAGCGATAATTTTTTAATTTTCTCCTGCTCCTGCTCCTTATACAATTGGCCCCAACAATGACTGTCGCGACACTCGAGATCCATCCATAGTGTTATGTCATCAGAGACTTTGTAACCAAAGAACGACTGCAGTTCGTTAGCAACCAGACTGCGGTAGTCGAAAAATCTTTTGCAGGCTGTCGCAATACAATCCTCCTGGTCTTCTCCGTAGTAGTAATCTGCTTTTGTCTCAAAATCTACTGCAAAATGCTGTTCCAGGAATTTTCTAAACTCTAGCGGAGATGATGGCACATCGGCGCTAGTGTGATCGCTTACTTTAAGGGAAGATTGGATGATTTCGTGGTGTGCCGCAGCTTTGTCGGTGGAATTACAGACCCAACTTGCGTTCTCTAGTTTGTTTGCCAGCCACCGCGCCTTTTCATCACAATACTCGACATCGTTACGGGCTTTCCACAAGGTCTTCGACGCAATGCCTTCGCTGGGTTTATGATAAATGACACTACACGCGATGTCGCCTTCTTGAGCTGGATAACGTGTTTCAATAACGCGAATTTTTTGGCCTGCGTGGCATTCGATGTTGCGCGCATGAAGATCAAAACTTAAAATAGAAAGCGCGAAAACGAAAACAAGCCGCATTGTGACTGACTTCTCCATGCTGCGTGTTGGCCAGTGACTCAAGGAATAAACTATTATGCCTCAACAATAAGCCTTGGGCTATCCTTTGCTGCACATAGGAGCGAAGGACAACACTCACGAGGGCGGCACCGGCGAGCTTCGGTCACCGCAGCCGAGCGCACGATTCGTGCCGCCAGGCAAGCAATCTACCTCCGCTCTACTGCAAGCTATACGTGCGGAGGGTGGCAACTTGTCGCTTATCGATCGCGACAACGCACTGCTGACGGAACGCTACGAATAGCGTTTAACCGACGCAATCGGCTGCCCTGTAGCGGCGGTTCCTTAACGTAAATCGCATTCATTTTTGATTTGAATCAACAAGCCTCAAGGCGGCATGCATAAAATGATATCAGGTTGTTCAACATCAAAAGGAAATCAGACAATGGCCAAAAGAAAAGAAGCCGTAAAGGTGAAGCACGACAAGGGTAAAAAAGGTTGGGCGTCAAGAATGCTCAGTCCGTTTGAGGAAATGGATCGTGATTTTGAGTCGCTATTTCGCCGTGGTTGGCGGCACCCACTGCTCGGCGGGTTAAACGATTGGAACCTTGAGCCGGCATTCGAGGGAAAACTCCCATCGGTTGATGTGATCGATCAGGACGATCACGTGCTGATCAGGGCCGAGCTGCCAGGCATAGACAAGAAGGACGTGAAAATTTCGGTCACCGATGAAACGGTATCAATAAAAGGCAAATGCCGACATGAGGAGAAAGAAGAGAAGGGCGACTATTACCGGCGTGAAATATCGCAAGGTTCCTATGAGAGGGTGTTAGCCATTCCGGCTAATGTAGATTCTTCGAAAGCGAAAGCCAAATTCCATGATGGCATGCTTGAGCTTAGTCTGCCAAAAACGGAAAAGTCGAACAAGACAAAAGTCACCGTAGAGTGAGCTGATAACTGTAACATGGCAAGCATCGGTGGTTGCCATGTTCAAATCGAGTGTGTTCAAAAAACCCCTTTATTGGCAGCGTTAAGGAGCGCGGCTGCACGTGAGCAATCTCTTACAGTAAATACAGTCATTACGGCTACCGCCGCAATATGGCGCGCCATAGAATGTACCCACCCATCGCAGTGACGGTCACCGCGAACCTCAGGAGTACATTAAAATGGATCTTGCAAAAACGACTTTTCACTTTTCGCGGGCTGTGCCCCTTGCGCTGCTTGTCTTGCTCTATACGAGCGCGGAGGCGAGCGCAGGTGGCAAAATCTTCAAGACCGTCGATAGCAACGGCGCGGTGACTTTCACCGATGTGCCCAAGTGGCTTGGCCCGGAAGTTACGCGTGGCAACACAGGTGGTGCGAAAACTGTGAAGACAGAGGCGTCTACCGAGACTCAAAAGATGCGCTGTTCGACGGCGGAGCCAGGCTCGAAGCGGCATTGTGAGCGTCAGTCCGAGTAACACGGTACGCGGGCTCGCCCAATAACCAAGTTGTTGATATTTGTGCCTTTATTGAACACTGTTTGATGTCTCGGCGCTGCGTCGCAGCGGGACGTACTCGGCTCGCACTTTTGCGGTTTAGCGGTAGAGTTCGGCAATCAAAACCGCTACACTACAGCGCCTTCTATGGCTGTAAAACGATCTGTTTG
Organism: uncultured Pseudomonadales bacterium; assembly: GCA_964544755.1. GTDB lineage: Bacteria > Pseudomonadota > Gammaproteobacteria > Pseudomonadales > JAUIET01 > JBBKXJ01. The sequence goes on along the minus strand of CAZJDL010000099.1, from coordinate 10,862 downwards.
CACTCGTCATAAAAATCGAACAGATACGAATGGTTTGCTAAGGTGTTATGCGTCTCAAGTCAATAAAGCTGGCGGGCTTCAAATCGTTCGTCGACCCGACTACAGTTTATTTTCCCAGCAATGTATGCGCCATCGTCGGCCCCAACGGCTGCGGCAAGTCGAATATCATCGACGCCGTGCGCTGGGTGATGGGCGAGAGTTCAGCCAAGAATTTGCGTGGCGAGTCCATGGCCGACGTTATTTTTAATGGCTCAAGTGCACGCAAACCGGTGGCGCAAGCCGCCATCGAACTGGTGTTCGACAATCACGACACCATGTTAACGGGCGAGATGGCCAAATATTCCGAAATTTCCATCCGCCGCAAGCTGATTCGCGACGGTACTTCGTTTTACTATCTGAATGGCACCAAATGCCGGCGCCGCGACATCACCGACATTTTTCTGGGTACCGGGCTTGGCCCACGTAGTTATGCCATTATCGAACAGGGCATGATTTCACGCCTGATCGACGCCAAACCGGGGGAACTGCGGGTTTACGTTGAGGAAGCGGCGGGCATATCCAAATACAAGGAACGGCGCCGTGAAACCGAGAACCGCATGCGGCGCACGCTGGAAAACCTTGATCGCCTCGCCGATATTCGCGACGAACTTGGACGTCAGTTGCAGACGCTGAAACGCCAGTCCGAGTCGGCCGCTAAGTACAAGCAGTTCAAGCAAGAAGAGCGACGGGTCAAGGCTGAGTCGCAAGCGATGCAATGGCGCGCACTGGACGGCGAAGCCGCAGCCAAGACAAGCGCCATCAATGAGCGGCAAAATGCGCTGGAAGCCTGTATAGCCCGAAGGCGTGGAATTGACACTGACATCGAAAAAGCGCGGGTCAGGCAAACTGAACACACTGAGCAGTTCAATACCGTGCAAGGGCGCTTTTATAGTGTTGGTGCGGATATCGCGCGTATCGAACAAACCCTGAAGCACCAGCAGGAGCGGCGCCAGCAACTCAGCGGCGACCTGCAACAAACCGAAGGCAGTGCACGGGAAATTGATAGCCACTTAGGTGATGACCAGGGCAAGCTGCAAGCCTGGGAAACGGAGTTGCAAACGGTTGCACCCCAGAATGCCGAATTGCAGCAGGCTGAGCAAGCGGCGAACAACGCATTGCAGGCCGCCGAGCAGGAAATGCAAGCATGGCAGTTGCAATGGGATGATTTTAATAGTGCCGCCGCAAAGGCTTCGCAGGCGGCAGAAGTGCAGCAGTCGCGCATTCAACATATTGAGCAGGCGCAGGAAACGCTGCAACAACGCATTGCCCGTTTGGAGCAGGAAAAAATCAAACTGGCCGATGGCCCGCGAGCCAGCGACTTGAGTACGCTGGGTAATCAATTAGCTGCATTGGAACTGCACACGCAGCAGCTCGACAACTCCAGGCAAGGTTTGGGTAATAGAATTGAGCAGCAACGCAGCGCCTTGCAGGACAAAATTGACGCATTGGATAAAGAGCGCTCAGAACTGCAAAGCCTGCGCGGCCGGCAAGCGTCGCTGGAGGCCTTGCAGCAAGCGGCGCTCGGTCAGAACGATAGTGCAAGCCAACGCTGGTTACAGGGTCACGGGCTGCAAGACAAGGCGCGCCTGGGCGAGCAGCTGCAGGTTGAGGCGGGTTGGGAAGTCGCGGTAGAGACCGTATTGGGCAATTACCTGCAAGCGGTGCAGGTTGATAACCTGGATGGCTTTGCACCCGATTTGCCGGCGCTGGATGCCGGCACTATCACGCTGATGAGCGGCGCCGGCACGGGCGGCACTGCACCTGCCACCGCCGCGAGTTTGCTGTCGCGGGTAAGCGCACCGGTCGACCTGCGCGGCTTGCTGCACGACATCAAGGCGGCGGACGATATTAACGCCGCGCTGGCCATGCGCGCCAGCTTGCAAGCGCATGAATCCGTGATTACGCCTGACGGCATCTGGCTCGGCGTCAACTGGCTGCGGGTCGCGCGCGATAACGACGCGCAGGCCGGCATTTTGCAGCGCCAATCGGAACTGCAGGAGCTGACTGAACAAATCGCGCAGCGCGTGACGGCTGAAGCCGAATTGCAGCAGCAGCTTGAACGCGCACGCAGCGCGCTGGTAAACCTCGAACAACAACTCGACACCCAGCAGAGCGAACTGGCCGAGGTGGCGAAACAGCACGGCGTTATCAGCGCGCAAATATCGGCCAAACGCGTGCGTCTCGAGGAATTTGCGCTGCGTAAAGACCGCACCACACAAGAGTTGACCGAGAACCACGACCAGTTCCAGCAGGAGTCTGAAAAACTCACTGAGGCGCGCGACAGCCTGCAGTTGGCGCTCGAGGAAATGGAAGCCAACGCTACACAGCGCTCGCTTTTGCTGCAACGCCGCGATGCCACGCGCACACAGTTAGGCACGGCGCGCGAGCAAGCGCGCGTACAAAAAGAAGCGCATTATCAGCACGTTATGCATTGCCAGTCGTTGCGCACGCGGGCCGAGGCCATGCGTCAGGCGCTGCAACGCATGCACGCTCAGGCGGCGCAGCTGCGCGAGCGCAAGGAGTCTCTCAGCCAGGCATTGGCCGAAACCGATGCCCCCATGCGGGGTGCCAACGCCGCACTGGAGCAGCAACTGGCACTGCGACTGCAAGCTGAAGCCGCACTGGAGACTGCCCGCCGGCAGCTTGAGGCGGTTGACGCCGAGTTGCGCAAACTTGAGCAACGGCGTGTCGAAGGTGAACAGGAAGCACAGGATATGCGCGCCGGTCTTGAGCAACTGCGGCTCGACAGCCAAACACTGCGCGTGAAAAGACAGGGCCTGGAAGAACAATTGCGTGAAGGGCAGTTTGATGTGCAGCAAGTGCTGCAAGGTTTGGCCGAGGAAGCTAACATAGAAAGCTGGGAAGAACGGCTACGGAAACTGGCCAACAGAATTCAGCGCCTCGGCGCGATAAATCTGGCGGCCATCGAAGAATATGACGTGCAGGCCGAACGCAAGACCTATCTTGATACGCAAAATGACGAGCTGGTCGAGGCATTGCAAACGCTGGAAAACGCGATACGAAAAATTGACAGGGAAACCCGCTCGCGTTTCAAGGAAACCTTCGACGCGATGAACAAAGGGCTCGGTGAACTGTTTCCGCGCGTGTTCGGCGGCGGTAGCGCCTATCTTGAAATGACCGGCGATGATTTGCTCGACACCGGTGTGACCCTCATGGCGCGCCCGCCAGGCAAGCGCAACAGCACCATACATTTGCTCTCCGGTGGTGAAAAAGCATTGACCGCGATTGCGCTGGTGTTTGCGATTTTTCGCCTGAATCCGGCGCCGTTTTGCATGCTTGATGAGGTCGACGCGCCGCTGGACGACGCCAACGTCGCCCGTTATGCCAACATGGTTAAGGAAATGTCGGAGCATATTCAATTTATTTATATTACGCACAATAAAATTTCGATGGAAGTGGCGCACCAGTTGATGGGCGTGACGATGATCGAGGCGGGCGCATCGCGTCTCGTTAGCGTAGATGTTGACGAGGCCGTCGAACTGGCGGCTGTGTAATAATTACTGTTGTATCGAGCATATTAATTTAGCATAGTCAGTGACCGAGCTGACAGATTAAAGGCCAGAGGTAGATGGGATTGGGAATCCGCGAGTGGATGATTGTGATTGGCATACTGCTTTTATTAGCGGTATTGCTTGATGGCCTGCGGCGTATGCGGCGTGAACGGCGCGACCAGCTTAGCGTCGCCGCCAAAATGGGTGGCGGGCTCAAACACGAAGACGATGATTTTCCGTTAGCAACGATTGAATCACCCAAGGGTGGAACGGAGCGAACAGAGGGCGAGCAGCGCGTTGAACCTTCTATCGACGAAGAGCAAGCAGCGAAGTTTTTTGAGCCCGCCGGGGCGCCAGCAAAAGCCAAAAAGAAAAAACGGGCGAAGGTGAGCGGTGAGCGCCACGGCAAACCCACCGTGAGCAGGGATCATGCGGCGCGAAAAGATTCACAAAAACGGGCACAGCAACCGCCGGTGAAAAAGCAGGTCAAACGAGCACCTGCGAAGGAAACGCCGGCTAAAGAGATAGTACTCGTTAACGTGCTGGCAAAAAATGAGATCGGTTTTAATGGCGCCGACCTGCTGCAAATTCTGCTTGCCTGCGATATGCGTTTTGGCAAGCGCAAGATTTTTCATCGTCATGAGCACAAGAATGGCACCGGCGCTATCCAGTTCAGCATGGCGAATGCCGTTGAGCCCGGCGTTTTCGATTTGAACAATATTGAAGAATTTCACACTTCCGGCGTGACCTTCTTTCTCTCCTTGCCTGGCCCTGAAGACCCTATCAAAGCCTTCGATTACATGGTTGAAACGGCTAATTGCCTGGTGAACAATCTCAGCGGCGAACTCAAAGATGTGGAGCAATGCACCATGACTGCGCAAACCCTTGAGCACCATCGGCAGCGCGTCCAGGAGTTTGAGCGGCGCCAGCTGGCACATTCCGGCTAGCGGCCAACCGCGCACTCCGCGTTCCCAATGCCGACTGTTGAACAACAGATTGATGCGCTGCGAAAGGAAATCAACGCGCATAATTATCGCTATCATGTTGTAGACGATCCCAGCGTTCCAGACGCCGAGTACGATCGCTTGATGCGCGACTTGAGCGCACTCGAAGAGGCCAATCCTGAGCTAATTACTGTCGACTCACCGACCCAGCGGGTGGGTAGTGCGCCGCTCAGCGCTTTTACCCAAATACAGCACGAATTGCCGATGCTGTCATTGGAGAATGCGTTCACCGATGAAGAGTTACTGGCGTTCGACAAGCGCATAAAGACGCGACTCAAAACCGAACAAGACATCGCTTATGTTTGCGAGCCAAAGCTGGATGGTATCGCGGTCAGCTTGCTTTATACCAACGGCAGCTTGACCCGCGCTGCAACGCGCGGCGACGGTACCAGCGGCGAAGACATTACTCAAAACGTGCGTACCATCGAAAGCGTGCCGTTAACCTTACTTGGTGAGAATTTTCCCGCGCGGCTGGAGGTACGTGGTGAGATTTATATGTCGAAGAAGGGCTTCGCTCAACTCAATGACGAGGCTCGCAAATGCGACGAAAAAACCTTCGTTAATCCGCGCAACGCGGCGGCCGGTAGTCTCAGGCAGCTGGACTCGCGCATTACGGCGGCACGGCCGTTGGCTATCTACTGTTACGGAGTGGGTATTGCGGAAGGTTTCGAGCTACCCGCCACCCATAGCGGCATGCTGGAGTGCTTAAAATGCTGGGGGCTGCGGATCAATCCGCAAATAGACATCGCCCAAAATATCGGAGATTGCCGTGTGTACTACGACAAGACCCTCGAACGACGCGCCACGCTTGAGTACGAAATAGACGGCACGGTTTATAAAGTCAACCGGCTGGACTGGCAAGCCGAATTAGGTTCTGGCGCGCGCGCACCACGGTGGGCGGTTGCGCACAAATTTCCTGCCCAGGAAGAACTCACCCAACTGTTGGCGGTAGAATTCCAGGTAGGCCGTACCGGCGCCATTACGCCGGTGGCGCGCCTGCAGCCGGTGTTTGTCGGTGGAGTCACGGTCAGTAACGCAACATTGCACAATATGGATGAGATTGCGCGCCTCGACGTGCGCGTTGGCGATACGGTGATAGTGCGCCGCGCGGGCGACGTCATACCACAGATCGTGCAAGTCGTTAAAAACGCGCGACCGCAAGGTGCTAAAAAAATACGTGTGCCGCCCAGGTGCCCTGTCTGTGGCTCCGCTGTAGAACGCAATGACGATGAGGCGGCCTATCGCTGCGTAGGCGGTCTGGTATGCGCCGCGCAGAGCAAGCGGGCCATCCAGCATTTTGCCTCGCGCAAAGCCATGGATATAGATGGCCTGGGCGACAAGCGGGTAGATCAGCTGGTCGATGCCGGGCTTGTTGAAACAGTAGCCGACTTGTATTCGCTCGACCATGCAAGCCTTAGCGGGCTGGAAAGAATGGGCACCAAATCTGCCGTTAATTTGCTGGCGGCGCTGGCAAAAAGTAAAACCACAACATTGTCGCGTTTTCTTTTCAGCCTTGGTATTCGCGAAGTGGGGGAATCCACGGCGCGCAACCTGGCGCGGCACTTTGGCGACCTGGAGGATATTGCGACGGCGCCCGAGGAGCAGTTGCACGAGGTCGAAGATGTAGGCCCTATCGTGGCCCAGTATATCGTCCACTTTTTCCAGTCCGAGCGAAACCAAAAGGTGGTCGCCGAGCTGCGGGCGGCTGGCGTGCAGTGGCCGGCAATAGAGCGAACCACCGTGCAGGCGCTACCGCTGGCCGGAAAGACCTTCGTCCTGACAGGAACCTTGCAGATCTGGTCGCGCGAAGACGCAAAGCAACACTTGCTACGGCTGGGGGCAAAGGTAGCCGGCAGCGTGTCGAAGAAAACAGATTACGTTGTCGCCGGTGACAAAGCCGGGTCCAAATTGGCGAAGGCCACCGAACTGAACGTTCAAATACTGTCTGAACAGGAATTCGTCGAATTGCTGCAGTAGTGCTTATTTGGCATGACTAAACCTCGCTCCTCGCGCCTCGATTGGCGCTTTTTCAGGCACCACAGTGGTGCTAAAAACAGTGCTAACAGGCCGGACACCGATAGACCTATATAATAGGTAATCGCTTATTCTTTATGCTCTGATATAATAACTTTATGGCAGATACAAAGAACTACAACAAAGAACGCGAACGTCTCAAGAAGGCTAGTCTACGACCTACGCGGCAGCGCGTGGCCTTGGTGCGGCTATTGTTCGGCTCCGGTGATCGACATGCCACGCCCGAACAATTGTACGAGGAGGCTAAACAGGCCGGCATCCAAGTGTCGCTGGCTACCATCTACAACACGCTGAACCAGTTCACCGCAGCCGGTCTGTTGCGGCAGGTCACGCCGGCGCCAGGCAAAACTTTTTTCGACACCAATATCGTCCTGCACCATCACTTCTACGACGAAAATTCGCAAACGCTGGCTGACTTGCCCGCGTCGGCCCTGCAGCTCGAACGCCTGCCCGAACCGCCGCAGGGTAAGTCAATTACCAGCGTCGATGTGGTAGTGCGCGTACGGTAGTACAGCATGCTTTGGTAGTCTTGCGCCCGCGCTGGTTTAGTTCTCCCTGATCGCCGCCTCTTTCTTGCCATAAACATTAGAAGTGTTCTAATTTATTGACATCGGCTCCACCCTCGCTTAGTCTAGCGACCCGGCTGTTTGTCGTGCTTGCAGCTGTTTTCTATTAGACCAGACGGAGGAAGTTGTATGTCACTCAATGGCACCAAAACCGAAGAAAACCTGAAAGACGCGTTTGCGGGCGAAAGCCAGGCCAACAGACGTTACCTGTACTTCGCCCAAAAAGCCGACGTAGAAGGCTATAACGATGTTTCTGCCGTATTTCGTTCCACGGCGGAGGGCGAGACCGGTCATGCGCACGGCCACCTCGAGTATCTCGAAGAAGTGGGCGACCCTGCGACCGGTGAGCCTATTGGTTCAACCTCGCTTAATTTGAAAGCCGCCATCGTTGGCGAAACGCACGAATACACTGATATGTATCCGGGCATGGCGCGTACCGCCAGAGAAGAAGGCTTTGAAGAGATCGCTGATTGGTTCGAAACGCTCGCCAAGGCTGAAAAAAGCCACGCCGGCCGCTTTCAAAAAGCGCTGGATTCACTGGACGCATAAGATCAAAATCTAGACCGCCTGCCAGCGCGCCGCCGCGCTGGCAGGCATCTATAAGGAGTCCACACTATGCGAGAGGGCAGTCTTGACGCGCCCACGCGGCATCCCATTGCCTGGGAATCCGAAGAATTCTACGATAAGGAAGCACTGGACAAAGAAACCCGGCGCGTATTCGACATATGCCACGGTTGCCGCCGATGCTTCAACCTTTGTGATTCGTTCCCACGCTTGTTCGACCTGATCGACGAATCCAAGACCGGCGAACTCGACTCGGTCGAGAGCACCGGTTTCAAACCAGTGGTAGACGCCTGCACGCTTTGCGATATGTGCTTCATGGCGAAATGTCCGTACGTGCCGCCGCATGAATTCAATTTGGACTTCCCGCACCTGATGTTGCGTCACCGCGCCGTGCAGTGTCGGGCCAACGAAGTTGGCTTCGCAGAAAAGCAGCTCATCGAAACCGATCGAAATGGAAAGCTGGGTACGGCGCTGTCGCCGCTTGCCAATCGCGCGATCAAGCGCGACGGCAAAGTCCTGCGGCCGATGCTAAATCGTGTGCTGGGTGTGCATCAAGACGCCGAGCTACCGCGTTTCGCCGCTAAAACACTGGCCGCGCAAATACAGGGTGAGACCATTAAAGTAAACACCGAAGCACCGAGTTTTGGCCGCAAAGCGGTGCTTTACGCGACCTGTTACGGCAACTTCAATGTGCCGGAAATTGGTTTGGCGACGCGCCAGATTCTTGCCCACAATGGCGTAGAGACAGAACTCGTTTATCCTGAATGTTGCGGTATGCCGCAGTTCGAGAAAGGCGATGTTGCGACAGTCGCCAACAAAGCCGGCAATGTCGCGACCTGCTTACAGCCCTATATCGACCAGGGTTACGACGTGATCGCGTTAATGCCCAGTTGTGCGTTGATGCTGAAATTCGAATGGCCACTGTTGCTTCCTAACGACCAAACAGTGGCTCAACTGTCGACCGCGACCTACGATGTTGCCGAGTATATCGTCGAGCTGGCGGCGGCGGGTTTAAGCGCAGGCTTGCAGACGATGGAAAAAGCCATCACCGTGCACATGGCCTGCCATGCGCGAGCGCAGAACATGGGGCACAAAAGCGCCGACATGTTGCGCCTGGTGCCTGGGCTGAAAGTGAATGTGATTGAACGCTGCTCGGGCCACGGTGGTTCCTGGGGTGTGATGCAAGAAAATTTCCCGGTCGCCCTGAAGCAAGCACGGCCGGTGGCACGCCAGGTGCTGAAACAAGAACCGGATGTAGTCAGCTCAGAGTGTCCGCTGGCAGGCCTGCATATCGCGCAGGCGTTGGGCGACGATCATCAGGCCGAGCAGCTCAGCCATCCCGTTTTGCTCATGGCGCGCGCCTATGGTTTCGCCTACTAAGGAGCATCCAATGCCCAAAACTGCAATTACAGCGCAAGATTTACTCGCCTACGACGACTACGTCGAAGTGCGCAAACGGCAGAAACAAAAGCTGCTCGGACACAAAAAATACCGGCGCGTGGAAATAGGGCCGGTTGCCTGCTGTTATTTTGAGTCTTACCAGACCATGCTGCACCAGATACAGGAAATGCTCTACATTGAAAAAGGCGGCGCGGCACAGTTGGCCGATGAGCTCGCTGCGTACAACCCGATGGTGCCGCAGGGCAGCGATCTTTCCTGCACCGTGATGTTTGAGATTGACGACGAGATACGCCGGCGCCATTTTCTGCGTCGCCTCGGCGGGGTCGAGGAAACGATGTTCATGCGTTTCGGCACACATGAAATCAATGCCGTGCCCGAAGACGATGTGGATCGTACCAGCGCGGACGGCAAGGCGTCGGCGGTGCAGTTTCTGCATTTCAATTTTGCCCCCGAACAAATCGAAGCCTTTAAGCAAGCGCACCAAATCGTGCTCGGTTTCACTCACTCGGAGTATTCGCATATGGTTATTCTGCGGCCCGAAGCGCAAGCTGCGCTGGCGCAAGATTTTAGCGTTTAGGACCCGCGACTCGCCGTGCTGCAAGAGAAAACTCAGCAATTAGAGAATAAATCTCCATCCTGTCTGCATTAACAAGCACTTTTCCTTTGTCGCAACGTCTCACCCGGCAGAGCCTGTACCGGACCAGCCACAAGCTCTTGTAAGAGTGGCGTAATGCTCCTTAAATCGCTGAATTCGCTTCATATTTTTGCATTTACGCAGTTATTTAATGTACAGTGGCCGAATCACATGCAGGTGCCGACCGTATTTGACTCTAGCTGCTGCGCACAACCTAGCCAGGTTAGCAGCAGAATTTTGCGCAGTAGCAGGGTTTGAGCGGCCAAAACAGGCCGCTTCGCCAACGTTCACCAACAACGGGGCCAGGTAGTGAAACCGACGGACATCACCGATCCGGAATATTTTCACAAGGTTGTGGATTGTCAGTACGCCTGCCCCGCGCACACCCCAGTGCTGGAATATATACGCTTGATCGCGGCGCGACGTTATACAGAAGCTTACATGATCAACTGCAGGGAGGAGGGATGATGCGCAGTTAAATTCCTTCCTTCCGGCTGCCTGTCGAGGTGCTCGATGAAGAAGTTGATTACGTGCTTAATATGGGTGTTAACGCGGTTTTTAATACAACCGTTTCCAGCCTGAAAGCGATTCTGGATCAGGGCTACGATGCCATTTTTGTCGGTACCGGCGCGAACATGGCGAATAGGAATCTGACGTATATAGGTGTCTCCGGCGACGGCGATACCGCGTCAATTGGTATAGGGCAGTTCATTCATGTTGTGCGGCGTAATCTGAATATGATTTACATTGTTGAAAACAACGGTTGCTATGGGCTGACAAAGGGGCAACACTCCGCCACTGCGGACTTTGGATCTACAAACAAAAAGGGCGACACTAACCCGTTCGAGGCGCTGAATCTTACCCGCACCGCAATACAATTAGGTGCTACGTTTGTGGCACGCAGTTTTTCGGGAGACAAGGAGCAATTAGTGCCGTTGATCAAGGCAGCGATCAGCCACAAGGGCTTTGCCTTTCTTGATGTGATTTCCCCCTGTGTCACGTTTAATAATCATACCGGTTCTACCAAGAGCTATGAATACTTTCGAGACCACGCCGATGTTGTCCCGGTAGATTTTGTGCCGATGCGCGAAGAGATCCGTACTAGTTA
>CAZJDL010000098.1:0-15903 GCA_964544755.1 uncultured Pseudomonadales bacterium | reverse complement strand
TCAATACCTCATCTAAATCCTGTTTTCAAGAACTTTTAAGCCCGATTGCCCTGACTGCACCCCACTCTATACTTGACTAATTTAGTAGGTTATTGCATTCTACCCGTCAAGAGTTGCTGCTGAGTGCAAGAAACACGCCATGCATCTAACCACCAAAGGCCGCTATGCGGTCACCGCCATGCTTGACTTGGCCATACACCAGTCAAAAAAGCCCACCAGGCTGGTTGACATATCAGCCCGCCAGAGCATCTCCTTATCTTACCTTGAGCAATTATTCGCCAAACTTAGGCAAAAAAAACTGGTGTGCAGCTTGCGCGGCCCCGGCGGCGGCTATCAGCTGGCCGACAAGGGTCTCGATATTAATGTGGCCGAGGTGATTTGCGCGGTCAATGAATCGATCGATGTCACCCGCTGCCAGGGTCGGGGCGATTGCCACGGCGGTGAAACCTGTCTGACCCACCACTTGTGGTTCGACCTCAGTGATCGCATTGACAATTTTTTAAGCAATATAAGCTTGGCCGACCTGGTGGCCAGGCAAGATATTCGGCGCGTATCGCAACGCCTGGATGAACTGAGCGAACCGAATGTCGAAGACAAAATTCTAATCGCCGAATACTGAACAATAGAGCCTGAGCTCGTCAACGTAGTGTAGTAAGGCTGAACCGACTATGAATGAACAAATTAACACCTATCTCAAGAATGATTATAAGGCAGGCTTTGTCACCGACATTGCGTCGGAAACACTGCCACCGGGATTGAATGAAAATGTTGTCCGTTTTATATCGCAGAAAAAGGGCGAGCCACAATGGGTGCTAGACTGGCGCTTAAAAGCTTATGCGGCGTGGCTGAATATGCCCCGCCCGCGCTGGGCGCATGTGCATTTTCCGGAGATCGATTTTAACGAGATCTCGTATTATTCCTCGCCCAAAAGCCTCGCGGATATGCCGCAAAGCCTGGACGAAGTGGATCCGGAGCTGCTGGCGACCTATGAAAAACTGGGTATTCCACTCCACGAACAGGCCATGCTGGCTGGCGTGGCGGTCGACGCAGTGTTTGACTCTGTGTCGGTCACCACAACCTTCAAAGGAAAACTCCACGAAGCGGGGGTGATCTTCTGCCCCATTTCGGAAGCGGTACATAAATACCCGGAGCTGGTGCAGAAGTACATGGGCAGCGTCGTGCCGCAGAAAGACAACTTTTACGCGGCGTTAAATTCCGCGGTGTTTAGTGACGGCTCCTTTGTTTACATACCTAAGGGTGTGCGCTGTCCCATGGAGCTATCGACCTACTTCCGCATCAATGAAGCCAAAACCGGCCAGTTTGAACGCACCTTGATTATTGCCGACGAAGGCAGTCACGTCAGTTATCTGGAAGGCTGCACGGCGCCAATGCGCGACGACAACCAACTGCATGCGGCTGTGGTGGAATTGGTTGCGCTGCCAGGAGCCGAGATCAAATACTCGACTGTGCAGAACTGGTACCCCGGCGACAAGAACGGCAAGGGTGGTATTTATAATTTCGTGACCAAGCGTGGCGTGTGTCATGACGACGCCAAAATATCTTGGACCCAGGTGGAAACCGGGTCGGCAATCACCTGGAAATACCCCTCGGTAATACTGCGCGGTGACAATAGCGTCGGCGAATTTTACTCGGTTGCGTTAACCAATAATTACCAACAAGCGGATACCGGTACCAAGATGATTCACCTGGGTAAGAACACCCGTTCAACCATCATATCGAAGGGCATTTCCGCGGGCCAAAGTGAAAATGCGTACCGCGGCCTGGTGCGCATGAGTCCGCGCGCGTACGGCGCACGTAATTATACCCAGTGTGATTCGCTGCTGATTGGCGACCGCTGTGGGGCGCACACGTTTCCCTATATCGAAAGCAAAAACCCCTCCGCTATTATCGAACACGAAGCAACGACGTCAACCGTTAGCGAAGCACAGTTATTTTTATGCCAACAACGCGGTATTGAGCCGGAAAAGGCAGTGTCGATGATCGTCAATGGCTTCTGCCGATCAGTCTTCAAGGAGCTGCCGATGGAGTTCGCCGTTGAAGCCGGAAAGTTGTTGGAAGTTAGCCTCGAGGGTTCGGTCGGCTAGAGCGAAAAGTTATCAACCAGAGAATGAATATGCTATCGATTAAAGAACTAAGAGTCGCCGTCGAAGACAAGGAGATACTGCAAGGCATCACGCTGGAAGTAAAACCGGGCGAGGTACACGCCATAATGGGCCCCAACGGGTCGGGCAAAAGCACCTTGGGTTATGCGCTCTCCGGCCGCCCCGGTTACGAGGTCAAAGGGGGCAGCGTAGCTTACGACGGTAAGGATTTGCTTGCCATGGATCCCGAAGTACGGGCCCGCGAAGGCTTGTTCCTCGCTTTTCAATACCCGGTAGAAATCCCCGGCGTCAGCAATATGGAATTTTTAAAAGCTTCGGTCGATGCGGCGCGAGAACACCGAGGGCTTGAAGCGCTTGATGCGGTGTCGTTTGTGAAACTTGCGCGCGAGAAATCCGGTTCGCTGGGGCTGGATGCTGCTTTTCTCAAACGCGGGGTCAACGAAGGCTTTTCCGGCGGCGAGAAAAAACGCAATGAAATTCTACAGATGATGCTACTCGAACCGAGGTTGGCAGTGCTGGATGAAACCGATTCCGGGCTGGACATCGACGCACTGCAGGTGGTCGCCGACGGCATCAATGCCCTGCGCAACCGGGAGCGGGCTTTTATCGTTGTGACCCATTACCAACGGCTGCTGAACTTCATCATACCGGACTACGTGCACGTATTGGCTAATGGACGCATTGTGAAATCCGGTGGCAAGGAACTCGCGCTGGAGCTTGAAGAGAAGGGCTACAGCTGGATCGAGCGAGAGGTCGCCTGATGAGCGCAATTGAACCGGGCGAATTCAAGCCGGCACTGTTCACTCAGACAAATGCCGCGCGGCTGGCACAACAAACGCTGCCGCTGCCCTGGCTTACCGAGCGTCGTGAAGCAGCGCTGGCCAGCTGGTTGGATTGCCCCTGGCCCACACGCAAGACCGAGGACTGGAAATATACCAGTCTCGATCCGTTGACAAAGGGCGATTACCTGCGCTTTAACGACAGTAAAACGCCTGCCCTACCTGCTTCGCTGTACACAGTGGCCGGTCTGGCTGCCAGTCGGCTAGTATTTGTCAATGGCCACCTGGCGCCCGAACTCTGCTCCGCTAACGAGCAGGTCGACGGCCCTTGCGAAGCAACGATAGTCCGTTTTTGCGAAGCCAACAACGACCAGCGGACGCTGATACAAGAACATTTGGGCAGCATCGCGAAGCTGGAGAGCAGCCTGTTTACTGCCCTAAACACCAGTTGGCTTGACGACGGCGTGCTTTACCACGTGCCAAAACAGGTCAACGCTACACAGCCATTGCATGTGGTACATATTACAACCCCGAACAGACAACCCTTTTCGGTGCGCCAGCGCTTACTGGTCGTTCTTGAACCCGGCAGCAGCGCCACCGTGATTGAACATTTCGTCAGCACCGACGAACAGCAATCCAGTTTCGTCAATGGTGTCACAGAACTGCAAGTCGGCGATGGCGCGCAATTGCACCATTACCGCCTGCATCTCGAAGAACAACACAGCATTCACATTGGCGGCGTCTATGCGCAACTGCAGCGCAATGCGCGACTGGAAAGTTTTCTGCTAGGCCTCGGCAGCCAGCTCAAACGCATCGACTTGTGCGTTCAACATCAAGGTCCTGGCAGTTACTGCCAGCTGAACGGCGTATATCTTCCCAAGGAACATCAGCATATCGACGTGCACAGCACGGTCGAACACGAAGCGCCGCACGGCACTACTGAAGAGGTATTCCGCGGCATTATCGACCACCATGCAACGGCAGTGTTTAACGGTCGTATTCACATTCACCCGCAGGCGCAAAAAACGGTGGCGGCATTGAGCAACAAAAACCTGTTGCTTACTAATACCGCAACAATAAATACCAAACCCGAACTGGAGATCTACGCCGACGATGTGCGTTGCGCACATGGCGCAACGGTAAGTCAAATTGAGGAACAGGCGCTTTACTACATGGAATCGCGTGGTATCGATCGTAAAGAAGCCGAAGTAATGCTCAGTTTCGGCTTTATTAACGAACTGCTGAACAAGCTTAGCCTAGAACCGATACAGAAATTATTGCGTCCCGTGCTCACGGAATGGTTTGGGCGCGATTCAGCGTTAACGAGGCATATTGAATGACCAACTTGAACATCACACTGGCACCGGACTCGGTAGCGCAACCGGCGTTTGATGTAGAGCGGGTGCGGCGCGACTTCCCTATTCTGCATCAGCAAGTGAATGGCCATCCGCTGGTGTATCTCGACAACGCCGCGACCACCCAGAAGCCGAACGCCGTGATCGACGCAATCAGCCATTACTACCGCACCATCAATGCCAATGTACACCGCGGCACGCACACCCTGAGTGAGCGTGCAACACAAGCATTTGAAGGCGCGAGAGAAACCGTCCGGGAATTTATCAATGCGCCCTCCTCCGACCAGGTAATATGGACGCGCGGCACAACCGAAGGGATCAACCTTGTCGCGGCAAGTTTTGCCCAGCTGCACTTGCAGGCCGGTGATAAGATTCTGCTCTCCAGTACCGCGCACCACTCCAACATCGTGCCCTGGCAAATGGCGGCGGAGAAGAATGGCGCTGCTATTGTGCCGATTCCGGTGCTGGAATCGGGCGCAATGGACATGCAGGGCTTTGCGGCGCTGTTGCACGATAAGCCGAAACTGGTCGCCGTAGAACACGTCTCGAACGCCTTCGGCACCATCAATCATATCGACGAAATTATTCGCCTTGCTCATCAAGCTGGCGCGCAGGTATTGGTGGACGGCGCCCAAGCTATGGCGCACTGGCCAGTAGACGTGCAAGCGCTGGACGTTGATTTCTATGTGTTTTCGGCACACAAGATGTTCGGCCCGACCGGCACTGGCGTGCTCTACGCGAAGCGCGAATGGCTCGACGCCATGCCACCCTATCAAGGCGGCGGCGAGATGATTGAATCAGTCAGCTTTACCGGCACGACCTATAATCAGTTACCGTATAAATTTGAAGCGGGCACACCCGATATCGCCGGTGCAATCGGCTTGGCCGCCGCGATCAACTACCTCAATGCGCTCGATCGCGTTGCCGCCGCCACACACGAGGTCAAACTACTGGACCACGCTCTGCAACTGGGTGCGACGCTGCCCGGCTTTCATTTGATTGGCCGCGCGCCGGACAAAACAGGAGTGCTCAGTTTCCTGCTCGAGGGTGGGCACCCAAACGACGTCGGCACTCTGCTCGACCAGCAAGGGGTCGCCGTTCGTACCGGTCACCATTGCGCCCAGCCCATCATGGATCAGCTGGGAATTCCCGGTACCGTACGTGCGTCGTTCAGCATTTATAACACTCATGAGGAAGTAGAACGCTTGTTCACCGCCTTGAAAAAAGTCCTAACCTTTTTGTAGAAGTATAGAACTATGACAGTAGAAATCGTACAACCCGGGCAACCGGTAACGGTCACACAGGCAGCGGTACAGCACTTTCGCGAACAAATTCGTGATAGCGAGGCGGTAGGTATTCGCTTACGCGTTAAAGAGAGCGGCTGCACCGGCTACATGTATGTGTTAGACCTGGCCGACAGCGAACCCGATGATGACCTTAAGATTGAGCTGGCAGCCGATGTTCGCCTGTTCCTTGACACTGGCTCATTACCTATTCTAGAGGGCGTCACCATTGACTTTGCCAAAGAAGGTATTAACCGCGTGTTGAAGTTTATCAACCCCAATGCCGACAGCTATTGCGGTTGCGGAGAAAGCTTCAGTATCAACCAGGAAGCCGGTTAATGGAACGCGAAGTCGTCGTTACCACGCGGGACTGCCCCGCGCGGTTGGTACCAGTAGGTACGCCCATCACAATTAACAAGGATACCTTTGTCACCATCACCCAATCGTTAGGCGGTAATTATACAGTAACGGTGAATGGCAATATGGCGCGCGTGGATGGCACCGATGCCGACGCGCTGGGCATGAAAGTCACCGACTTGCAGTTTGAAGCACCAAACGACAATAAGATAGCCGAACAGCAGGTCTGGACGGCGCTGAAGACCATTTACGACCCCGAGATTCCGGTGGATATCGTCAATCTTGGCCTGGTCTACGCGGTAGATATCGAGCAGGCCAGCCAATCGGTCACCATTGAGATGACATTGACTGCACCCGGCTGCGGTATGGGCCCGGTGTTGGCAGGAGACGTGGAATACCGGGTTGGCCTGGTGCCGAACGTCGAACATGTCAGTGTGGATCTGGTGTTTGACCCACCTTGGTCGAAAGACCGCATGTCGGAGGAGGCCCAACTGGAAACAGGTATGTTCTACTAACTCTTCGTATCAGTCTGGGCTGCAATGTGAACAATCCTTTCGGTAGTGAAATAACGGCCGCCGACATCGTCGAGACTTTGGGCTTTTTTGATGATTGGGAAGACCGCTATCGCTACATCATCGACCTTGGCAAGTCACTGCCACCCTTGGCAAAAGAATACCAAACCGAAGAACATCTGATCAAAGGTTGCCAAAGCCGGGTGTGGATGAACGCCGAGAACAAGGAGGGACGCCTTTACTTTGATGTTGACAGCGACGCCCATATCGTACGCGGTTTGCTCGGCGTGGTGTTAAGCGCCTTTAACGGCAAAACGGCGCGGGAAATCCTCGACTTTGACATCAAGGAATATTTCTTCCGACTCGATCTATTGCAACACCTGAGCCCTACCCGCGGCAATGGCTTGCAGGCGATGGTCAAATCGATCCGTACTTTTGCCGAAACGGCAGCCTAAAAACCAGGCTCGCGCACTACCAACTATTTCTTAACTCACGCAGTTTAAGAAAAACGGTTTCAGGATCGGGGTCATCGGAGATATCCGGAAACTCTTCGCGCAGCGTGGCAATCACCGTAGGGCTGTGCAGCCTGAAAAAGGTGTTGATTTCCTTTTCCAACGCCAGGGTCGAGACCAGAGCATTGTCCGTATTTTGCTCCTTCACGTCGGCAAGCAATGTCTTTGCAACCGCGTTATCTGGTTCGCGGTGCAAGGTAAACTCAAGGTTATTGCCAATATAATCATGACCGGGATAGATTCGAGTACTGTTATCTAGTCCCGCAAGCTGGGTCGCGAAGGTCTCGTACAGCTCATGCGGATGGCCGCCGTGGTGACAATTGCCGGCGCCAGCATTGAACAGTGTATCGCCGCAAAACAGCGCCGGTTCATCGGTCTTCGACAATAAGCAAATATGCGTCATGGTATGGCCGGGTGTATCGAGCGCTAGCAGTTCGACGCTACGCCCCACGCGAATCACATCGCCCGCGGCAAGGCCGATATCAATGCCGGCAATGCTATGCTTCGCGTTGCGGTGGGCCAGCAGCTTGGCGCCGGTGGCGGCAATCATCGGCTGGTTGCCACCGGTGTGATCGCCGTGTTCGTGAGTGTTGAGTATCTGAGTAATCGTCCAGCCATTTTGCTTAGCCGTCGCCAGGCATTTTTGGTAGTCCAGTGGGTCAATAGCCAGCACCTCGCCGCTTTCCTCGCAGGCGATGAGGTAATTAAAGTTACGATACGCGTTGCCGGTCCAGATTTGTTTAACAATCATGCCTGACTCCTGTGCGATTTTTTGCAATTGCGCAGGCTATTGTACTGGAAACCTTTTTCGCTGCCGAAATTCCAATGTTCGTGCTGCGCTTAAATCGAGATACTATACCGGCCCTGATGTCTCGCCACCTAAAATTTGGACCTATTAACGATGGATCAAGCGCTAACATCCGCCGGCAATACCGATATTCGCATTGAAGCCGTTACCAACAACAAACAGTTAGATGAGTTTATCGCCACGCCTTGGGATATTTACCAGGACGATCCGAATTGGGTGGCGCCACTAATATTCGAACAAAAACAACGCTTTTCACCGCACAAAAACCCCTTCTTCGAACATGCCAAATGGCAGGCCTGGGTGGCACGGCGCGGCAACCAGATCGTGGGCCGTATTAGCGCACAAATTGATCGACTGCATCTGGAATATCACCGCGACAGCACCGGCTACTTTGGCCTGCTTGAAGCGGAGGACAGCCCGGCAACTTTTGCACATTTATTCAGGGCTGCCGAAAACTGGTTGCGTGACAATGGCATCAAACGCGTACGTGGGCCATACAATCTGTCCAGCAATGAGGAGTGCGGATTGCTGGTCGATGGTTTTCACCAACCGCCGCACATCATGATGGGTCATGCGCGCCCCTACTACGCCCCATCTATCGAAGCGACCGGGTACCGCAAGGCCAAAGACTTGCTGGCGTATACCATTCGGCCCGACTTCGATGCGCCGAAAATCATGCGCCGGCTGGCCGAAAAAGTCGGCACAAAGGTGAATGTTCGCTGCTTGCGTCGACAGCACGTGAAAGAAGACCTGGAAATTCTACGCGATATCTTTAACGACGCCTGGTCGAATAACTGGGGGTTTGTGCCTTTTACAGCAGCAGAATTTGCCGACGCGGGAGAAATGCTGACCCGGCTGGCAGATGATGATTTTATGCAAATTGCCGAAATCGACGGCCGCCCGGTTGCTATGATTTTTGCCATGCCGAATATCAACGAGGTTATTCGCGATTTAAACGGGCGCCTGTTGCCTTTCGGCTGGGCCAGGTTACTCTGGCGTTTGAAGATTCGCTACCCCCACAGCGCTCGCATTCCATTGATGGGCGTGCGCAAGGAATATCAACATTTACGCCTGGGCCCAACGCTGGCATTTTTAGTGATCGACGCCGTGCGCAAGGGATTGATCCGCCGCGGTATCACGCAAGTCGAGCTGTCGTGGATTCTGGAAGACAACGACGGCATGCGTAACATTATCGAAGCAATCGGCGGCGTCGCATACAAGCGTTACCGCATTTATGCGAGAGATTTATAGCGTTTGGCCTTGGGTTCTTTACGTCGGCAACACTTTTTTCAACGCGTCTGCAATATCGATGGGCATTGGAAATACAATCGTCGAGCTGTTTTCACCGGCTATTTGCGTCAGAGTTTGTAGATAACGCAACTGCAGGGCCTGCGGTTGTTTGGCAAGAATATCGGCTGCCTGCAGCAGCTTCTCCGACGCTTCCAGTTCACCAGTGGCGTGAATGACCTTGGCGCGCCGCTCGCGTTCGGCTTCGGCCTGCTTGGCGATCGCGCGGATCATGCTCTCATCCAGATCGATATGTTTGATTTCGACATTCGATACTTTGACGCCCCAGACATCGGTTTGTTTGTCGAGAATTTCCTGAATGCTGGCATTGAGTTTTTCGCGCGAGGTTAACATTTCGTCCAGTTCGTGCTGGCCAAGCACCGAACGCAGCGTTGTTTGCGCCAGCTGACTGGTCGCTCCCAAAAAGTCTTCTACATTGATAATGGCTTTTTGCGGATCAACAACACGAAAATATAGAACGGCATTAACCTTGACCGAAACGTTATCGCGCGAAATCACATCTTGGGTCGGCACATCGAGTACGATCGTGCGCAAATCGACTTTGACCATTTGCTGAATGATGGGGACGATGATGATCAGCCCTGGCCCCTTCACCTTGTAATACCGCCCCAACATAAACACCACGCCACGCTCGTACTCGCGTAGCACGCGAAACATGCTGAACAACAGCACCGCAACCAGGAAAATCAGCATCATCGAGAAATAGGTCATAATTGTTCTCCGCGTTCGCTTATACCAAGGGTGACTTGTAAGCCGTCTACCGATTTAACGGGCAGCGTGTCGCCCTTGCGCATCGCTTGCTCCGTCACGGCATGCCAGACCTCGCCGTGCACCCTCACCCTGCCCTCGTGGGCAAAGTCTTGCAGCGCTTCGGCGCTTTCGCCGATCATGGCTGCTGCACCCGACACAACGGTGCTGCGCCGCGCCCGTAGCGCCAGGCCCACTAAAAATACCAGCACAAAGGCTGAGAATGCGGCGACCGCGATAATCAGCGGTAGCGCAATCTTGAACCCTTCCGATTCGGTATCCATCAGAATGACGGAACCGACAATAAACGCTATCACGCCACCAATGCCCAACACACCGGTGCTGGGCACGAAGGCCTCCATCACCATCAGCAAAATACCGAGGCCGATCAGCGCTAACCCGGCGTAGCTGACCGGCAATATCTGAAACGCGTACAGCGCAACTAACAGACAGATGGCGCCAACGACACCGGGGATAATGCCGCCGGGATTGTAAAATTCGAGAATCAACCCGTAGACGCCGATCAACATCAGGATATAGGCGATATTGGGGTCGGTAATGACGCTGAGGAAACGGTTGCGCCAGTCGGGTTCGCGGTATTCGATAAGCGCCGATTTGGTCTTCAGTGTGATGGCATGATCCTGTATTTCCAGTTCACGGCCGTCTATTTTTTGCAGCAAGGCGGCAACGTCGCTTGCGATCAGATCAATCACATTATTTTTCAATGCGGCCTGCGAAGACAGGCTCTTGGCCGAGCGCACGGCCTCTTCGGCCCATTCGACATTGCGCCCGCGCAGTTCCGCCAGACTGCGAATGTAGGCCGTGGCGTCATTGATCGCCTTTTTCTCCATGGCTGATTTAGCGTCTTTTGCCTTATCCTTCTCTTGCGCGTCACCCGGCTCGGGCATGCCAATGCCGCCGATTTGTACCGGCGTGGCCGCACCCAGATTGGTGGCTGGCGCCATGGCGGCAATGTGGCAGGCATACAGAATATAAGTGCCGGCACTGGCAGCGCGCGCGCCCTGCGGCCCAACGAATCCAGCGACCGGAATGGGCGAGGCGAGAATTGCGCGAATGATATCGCGCATCGACGAGTCCAGCCCGCCCGGCGTATTCATCTGCAATACCAGCAATTGAGCCTGCTGTTGCTGTGCGGCTTCGAGGTTACGGATGAAATAGTCGCTCGTGGCGGGGCCAATCGGCCCGTCAATTTTTAGCAGGTAAACAATGGGGGTCGAGTTCAAGCGGGGGGACTTCGCGGGCGCCGCATACGCCGCGCTGTTAGCGATGAGCAACAATACCAGCAGCGCAACAATTAATGCGATAAAAGCCGGATATTTTTTGCGCGCCGCATTGAGCATTTTTGCAACCTGCTAGCGATATCGTCAATCTAGCTGGAAACTTCTCGCGCTAATTGACTTGAATCAAATAAACCGCTGAAACTCCATGTAGCATACAGTAATCGCGTGCGGTGCTGGTAAACGTCAAGCCGAAACGCGATACGGCATGTATTAATCGCTGCATATGTATTTGCACGGTTTATCGGAAAATACGTATGAATTTCAGGTATAAAGCGACTTTATGCTGCAAGTACTTTCGCAACGATTAATATGGGGGCGTGCTAGTTCTCTTCTGCCGACTCAGCACACTCCTCGAAATTAACGACATCCGCGCCGAGCAGCTTTAATAACTCGCCAGCCGATTCGCAGCTTAGCCGCGGATTACCCTGCACATTTAGCGATTCCAATTGAGCAAGACCGCGCAGCGGTTGCAGTGAGGTAATTTTATTGTCTTTCAATCGCAAGCGCCGCAACGCGGTCAGTTTGTTCAGCGGCTCCAGCTTTTCAATGCTGTTTGACGACAGATCCAGTTCCTGCAAGTGGGTAAGACCACTCAATTCCTCGATGTTCTCAATGGCGTTATCCGCAAGGTTTAGATGCCGCAAGTCATCATGATTGGCAATACCGGCCAGACTCTCAATCAGATTGCTGGCTAAATCCAGTTGCTCCAGCGCTGGCATGTGCTCTAATACCGATACCTCCCTGATCTTGTTGTGACTGGCATCGAGTTGCTCCAACTGCGGTGCTCGCTTCACACGATGCAACGATAGCAACTCATTGTGACTCAGGGATAAAACTTCCAGTTGCGTAAAAGGTGTCAGCCACGCAAGATCACTGATTTTATTGTGGTCGAGATTCAGTCGCACAATGGTATTTTTTTCAGAGGGGAAATCTATCTCGCTGATGTTGTTGTAACCCAGGTCAAGCGCGACCAACTTTGTAATTTTACCAACTACTTTCGTGTCGGCAATTTCGTTGTGGGCGAGATGCAGCTGTTCGAGATTACTTAAATGTTGCAGGCCGGTAAGGTCTTTTATCTTCTGCCCTTCAGGATTTGAGCAGCGCAGCTTGGTAATTAACCCGGCGTCGGGTTTTGGCGCCTCCTGCGCATGCTTTACAACGCAGGCCTTTAGTACGGGATCGGGAATCGGCAGGTCTTCTGCTTTGGTGTAGACGCTAACGGAATCGCCTTGCTGACAGCCAGCGCCCAATAGTAACAATAGACCTGTCGCCAGGCTCACTGGCAGATATTCGCGCACCGAGGCGCGGCCATCAATGTTCTTCATTGTCCAGTCCCTACAGTTTCGAACTCGCTGCAGCGTTCGTACTGACTCTTATACTTATGGCATAACGCGATGTTTATTCAAGAGCGTCCCGCTCGGCAATACCGAGTATGCCATATTCGGGCTCGCTGCAAGTAGTCGATGTCAAACATTGGTTTATTGCTGCACAATTTTCACCACACTGGTGATGCACTTGCCGTCCCACTGATATTCGTAATGCCCCGTTTGCACAATGATGCTAATAAGATGCGGCGAAAACAACGCATAACAAGGGTTACCGTCATCGCGCACCGATGCGTAGAGCACGCCATCTCCATCGGCTTTCTTCAATGCAGCTCCAAACTGTTGTGGCGCATTGTAGTCGTCTGGATTGTACCAACCATCGGCGTCAACGCTTGGGCAATAAATATTCACTAGCGAAGCCGAAAATACAACGCGCAAACCACGCATTTGAATACGATCGTACTTGAGATCAGCAACACCCTGAAAATAACGCTGTTGATGATAGCGGGTTTCGGCAATACCGGTTGCAATCGTCTCTGCCGCATAAAAAACGCCGAACAATCCGGCCGAGAAGCGCGAGCCGCTACTATTGATATGCACAAACGGACCCAGCGCATAGCTACAACCGGGAATGCCAAACGGACGACGCTCGCGCGGCACCAGATTCAGGTCGCCAACTTCCTGGCGCAGGCGCGGGTTGGTTAGCGCCTGTACTGCATACAAAGCATCAAAGTCTTCGTTGCTGGCAACATCGTTAAACAAATGGATGGGTGGATACTTGCTGTTAATCAGTCGGTAACCGACCTGCGCTTTGAACGTAGCCCGCGGCAAGGCGGCCAGGTCGGTTACCATTGACCGCCACGCAGTGCGTCCAGGTGACGAAACACTTCATAAAGCCCGGCTACCCTCCCACCGCGCATAACGTCCATCGGCGTGGCGCCGTTGAAAAAAGGGTGCTGATTTTGCTTGCGTACGAAGCCGTAAATATTCTCCGGGTTGTCGAATAAAGTGCGCAGCGACTGGTGAATATTTAATATGTAGCTGACGCGCTCGAGTAAATCCGCCGACACACGCGCTGTTTCCGGTCGCGCCTGGTATTTATGCAGCGTGGATCGTCCGACACCCAGTATGGCGATTTTTTCCCGTTCGCTGCAGTTCCACTTGCCGAGAATACTCAAGGCAGCCTTTAGCGCTGTTTTGCCTTGCGCCTCGGCAAGCGCCACCGCTGCCGGCGCTTCGACATTAGCTTTTGCATTATTCGAAATAGGCATATTCGCTTCCTCGTATGGTCTATTATAGATCATATATCGTTATATTGTCTACTTATAGACTTCCCGTGCAAGGCGCTAGCTCTGAATCTGGCCCAAATTGGCATCCAGCACCGCCCCGTTAATCACTGGTGTTTGCGCGCAAAAATAGATCATTTCAGCAATTTCCGCCGGTTCTATCAGGCGTTTATGGGTAACGCCCGCGGCAATCGCCGCGAAGACTTGCTCGTCGTCACCCAAATGTTCGCGCAGCATCTCCGTTTTGGTAAAGCCAGGGCAAACGCAAGCGGTGTGGATCATGCTGCCGGCGAGGTCCTGGCAGGTGGCGCGCATCAAGCCAATCAGCGCGTGCTTGGAGGTGACATACGAACAGGCGTTGGCAACGGCCTTAGTGCCCAGCGTTGAACCTACATAGACGATGGAGGAACCGGCCATCATTTTGTCGAGCACGATTTGATTGAGAAGAACCGCTGCCACAACGTTCAGCTCTAACACATTACGTAAGCTGGTCGTACTGACATTTTTGATGTTGTCTTTCGCAAGCAATGCCGCATTGTGCACAACGCACAGCTGCTCGGGAGTACCCAGCGCTGCCAGAATTGCGGATCGGTTTGCATCTTCCCAACCGGCAGCCGTTAGATCAATTTGCAGGTTAGTCACGTTTGCAATGCGGCAAAGCGACCGCGACAAATTTATCACCTTATAGCCCTGCTCAATAAAACGCTGCGCGGTAGCATAACCGATGCCCTTGCTGGCGCCGGTAATTAACAGGCATTTTTTCATCTGTGCTCCTCATGCTCCTCGTCCGACAGCGCGAGGTATTTCTTTAGATAATGGGTCAATAGATAAAACGGCCCGGTGTCTAACAGCGCGACCACCATTTTAAATAGATAGTTACTACCCATCAGAAACAAAATCGTTTTTAACGCCATATCGCCACGCAAAAAAGTCGCGCCGAAGGTGATGCCAATCACCATAATCGAGTCCACCGCCTGGCTGATAAGAGTGCTGAAATTATTGCGCACCCACAACCGCTTTCCCCTGGTCACGCGTTTCCAGAAGTGAAACAGATGAACGTCGAGATATTGCGCCGTCATATAGGCAATCATTGACGCAAACACGGCACCGGCCGTGCAGGCATAAATAAGCTCAAACAGTTCGACCGAACCGGTGACCAAGTCGCCATTGGGGAGCGTAATGTCCTGTGCCAGTTGAATCACCTGCCACGGTGGCTGCTGCTCCACGGCTACGGCGGGAATCAAATTCCCCAGGTACAAGCACAATAAAATAAAGCCGTTTAGCAGCAAACCCACGGTTACCAGAAAATTCGCGCGCCGTTTACCGTACAGTTCGCTGATCAAATCGGTACACAGGAAAGTGAGCGGATACGGCAACACCCCAACCGCCAGCGACATCGGCCCTAATTGCATAAAGCGCGTAATGCCGACGACATTAAGCAGGGTCATTGCGCTCAGGAAGAAGCCGGCCAGCAACAAGAACACCCGTTCACGGCGTTCCTGTAATTCCGAGCCGCTGACCGCTATCGTGTCGGTCAAGCCTTGAGCTCCCTTGTCCGTTGTTGGAATTTTAAGCCCGCCATTCGCTACTCGCCCACTGGTCGGGGCCGGATGCGACCTGCACTTCCAGTCTCTGGATTGAATACTTTTCCAGCGTGTCGCTATCTTTGAGCATGTCGTCTAAAAGATAGGAGGCCAGCTCTTCGATGGTAATGTTACGCAGCGGCAACAGTATCGTATCAGTGCGCAGCAGCGGCATGGTAATGGCGTTATGCGTCACATAATGGAATTTTTCGTCTGACTCAATCCGCAGATACGGTGATTGTTCAGCAATCAAGGTGTACTCGTTAAAGCGCTCGCATATCGCGCGCAAAATATCTTTAAAAACGGCGTAGTCAAAACACAGGCCGTCGTCTCTCACCGGGCCGGTTACTTTGGCGGCCACCCTGAAATTATGCCCGTGTAAGCGTTCGCGTTCGGTGGCGGAAAAGATCGTGAAATGCGCCGCCGAAAAATGCAGGTATTGTTTTCTGATTTCAATGGTTGTCAGTTTGGTCATCTTTATATGCTCTACCTTGCTGAAGTTTGGCTATATACACTTTGCTGAAGTTTGGCTATATACACTTTCGCATTTCGGTTTGCCATCAGGCACTATAACCCAAATCCCCAGATAGAGGTTCGTCAGCACTCCAAGGGCCGCTGAATCCC
>CAZJDL010000097.1:0-16218 GCA_964544755.1 uncultured Pseudomonadales bacterium | reverse complement strand
CTAACAGCCGGCACCACTGGCAATATCAGTATTTTCAACCGGCAGCAGGGGCTGGCTGCTGTCAGCCCCAGCAGTATGGCGTACGGCGGCATGCGGGCAGAAGATGTTGTCGTAGTGGATATGGAGCACAATGTGGTTGAGGGTAATTTTCGCCCTTCAACCGAATATGCCATGCACCTGAACTGCTATAAAGAAAGGCAGGACATCAATGCAGTGGTGCATACCCACGCGCCTAACGTCACCACGCTGGCAGTGTTAGGTTGGGATCTGCCCGCCATTCACTACATGATCGCACTGGCTGGCCGCTCCACCGTGCCCTGTGTGCCGTACGCAATTTTTGGTTCTGCCGAGTTAGCCGCAGCGGCGCTCAAACACCTCGAAGGTGGCTATGCGGTTTTGCTGGAAAGCCACGGCGCGTTGACCACCGGCCCGGATATTGCATATGCCTATTCTTTAACCGAACAAATTGAGTTTTGCGCCGAAATATACCTTAAAGCCAAGTCCATCGCTGAGCCTAAAATTCTTTCTGATCAACAAATAGCCGACGTAGCCGAAAAATTTACTGCCTATGTGTCGCAAGGCGGATAATCTGCGCGGTGTTTCGCATTCTATTAACTCTCTTTCCACTCGGCCCGTTAATGCTGGCATAATTTAGGCAATTGCATTTAGGCAACTGCACGCTGTACAGATCGGGATGGTCTGGCAGCGGTATTAGCCTACTCGGGAACATTAAAATCCAACTGTGGTCATACGTATGGGTTGGTTGGAAAGTCATCATGCTGCCTGCCAGAAGTTCCATTAAAGAAGGACTTAACCAAAGGCCGGTACAAGCGGCCTTTGCGCTGCTGTATCTGTCCGTTAGCGCATTTGCCGGTGCAGTGATCGCCGCTGACAATGCTGCAAAAAAACAGCCCGCGTTGTCGCAAGAAAAGGCAATTGTGCGTGACGTTGCGGCGAGTCCTGACGAGCAAGAAGACCTGCTGCAAGAAAGTGAGGATCACTCTGACGCACTGCGTGCGCTTCAGCGTTACCGCAAGCGGGTCACTGAACTGCAAGGCGAATTCGGTGCCTACCACAACCAGTTCTCGGAGGCGCTACTCGACCTCGGGCTGGCGCAGCAAGAAGTTGGCAACCACGATGATGCGGTCAAAACGTTAAAACAAGCCTTGCACGTTAACCGCATCAATGAAGGTTTATACAATCCCAGTATCGCTCCGATTCTGGAACGCCTGATCGTCAGTCACGCTTCTGCCGGCGATTGGGAAGCGGTGGATGATCGCCATCATTTTCTGATGCAGTTGAGTGACCGAAATTTACGGCCTGACGATCCGGCGCTACTACCTATCTTGACCAAATTGAGCCGCTGGCATTTGTATGCGTTCATGCAGAATCTCGGCGCCGATCCGTTAGCGCACCTGGTCACTGCACGCGGCTTGTTTAATCGTGCTGCCAGTATTATAGAGATTAATTTCGGCAACGCCGATCTGCGCCTGGCGCACCAGTATCGGGGTCGATCCATTGCTGATTACTACCTCGCCTCGTACCAGCAACAGGAACAAGATGTGTTGGATGAAACGACCAGAAAAGTCGTTCACATTCAGAGTGGTTTTGGTGAGGGGCTGCGCGCCATCAATGGGTCCATCGCCGTGTATGCCAATAATGCAAAGGCGCCACCTGAGGCCGAAGCGCTTGCACTAACCCAACTCGGCGATTGGTATTTAATGTTCGATAAAAATCAAGCGGCTGAAGAGACTTATAAACAAGCGTATGCCAAGCTGGCCGCTGAACCCGCATTTGCGAAGGTGCTTGATGATACGTTTGGAAAACCCGTACCGTTGCCGGATTTTAACAATGCGTACTTCGACTACTTTGAGGATGCTGAAAAGGATGAGGCAATGGGCTACGTGCTGGTTAATGTTGATATCACCGCCAACGGTGCGGTGCGTAACCCGAAAGTGATAGAGGCGAGTCCAGCGAAGAAGTCGATGCGCAGGCGCGCGCTGGCGACGCTGAAATCGACGCTATTCCGGCCCAGGTTTGAGAATGGTGAGGCCGTAAAAACAGAAAATTTACGCTACCGTTATCGCTACTAATACAAGCCTGAAAAATCCGCTGACGAGGGTGAGGATCATGGTTAAGTCACAAGGTATTATCCGCTGCTGTTTGATGGCTATGGTCATTGCGCTGTTGGCGGGCTGTAAATCTAACAACAGTTCCAGCTCGCAATCGCAGTCTAGTTCGTCTTCCTCCAGCTCATCGAGTTCGTCGAGCGCCTCAAGCTCGGGTTCAAGCGGCGCCTCTGGCGGGCCATCCATGCCGTCGGGCGGCGCTACGCCAGGCTCCTCTGCGTCCATGCCCGGATCTTCCTCTTCAATGCCATCCGCCGGAGTGCCGGGTTCCAGCCCGTCCATGCCGGGAGCGAGTCGCTCTACGCCAGGCGCAGATCCCGGACGCGGCTCCGATAGCGCCGGTGGTAGTAAAAGCCGGTCGAGACAGCAATCCGGCGAGGGTGATCAAACAGCTTCCAGTGATTCGGACGGTGTCGATACCGAGGGTGAAAATTCCGAAGATGTCAGCTTCGAAGAACCCGAAGAAACAAGCCGCGCCGATGGTGGCGATCAGTCTGACGGCAGTAGCGGCGACCTGAGCGTGGAAGCAGCGGTGGATGACAAGGTACTGCAGGAAGCGTTTGAAGTGTTTGATGCGCAAAATGGCGCTGATTCCGGTCAGCCGGACGCCGGTGCTACCGATGGGGCTGGTGGGCGGCAAGCCGGCAACGGCAGTGAAAATGGTGGCTCTACGTCTGCCGGGGCTAGCGGGAAAAACAGAGGCGGTACCGCGGCAGACCGCTTGGGTGAGTTAAACGCCGAGCTCGACAGCGCGCTGGGAACGTTTGACGGCGTGATTCTTGCGGAACGCGACGCGGTTAAGAGTAGCGACAACGCGCGCACCGACGGCGGCGACAACGAGTCGGATGAAGCGCTGGATGATGAAGGTGAAGACCTGGATGGTGGCTTTGTCATACCTGCGGCGCCACGAGTGCCTGGCAGCGGTAGCGCGCAACAAGCAGGCAGTGACGGCAGCGAAAATAGCAACGGCGGCGGCACGCAGCCGGCGCAAGGTGGCTCGAATCGTAAGGGCGACTATCAGCATGCAGGTGCCGATACCGTACCGGCGGACATACCAGACGGTTCCGACGACGACGTCGTTGCTCGTCAAATTCGGGAAGCGGCGCAGCGCGAGACCGACCCCGAACTGCGTGAAAAACTTTGGGATGAATATCGGAAGTACAAGAAGGGAAAGTAACAACGAACAGGTGTATTGACTATGGTATTGATGTCACGTTTAGGTTTGCTGGTGTTGTTGTTGGGTGGTCTCCTGCTGGGTGGCTGCTCCACGACCAAAGTAAAGTCTACCGCGGTCACACCGCTGGAGTCCGCCGAGCAGGAGATAGCCGAGCAGCACTTGCTTGATGTCGGTATCAACCTGTTTGATCCGGGTCTGGACGACGTGAAGGAAAACGACATTACGGTTTATCCCGAGGTGCGGCAGGCCGAAGCTCGGTATTTCCCGGTAATATTAATGAACACTATGCAAGCCAGCGCCAATTGGGGCGCGGTGCGGGTAGTGCCGGCCGATATGGCAGCAGTTGATGTGCGGGTCAGTGGCAAGATACTGCGCTCCGACGGCGAGTCGATGGCGTTATTAATTAACGTGAAAGACGTTACCGGCAAACAATGGTTCGAAAGAAAATACGAAAAAGATACCAGCAAATATAGTTATCAAAAGAGCCGTGGCCTGGCTGGCGACCCGTTCCAGGATTTGTACAACCGCATCGCCAATGATATCGCCAGCTACCGTAACAGACTCAAACCCAGGCAGCTCAGTAATGTGCGTACCGTTGGTGAGCTCAAGTTTGCGCAAGACTTTTCTCCCGAGGCGTTCGGTGGCCATCTGAAAAAAAACAGGAAAGGCATTTATGAAGTGCAGCGCTTGCCGGCCGAGCTGAACCCAATGCTGCAAAGGGTGAGCAAGATTCGTGAGCGCGATTATTTGTTTGTCGATACCTTGCAAGATTATTATGGTTCCTTCTCGCGGCAAATGAATTCTCCCTATTTTGACTGGCGGGCGGAGAGTTATGAAGAAATCATCGCGCTGCAGGAGCTGAAACGCTCTTCGCGGATGCGCACAATAGGCGGTGTCGCAGCAATTATCGCCGGCATAGTCGCCGCCGGCGGTAGTAACGGCTCGGCTCGCCAGGCCGGCGTGGTTTCTGTGCTCGGTGGTGGCTATTTAATAAAGAGCGCGATCGACAAGCACAAGGAAGCGGAAATTCACGCCGAAGCATTGCAGGAGCTGGGTTCGTCGCTGGGCGCTGAAATCGAACCACAAGTGATTGACCTGGACGATCGCACCGTCACGCTATCCGGTACCGTAAGCGACCAATACGAGCAATGGCGCAAAATTCTCAGAGACATATACTCCGAGGAAATTGGAGATGTTAGCACCGGCGCTGCCGGTTCCTGAGCAGGCAGCGCATTTCCATGGTGGCAGATCACAATAAAGCTATCGTCCCTGGCGCTAATAATAGCGCCGACTCGTTCGAACAGATCACCCCCGCCGTGCTGGATTTAAGCACGCCTGCCGATGCCACGCAGCCGCCACAAAAGAACGTATCAGACAACACGGCGTTCGTGTTGGGAGGTCTTTTTAGCCTGTTGCTCTGCGCTGTGCTGGCCGTGGTATTTTTATTGCCGCGTCTGGTAAGCAAACCCACTGCCGCGCCCGTCGAAAGCGCAGCTTCAAGCCTGCGCCCGGCAGCGGGCAAAGGGGAGCAGCGCAGCCCATGGCAGGAAGCTCAAGTGGCCAGAGAGCGCAAAGCAGCGCAGGCGGTACTCGAGCCATTACTCGAACGGCAGTTTGAACTGGAAGAACGCAGCGTGCAGGACTGGGCCGCGGAAGACTTTCAGCGTGCCATGCAGCACGCGCAAAAGGGTGACGAACTCTACCGGGGGCAAGACTTCGAAGCCGCCACCGCCGCCTACCAGGCCGGGGTCAAGGCGCTGGATACCTTGCTGGCCTCCGCCGAAGCCGCTATCGAACAGGCATTGCGGGATGGGACGGCGGCACTTGGCGCCGGCAATGCCGAGCAGGCAACGGCCGCGTTCGAGCTGGCCTTGCGTATCGATCCTGACGACGAAAGCGCACAAGCGGGCTTGCAGCGCACCGCCGTCCTGAACGATGTATTGTCTCTGCTGGCTGATGCCGAAGCGCTGGAAAAGGATAAGCAACATGGTCCGGCTATACAAAAATTCCGGCAGGCGCTCAAACTTGACGCGCAATCCGACGCGGTGCAGCAAGGCATCAAGCGTGTGCAGGGTAAAATGCAGGGCGACGAATTTGCACAACTAATGTCTAGCGGCTATCAGGCATTGAGCGCCGGCCAGCATAATAGCGCTATCACCGCTTTTCAGCGCGCGCTAAAAGTCAGAGCCGGTGCGCCCGAAGCCGAGGAAGCCCTGGCCCAAGCCCGGTCGCAATTTGGCCTGCAGAAAATTAGCGGCTCCATGCGCAGTGCCGAACAATTGGAGCAGCAGGAAAAATGGACTGCGGCGGTGGATAGCTACACTGCGGCATTAAAGGTGGATAAAAACCTAATAGCGGTGCAAGAGAAACTGCAACGCGCCCAAACGCGCGCCAGGTTAGACAAAGCCTTGCAACGGGCAATTGCAAAACCCGAGCGGTTGGCGAGTCAGTCGATTTACCGGGCCGCAAAAACATTGTATAACAAGGCGCAAACCATCAGTCAACCGGGGCCGCGATTAGCCCAACAACTGGAAACCCTGGCCCGGCAATTGCGCGAGTCACAGATTCCTATTGCCGTGCAACTCGAATCAGACAACGTCACCGACGTCACCGTGCTACGGGTAAAGCATTTGGGCGCCTTTACGGAGCAACAGCTGAGTTTGAAACCCGGTAGCTATGTTGCGGTCGGCAGTCGCGAGCGATATCGTGATGTGCGCAAGGAATTTCGCATTGAACCCGGCGGCCAGGCTAAAAATGTTGTTGTCAAATGTGTTGAAAAAATTTGAGCCCTCCGGGGACGTGCTGGCATGAACGAACCCATTAAACTGCCGGAGGGGCCAGAGCACACTCCCGTGCCGGATGTCATCGAGCCGGCGCACTTCGAACCGGCCGGTGCGGGTGCGGTTCAGCGTCGCGCGCGGCTTAAACCTGCACTTGTTATTGTGGCGGTTGCCGGTCTGGCGGCGGCGCTGGTGTTGTTGTTCCTGTTTACCGCAAAGTCGATTCAAATCAACATCGACCCGGATGACGTAAGCTACACCCTGTCAGGCGGCATGGCGATCAAGTTGGGACGGCGCTACCTGCTGCGGCCGGGCGACTATCAACTGCAGGCAAGCCACAAGGCCTACTACCCGCTAGAGGAAGGCTTCACCGTCGCCACCGCGGAGCGCCAGCAGTTTGAATTCGAATTGCGGCGCTTGCCTGATACTTTGGAGATAGCCAGCACGCCAGCCGGTGCTGCGCTCACTATCGACGGTCAGGACATGGGTGCTACACCGCAGGAGAATATTGAGCTGGCAGGCGGTGAATATGAGCTACAGTTGCGAGTCCAACGGTATCTGCCTTATGTCGAGCAGATAACGCTAGAGGGGGGCGGCAATGCGGTGCAACGATCCTTTGAATTAGAGCCGGCCTGGGCCGAAGTTTCTGTCGATAGCATACCGAGCGGCGCCACGCTGACCGTGGACGGCGAGCCGCATGGTAACACACCGACAAAAGCCGAGGTGCTGCAAGGTAAGCACACGCTGGCAATACAACTTGCAGGCTACAAAACCTGGACCGCTGAACTGGAAGCAGAGCCAGGCAAGGCGCAACAGCTGACGGATGTTGTGCTTGAAAAAGCCGACGCGGTGCTGCAAGTGCAAACGACACCGGCCAAGGCCGGCATTCTGGTCGACGGCGTTTTTCGCGGCCAATCGCCGCTGCGGCTTGACCTGAATCCCGGCAAGCAGTACCAAATCGAACTGTTCAAAACCGGCTACCAGAAAACCAGCCGGCAGATAAGCCTGCAATCCGGCGAACAACAAAAACTTAGCGTGGTGTTCAAACCCCTGCTCGGCGAAATTCGAATCGCCAGCAAGCCGGCCGATGCCCAACTGCGTGTTGATGGCGTACTGCAGAAAAGCGCCAGTGCGACATTAAAACTGGCCGCGAAAACACACAAAATACGGGTAAGCAAAACGGGCTATAAGCCGTTTGAAACCACGATCACACCGAAGCCTGGCTTTCCGCTGCGGGTCGACGTCGCCCTTGTTACACTGCAACAGGCCAAGCTGCAGACTTTACCGTCAGTCATTAGCACGGCAGCCGGGCAGAAAATGGTGCTTCTGCGTCCTGGCAGTTTTACGATGGGGGCATCGAGGCGCGAACCCGGGCGGCGCGCCAACGAGGTGATACGCAATGTCGAATTGACGCGACCGTTTTATATGTCGATGACGGAAGTGAGCAATGTGGAGTTTAGAAAGTTCAAAGAGGAGCATTCGTCGGGCCGGGCGGGAGACAAGAGTCTAAATGGCGATCAGCAGCCCGCGGTGAGAGTTACCTGGTTGCAAGCGGTAAGCTTTTGCAACTGGCTCAGCGAACGTGACAAACTGCAACCGGTGTACACTGTCGAAGATGAAGAGCGGGTTGGCGTTAACCATGACGTGAACGGTTATCGCCTGCCGACCGAGGCCGAATGGGCCTGGGCGGCGCGAAAAACCGCTACCGGCATGCTCAAGTATTCCTGGGGTACTAAGCTGCCACCGCCGGAAAAAGCCGGCAACTTTGCCGATCATTCGGCGTCTTATCTGGTAGGCCAAACCATCGCGAAGTATAACGACGGTTTTGCGGTGACCGCCCCGGTGGGTTCGTTCGCAGCCAATAAGAGCAAGCTGTATGACATGGCAGGTAATGTGGCCGAATGGATCGGCGATTACTATGGCCAGCTGCGCAGCGTCAGCGACAAGCCGGAGCTGAACCCGACGGGACCGGAGAAGGGCAAGTTTCATGTGATGCGCGGCTCCAGTTGGCGCCACGGTTCGCCGGTTGAATTACGCTTGTCTTTTCGTGATTACGGCGACAAGGCGCGCGACGATGTTGGCTTTCGTATTGCGCGCAATGCCGAGTGAGAGTGATGTTGGTGAAACGAATGACGGTAGCCCTCTGCCTGCCACTGCTATTGCTGCCAGTGGGGTACAGCTTTGCGCAGTCAGAAAAGAAGGCGGCGGCGGTTAAACAAGAGGAAAGCGCTGCGGTGGCGGACGAAAGCCGAAAAAACAAACCCAAACCCGGCGCCAAAAGCCCAAAGGACGCGCCGGAAATATTCAAACCCAGTGAGGAAATATCCGAAGATTTGTCGGTTTCCTTTCCAGTCGATATCTAGAGTAGTGTATTGAATAAAACATGCATTCAATGAAAAACGTTCTGGCGAATGAATTTGTGTTCCAGGTCTTCGCGCTGCTGCTGTCAGTGATTGTGGTACATACCCTATATGTTGGCGCCATCCGGCCCAATGCCGAAGCTATCCTCGAACAGCAAGCCGAGCTGGAAGCGCAAGGTGGTGCTTATGTGCCGTCGCGCTCTCTGTATGTCGTGTTAAAAGACTACGAACAGGAAACCTGTTTTATTCTCATGTGCTGGGCGATTGCCATCATGGCGTTTAAGGCAAGGCGCATACTGCGTCAGCGCGCCTTGTTACAAAAGCGCTTGCTGACTATTTCACCGGGCATGAGTATTCTGCCGGAGGATGCGCGCGAGCATTCGCGTGCACTGCAAGCCTTGCCGGAAGACGAACGTGATTGCCTGTTGCCGCGGGCCTTGCTGACCGCGTTACAAAGGTTTGGCTCGACGCGCAGTATCCAGGACGCGGCGACGACCATAAAGGAAACATGCGAAAGCGAGGCTGAGCGGCTGGACTCGGAGTTGGCGATGGTACGCTATATTGCCTGGGCGATTCCATCTATCGGCTTTATTGGCACAGTGCGCGGTATTGGTGCGGCGTTAGGGCAGGCGCATCAGGCGGTTGAGGGCGACATAGCCGGGGTGACGGCGAGCCTGGGCGTGGCTTTTAATTCCACGTTTATTGCGCTGGTGATCAGCATTGTGGTCATGTTTTTGATGCAGCAAGTACAACTGTTACAAGATAGACTGGTGCTCGATAGCCAGCAATATTGCGATACAAATCTCATGTACCACTTGCAGGTTCGTTAGGGGTTCGGCGATGAGCACCTGTGTTATTGAGCTCAACGACAGCGGTCTGTTCAGCACCGTTGACGCCGGTCTGTATGTGGAAAGCCCTGGTTATGCGCTGCTCAACGGCGTGCAAATCGTGGTTGGCAAATCCGCTCAAGCAGCGGCGCGGCTGCATCCGCGGCAAATCAATAACCGCTTCTGGCAGCAGCTGGGTATGAATCCCCTGGCCGAACAAAGCAACCTGGCCCGCCATCATGCAGACCTGGCTTATCAGCATTTGCAACATATTCACCAGTTGGCGAGCGAGCCGGAACAGGTGATTTTCGCGGTGCCGGCCAGCTTTGAGCGTGAGCAACTGGCCGTGCTGCTGGGTATTGCCCAACAATGTCCCTTCGATGCGGTGGGTCTGGTTGATCTCGCGGTCGCCGCGGCGGCCGGCGTTGAGCTCGCCGGCGCGGGCGTGCATATCGACATGCAATTGCATCAGGCTGTTGTGACGTCTTTTAGTGTCAGCGACGATGGCAGCGTCGCGCGCAAAGCGGCGCGTATCGTTGAAGGAGGGGGCATGCTGGCGTTATTCAACCAATTCTCCCACTTGATCGCCGATGCGTTTATTCAGCAGTGCCGCTTCGACCCGTTGCACGATGCACGCAGCGAGCAGATACTTTACGACGCCTTACCCGAATGGTTGCAGCAGGCGCCGGAGGCGCAGGAATTCGTGTTTGAGATTCCACAGGGTAATACGGTGCACAAAGCCAAATTGCCGCGCACCAGTTTTCTTGGCCCGGTACGAGAGCTACAGCGGCGAATGCAGGCGCGCGCCGATGAACTGGCCGATGCATCGCAGTGCACATTGGTCACCCAGCGCTTGCTCGGCTTGCCGGGTTTTACCGAGCTGGTAGACCATTGTATTCCTGTGCCGCAAGGCGCCGTCGCGCACGCGTGCTGGCGCCATGCACATCTCATCCGTTCGAACGATGCCAACTTACCCTTTATTACGCGCTTACCTGCAACGGTCTGCCGGCAAGCAGAGGCTCAAGCTAGCGCACGCCCAGAGCCACGCGCGACGCATATTGTCGTTGACAACACGGCCTATTCGTTAGATTCCAATGCGCTTTATTTGCAAGTCAATGGTGATGGTGATCTTGACTGGGCGGCGCACAAAACCGAGGCTGCACAGGCTCGCTTGCTAAAAAAACAGGGGCAGGTTTGGCTTTTGGTGGAACCTGCCTCGACCATTTTCGTCAACGACGCGGAAGCGCAGCGGGAGCAGCGGCTGGCAAAAGGCGACCGTCTGAGTCTTGTTCAAGGCGGCGCGCAGGCATACTTGATTGAAGTGAGTCCGCTGCATGGCACGCAGACGTAACTTTACCACTTTCAACCTGGCTTTCCTCGACGTTATGTCGTGCGGGTTCGGCGCGGTAATATTGATATTCTTGATTATCGATCACGCCAGTGAAGTCCATGCGCAAGACATCAATAAAGACATACTAGCCGAAGTCAGCCTGCTCGAAGAGGAGATACTTGAGGGCGAAGAAAACCTGGCGCAAACGAAAAACACCATCGACGTTATCGACCAGCAGGTTGTCGATGCCGAAGGAGAGTCTCGAAAAATAATAAATGAAATCAATAAGTTGGAAATAGAATTGGCCAATCTGGATGACTCCGCGCTGGCGCGGGTAGAGCATGTGAAAAAACTGAAAACCGACCTGCGCAAGCTGGAAGAAGAGCGAAAGCGCCTGCAAGCCGAGGCGCAAGACAACGAAGGTAAAAGCGCGCGCGCAGTTGCCGGCGAAGGTGACCGGCAATACTTGACCGGGCTTAAGCTGGGCGGCAAACGCATATTGATTCTGTTAGACGTGTCGAGCAGCATGCTCAACCGCCGTGTGGTGAATGTTATTCGCATGCGTAATATGTCCGATCAGGTGAAGCGCAAGGCCGTTAAGTGGCAGCGTGCTGTGCGCACTATTGATTGGCTGACGGCGCAACTACCGCGAGACAGCGAGTACCAGGTGTACACTTTCAACACCGATGCGGAACCGGCCATCGCCGAGACCGACGGTTTGTGGCTGGCCGTTAGCGATCGTCAGCAGCTCGACCAGGTGGTGGATCACATAAAAAGCATGGTGCCCGGCGGCGGTACCAGCCTGGAGAACTTGTTCAGTAGCATTAACGACTTTTCACCACTGCCGGACAATATTTTGCTTATTACCGATGGTTTGCCGACCCAGGGTGAGAAACTGACAAGCACCGGAACGGTCACTGGTGAGCAGCGGTTCAAGCTTTTCAACAGAGCATTGGGCCAGCTGCCGCGCGGTATTCCCGTCAACGTCATACTGGCGCCAATGGAGGGCGATCCGTTGGCGGCCGGGGCGTTTTGGAAGCTGGCGCAAACAACCAACGGTTCGTTTCTTAGCCCGTCACCGGATTGGCCATGAAGCTTGGAAAGCGTCAGGGCGAAGATTTCAATATATCCTTTCTGGATGTCATCTGCTGCGGCTTTGGCGCGATCATATTGTTGTTGATGATCACCAAAGTCGTGCAACCCATTGTGCTGGAAGACAGCACCCGCAAGCTGGAGGGCAGCGTCAGCGACCTACAGACGCAGTTGTTTGCCGTGCGCGGCGAAACCAAAGTGCGGAACAGGGACTTGATCGCGAAACGTGAACAACTGTCGGAGTTGCAAGACAAAGTGGCGAGACTGCAGGGCGACATGAGCGATCTTGAAGGCGAGTTCTCAGCGACTGCTGACCAGTCCAGCGTGGCCGCGATTTTCGAAGGTAAGTTGGCCGCCGCCCGGCAGCGCCTCAGCGCGGAAATGCAACGCCTGTTGGGCAGCGATTTCAAGCGCAGCAACGAACTGATTGGTGGTATTCCTGTCGACAGCGAGTATCTGGTTTTCATTATCGACACCTCCGGATCCATGTTTAATTACGCCTGGTCGCGTATGCAAAAGGAATTGATCGCCACGCTGGATATTTACCCCAAGGTAAAAGGCATACAGATCATGAACGACATGGGTAACTACATGTTTTCGAACTACCGCGGTCGCTGGATACCGGACACGCCGGGGCGTCGCCGAGCGATCATCAGTCGCCTGAGTAGCTGGAACCCGTTTAGCAACAGCAGCCCGGTGGAGGGCGTTACCACCGCCATTCGCACGTTCTACGCCAGCGATAAAAAAATCAGTTTGTACGTGTTCGGTGACGATTTCACCGGCCGCTCGATCGAGGAAGTGATGACCACGATCGATCGCTTTAATCGCGTGGATAAGGACGGCAAACGCCTGGTTAGAATTCATGCAGTTGGATTCCCGGTGTTGTTCGCAAATCAACCGCGTTTTCAGGTCTCGGCGATGCGCTTTGCCGCGTTGATGCGCGAGATGACGTATCGCAATGGTGGTACATTCGTCGGCTTAAACGACTACCGGGACTGAAAAAAGGCCGCGACATTCGCCGGATAGGGGGTTATGCTAAATAACTCTTTCCGTGCCGATCAAGTGAGCTGAATTGTGGTCAAACCGTGGAAGAAGGTAAGGTGACCGTGCGAAGTAAGAGAACCTTAAAACAATTACTCATCATCGTGCTGGCGTCTATTTTGCTGCCTGCCTGCAGTAGCAACGTAGTCGTTAGTCCGCCCGCGACTTTCCCTGAGCCGTTGGTTGAACCGTTAGCGTTGCGACTCGGCGTGCACTATCCCGAAGAATTCAAGAATTACACCTACGAGCAGCCTGTTAAGCGGACCAACAAGAAAAAGAAAAAGAAAAAACGTTCAAAGTTCAGGGTCGACATCGGCGCGGCGCAAACGCAGCTCATGCGCACCGTTTTTGGCGCCTTGTTCGAGTCGGTGAAAACCGTTGATGCGGCGGCATTGGATGCGCCCTCTAGCGAGATTGATTTGCTGCTGGTGCCGGAGGTATTGGAGTTTCAGTTTTCCACGCCGCGGGTGACCAAGGTGAACGTCTACGAAATCTGGATCAAATACCAGTTTTCTATAAAGGCGGCCGACGGCGAAGAAATTGCTACTTGGGTGGTCCCGGTGTATGGCAAGACCCCGACCAAATTTTTAAAGTCTAAAACCGAAGCAGTGAAGCTCGCCACCCTGGTCGCGCTGCGCGACTGTGGCGCGGCGTTTATTACCGGTTTTTCCCAGCTACCCGAAATTCGTGATTGGCTGGCGAAAGACCTGGCGACCAGTAGCGCGGCCAAGACCGCCAACTAACAGCGTGGGTGACGATATGCAAAATAAAATCCCTGTTGATTCCCCGCCAACAATACGTGGTGCGGTGTTTATTGCTATCTTGTTCATCTCTTTGAGTGCCTGTACCAACACCACCATCGATGAGTTTCGCAAACAGGAGTTTGAGTTTTCGCACGACAAATCCATCGTCATCATCGGGCGCCGGCACGCCAGCGATTACGAAACCGAGCCGTGGATTATTTCATGTATTGGCAAACAGATTGCCGCCGGCAAGAGCGGTATCAATGTGATCACCGAACACGATTTTATGAACGAACTGTACCCCTGGTTCGAGCCGCGCACCGCGCCCATGCAACCACAACGCTTAAAACGGTTACTCGATGATAAAGTGATTGCCGAGAAAGTTTCGGCGCTGGGCGTGCAATATATTGTATGGGTAGACGGTTCGACCCAGCGCACCGATAGCGCCGGTTCGATTTCCTGTGCGGTAGGGCCGGGCGGTGGTGGTTGCCTGGGCTTTGGTACCTGGGATGATGAATCCTCCTACACCGTTTCCATTTGGGATATAGAAGAGCCGGCGTCGGTTGCCGAGATTAGCGCAAACGCCGAGGGTGCGTCGTTCATGCCAGCAATCATCATACCCGTACCACTGATTGCCAGGGTTAAAACGTCGGTGTGCAATGGAGTGGCGAACCAGATAAAGGCAATGTTTCCCTCCGCGCCGACCGGTTAGGGGGCTGGAGATAATGATCAGATATAACAGTGCAACATTCGCGCTAGCTGGCGGGCCGTTTGGCGAACTAGCCGTCACGCGCTGGAGCATTTCTTGCCCGGGGAGCACTCCCTTTGCATTATTGTGCGTGCTGCTGGTGGCGTTAGTGTTTTTTCCGCTCCATGCCGCCGCCATGTCAGAAAAAAAGGAAGTGAAGATCGGCAAGGAGATGCACGAGAAAATCATCGCGCAAACACCACCGTATGCCGACGCCGAATTGCAGGCCTACGTGCAAGGGGTTGGGCAAAGGCTCGCGGCAAAAAGCTCGCGGCCAAAACTGGAATGGCATTTTACCGTGATGGACAGTCAAACCATCAACGCCTTTGCCTTGCCCGGTGGCTATGTGTACATCAACCGCGGCTTGCTGGCGTATCTGCAATCCGAGGCGCAACTGGCGGCCGTTTTAGCGCACGAAATTGGCCACATCACAGAGAAACATGCGTCGAAGCAGAAA
Organism: uncultured Pseudomonadales bacterium; assembly: GCA_964544755.1. Classification (GTDB taxonomy): domain Bacteria; phylum Pseudomonadota; class Gammaproteobacteria; order Pseudomonadales; family JAUIET01; genus JBBKXJ01. The sequence continues at coordinate 1,534 of CAZJDL010000097.1, read as the reverse complement.
AGCGCGGGTAACATTTCCAAGGTATTGTCAACGGTCGCCGCGGTCATCGTGGGCTATCAAACGGGCAGCAGCACGGTGGCCGGTGTAACGCAAGATGTAGGCTCAACCCTGGGCAGCGCTGTGGTCAGCGGTTACGGTCGTGATATGGAGCTGGAATCCGACGAGGTGGGCGCAAAACTTATTGGCGCGGCCGGTTACGATCCACAAGCGATGGTTCAAGTGATCGGTGTGCTGAAAGACCAGGAAAATTTTGAGCGCCGCAAGGCGAAGGAAACGGGCAAAAAATATCGGGGTTATCATGGTCTATTCTCAAGCCACCCGCGCAACGACCAGCGTTTGCGCAACGTCGTCAAGAAGGCCGGTGATACCACGGCAGGCGCTGTACCATACGACGACGATGGCGCCTTCCAGCGCCATATTGAAAACCTGAAGTTCTCCGATGAAACCCTGGCCAGCGTCACCATAGGAAACCGCTACTACAATCGACGGCTGGATTTCACCCTGGCGTTTACCAGCGGCTGGCAGGTTCAAAGCCGTGGCGGCGTGATTCAGGCGCACAGCGAAAAAGACCGCGCGGTCATTCAGTTGCGGGTTCAGAAAGCTGATAAACAACTGACACCGAAAGAATTCATGCAAAACAACTTAAAACTGGCAAACCTGAGCGCCACGGAAGAACTAGACGACTACGGTCTGAGTGGCTTTACCGGTGTCATGCCTGGCAAAGACGGCAAGCCGCCGCAGCGGGTGGCGGTGATTTACCATCGCGCGCGGGCTTTTATATTTACCGCGCAGGCTGACAATACGGCGCTAAACAGTTTTTACGACACGCTGTTTTTGTCCAGCATCAAAAGCTTTCGGCCGCTGCAAGAAGAGGATAAAGCGCGGGCCTTGTCGCATAAAATAACCTACGTACGCGCCGACAAAGGGCTTACGTATGCACAGTTGGCCAGTCAAAGCCCGTTGAAAAAATTTCCCGAAGAGGAATTGCGATTGTTAAATGGTGCTTATCCCAGAGGTGAACCCGAAGCGGGGCAATTGATAAAAGTCGTGCGCTAGACAGCTCCTCTTGTGGGTCTGGCACGGGTCGATTGACCGGCTATTCGCTGCAGAAGTCGTGAAATAATGATCCTCGCTATCGCTATTCATTTTGGTGTTTTGCCGCCTAATTGTCGTGTGGCTTTGTCGAAGCTATAAAAGCCTGACAATATCATCCCTTCGCTTTCGGCTATGAAGTGCGCTTTGTTAGCAATTAACGCATCGGCGTAATCCAGGCTTTTGCCTCTGATAACGTTGGCGTTTTCATAGTCCTTTAAAGCTGACCATACTACCTGAGAATCTTCAAACACGAACCCGCCGTCACCAATGAGTGACCTTACAACACGATATATTGCCGCTTTGCCAAATTTGTAGCGCTCGCCTGTTAGTGTCCAAATCGTTTCAACCAGTACAACGTCAGTTATTAATACCGGCAGTTCATCCTTAACTCAAGTTTCGGAGTTCAAAACTGATAAAATCCTCGTGCGTTGGTTCGTCA
>CAZJDL010000096.1:0-16287 GCA_964544755.1 uncultured Pseudomonadales bacterium | reverse complement strand
TAGCAGGCCCTAATAGCCGCTACACCAAGGCAGGAGTATAATCTGCGCCGATAATATAAGCATCAACCCTTTAAGCTGGCGTAAGCGCTCATTGCGGCCACGTTAACGACGCAGACTGAACAATAATTAACCGATCGGCTAAGCGCAATGGAGAATTTAAATGAAGCAACTCAGTAAAAACAGTTTCGACAGCTATGCAACGCTGGAGGCGAACGGCAAAACCTATGGCTACTACAATTTGCAAGCCAGCGCGCTGACCAAACTGGCCGATATCAACCGTCTGCCAAATTCCGTCAAAGTGTTGCTTGAAAATCTGTTACGTTACGAAGACGGCGTGTCTTGCAGCGCCGACGATATCGAAGCCATTGCCAAAAGTGGCGAAACACGCAATCCACAGGAGATTGCCTACCACCCTGCCCGCGTGCTGATGCAAGACTTCACCGGCGTACCGGCGGTCGTTGACCTGGCCGCCATGCGCGCCGCGCTGGCCAGGGCCAATGTCGACCCGGAGAAGATTAATCCCTTGTCACCGGTTGATCTGGTGATCGACCATTCGGTGGTGATCGATGAATTTGCCAGCAAAACGGCATTCTGGCAAAACGTTGAACTGGAAATGGAACGCAACCAGGAGCGTTATGAATTTTTAAAATGGGGCCAAAAGGCATTTAATAATTTCCGCGTGGTGCCACCAGGCACTGGCATCTGCCACCAGGTGAACCTCGAATACCTGGCCAAGGGCATCTGGAGCGAGACGGTCAACGGCGAGTTGCTCGCCTACCCCGATACCCTGGTCGGCACCGACAGCCACACCACCATGATCAACGGCCTGGGTGTACTGGGCTGGGGTGTGGGCGGCATCGAAGCCGAGGCGGCGATGCTGGGCCAGCCTATTTCCATGTTGATTCCGGAAGTCGTCGGTTTCGAATTAATCGGTGAGTTAGAGGAAGGTATTACCGCCACTGACCTGGTGCTGCGCGTGGTACAAATGCTGCGTGAACACGGTGTGGTCGGCAAGTTTGTAGAGTTTTACGGCAGCGCGCTGAACACTTTGCCACTGGCCGACCGCGCCACCATCGCCAATATGGCACCCGAATACGGAGCGACTTGCGGCTTTTTCCCGGTCGACCAAAAAACCATAGACTACCTGCGTTTGAGTGGCCGCGATGAAGACACGCTTGCCCTGGTCGAGGTGTATTGCAAAGCGCAGGGTATGTGGCGCAACAGCGACGCTCCGGCACCCCATTTCGCCGCCACGCTGCAGCTGGATATCAGCACGGTAGCACCGAATCTGTCGGGCCCGAAACGGCCGCAAGATCGCGTTCCGTTAAGCGACATGAAAGAGGCGATCGAAGACTTTATCAAACGCGACGGCAAGGAAGGCCAACTGGACAAAGACTTCGCGGTACAAGGCGAGAACTTCAGCATGCACCACGGCGATGTGGTCGTGGCCGCTATTACTTCCTGCACGAACACGTCGAACCCCGCCGTTATGCTCGGCGCTGGTTTGGCCGCGAAGAAAGCGGTTGCAAAAGGCCTGACCCGTAAGCCGTGGGTTAAATCTTCGTTGGCCCCAGGCTCCAAAGTCGTTACCGACTATCTCGAGAAAGCCGGCCTCAACACCTACCTCGACGAACTGGGTTTTAACCTGGTGGGCTACGGCTGCACGACTTGTATCGGTAACTCTGGCCCACTGCTGGAACCGATTCACAATACCGTCAACGACAACGACATGGTGGTCACATCCGTATTGTCGGGTAACCGCAACTTCGAAGGGCGCATTCATCCGCTGGTGAAAGCCAACTGGCTGGCGTCACCGCCGCTGGTCGTCGCCTATGCGTTGGCGGGTAGCACGCGCATCAACCTTAGCAAAGACCCAATCGGCCAGGGAAAAGACGGGCAAGACGTTTACCTGAAAGACATCTGGCCCAGCAACGCAGAAATCGCCGCTGAAGTAGAGAAAATCGATCGGGCCATGTTTACCAAAGAATACGCCGAGGTATTCGAAGGCGATGCTAAATGGCAGGCGATTGACATAGCGCCGGGCAACACTTATGCGTTCTCGGCCGACTCAACCTATATTCAGTTACCGCCGTTCTTTGAAGACCGCTATAGCGCAGGCAAGAACAAGAATATTGAAGGCGCCCGCATACTGGCGCTGTTAGGCGACTCGGTCACGACCGATCATATCTCGCCGGCCGGCTCCATTCCAGCCGACAGCCCGGCGGCACTGTACCTGACCGAGCACGGCGTTAAGCGCAGAGACTTCAACTCCTACGGCTCGCGCCGTGGAAATCACGAGGTCATGATGCGCGGTACATTTGGCAATATACGGATTAAAAACGAACTGGTGCCGGGCACGGAGGGTGGCTACACCTGCATGCCCGACGATCCAACGCCAATTTCGATCTACGACGCCGCCATGCGATACCAGCAACAAAACATTCCCACCGTCGTCATTGCCGGCAAAGAGTATGGTACCGGCTCCAGCCGCGACTGGGCGGCCAAGGGTACGCTGTTGTTAGGCGCGAAAGCCGTGATCGTCGAGAGCTTCGAACGTATTCACCGTTCTAACCTGGTCGGTATGGGTGTATTGCCAGTGCAGTTTATGGACGGGCAGAACCGCAAGACGCTGAATATTTCCGGCAGCGATATTATCGACATTACCGGCCTGGACGGCAAGCTGACACCGAAGCAAACCTTTGCCGCGCGCATTACCCGTGCCGATGGTTCGGTGGACAATATCAAATTGCAATCACGGCTGGATACGCTGGTAGAGGTGGAATACTTCCTCAGCGGTGGTATTCTGCAATACGTGCTCAACCGATTGAGAAACTAGATGCCAGTATCGAACAAGCCGAAGAGCAAAAACCTCACCCAGTCGCGTATTGAAAGAGACAGCATGGGCGCCTTGAAGGTACCCAGTGCTGCGCTGTATGGCGCCCAAACTCAGCGAGCGGTTGATAATTTCCCAGTCAGCGGGCTGTCATTGCCGCGCGCTTTTATTCGCGCGCTGGGGTTAATCAAGGCCAGCGCAGCCGAGGTCAACGCCGATTTGGGCTTGCTGTCGAAACCCAAAGCCAAAGCGATTATTTTCGCCGCCGAACAAATTGCGGCGGGCCAGTTTGACGAACAATTTCCAGTCGATGTTTTCCAAACGGGTTCCGGCACCAGCAGCAATATGAACGCCAACGAGGTGATCGCCACGTTGGCCCGGCGCCAGTTGAAAGAACCGGTGCATCCTAACGACGACGTCAACGCGGCGCAAAGCAGCAATGATGTGATTCCGACCGCCATTCACCTCAGCGCAGCGCTGCTGCTGCACGAACAGTTGTTGCCCGCGCTGGCGCATTTGCAGAAAACCATCGACCAGCGCGCGAAAGGGTTGAAAGGCATCATCAAAACCGGGCGCACCCATTTAATGGACGCGATGCCGATTGAACTTGCGCAGGAACTTTCCGGCTGGAGTGCTCAAGTAAACAGTGCGCAGAAACGCCTGCGCGATACGCAAAAACGTTTGCACTGCATTGCGCAAGGCGGCACGGCGGTCGGCACCGGCATCAATACCCATCCGCAGTTTGGCAAACTGTTTGCCGCCGACTTGAGCAAACGCACGGGCTTGAGCCTCAAAGCCAACACGTCTTTTTTTGAAAGCCTCAGCTCGCAGGATACCGCCGTTGAATTGTCCGGCCAGCTCAAATGCGCCGCCACCTCCATGATGAAAATCGCCAACGATCTGCGCTGGATGAACAGCGGCCCGCTAGCTGGCCTCGGTGAAATAGAACTTGAGGCGCTGCAACCCGGCAGCAGCATTATGCCCGGCAAGGTCAACCCGGTGATTCCGGAGTCCGCCGCGATGGCCGCGGCGCAAGTCATCGGCAATGACACAACCATCACCATCGCCGGTCAAGCGGGCAATTTTCAGCTTAACGTGATGTTACCGGTCATCGCCTACAACCTTTTGCAGAGCATCGAGTTGTTGGCCAACAGCGCGACTCTGCTAGCCGACAAGGCCATCGCTACCTTCAAAGTCAATACGCCAGTGCTTGAGCAAAGCCTGCACCGTAATCCGATTCTGGTAACAGCGCTCAATTCAGTGATCGGCTATTCCGCGGCCGCCAAGATCGCAAAAAAAGCCTATAAAGAAGGCCGGCCGGTGCTGGATGTCGCGCAAGAGATGACCGATTTACCGCGCAAGGCGTTGGAGAAACTGCTTGATCCGCGCAAGTTGACCAAGCCGGCGAAGTAAAATTCTAGCCCTCTATACATGTGCAGATGCTCAGTGAGATCTTCAAGATCGGTGACGATTTTGAATTCGACGGGCATTGGTGCCGGGTCTATGCATCCAAAGCTGCGGTCAGTTTCTGGCTGGCGGTAACAACGCCGGCCCTGGCATCATCGATCGCCTCGGGAAGAATCAGAAAGCCGTGAATCATACCGCCATAACGGATCAGCTCGGTTTTAACCCCGGCCGCCAGCAAGCGCTGGGCGTAGGCTTCACCCTCGTCGCGCAAGGGGTCGTATTCGGCGGTAATAACAGTCGCGCCCGGCAGGCCGCTTAAATCTTCGGCCCGTAACGGCGCTGCATATGCTTGCAGGCCATCTTCTTCCGTCGCCAGGTAATGGCCCCAAAACCATTGCATCATTTCACGTGTAAGGAGGTAGCCGACGGCGTTGTCTTGATAGCTTTGCGTTTCGAAATTGTAGTCGGTCACCGGGCACAGCAATAGTTGATGCTTGATTGGCGGCGCACCCTGGTCACGCGCCATCAGACAAACTACGGCAGCCATATTGCCACCGGCGCTATCACCGGCTACGGCCAGCCGGTCATGGATCCCGTTGAACTCGGTGGCGTGCTTGTGCGCCCATAGCGTCGCGGCGTAGCAATCTTCCGGGCCCGCGGGGTATTTATGCTCTGGCGCCAAACGGTAATCAACCGCCAGCACCACACACGCGGCCTGGTGACACAAGGAACGGCACAGCGCGTCGTGCGTCTCGAGGTTGCCGAGTACAAAGCCGCCGCCATGATAGTACATCAGCAACGGGAACGGCCCGGCGCCCTCCGGAGTATAGATTCGCACGGGGATATCACCGCGTGGACCAACCACGGTGCGATCATCGATGTCACCGACCTGGCCGGGGTTGTCAGTCGCCGGCACATCGAACAAGGCGCGCACTTCGGTCGGTTCCAGCTTTGCAGGATCTACGCCGGCTTTCTCCATCAACTCGATCACGGCTCGCGCTTGCGGGTGAACGGGCATGACGATAAACCTCTGATTGATAAACCTCTGATTATTGTTGACACACTTTAACATAGGCAAGCTTGCGAAGGTAAACAAGGGTGCGAAAAGCGGCCCTGTTAAAGCGCGGGATGTGCTCTTTTTCTAACCGCTCGGCGCTCACACGACAGACACGCACTCTACGGTTTATACTCTGTTTCTGTATCTTGCACGGAACAAAGCTTGAAGAAAAGAATCGTCATTGTCTTTGCGTTGGCCATACTGCTGGCCTTGCTGATGGCTACATTGTATTACGGTGTTTTTGCACAGTGGGGATAACCGCTGGGTGTATGTCACGGTGCGGGTTAATACCATTGTTCCGTCACGCATCAACCCATATACTGGCGCAAATTCGAGCCAACGTGAGCAGGCTGCATGGCACAAAGTATTTACGCTTTTGAGTGTGAAACCATCGGCGGCGAAACGCAGCAACTGAGTCATTACAAAGGCAAGGCCTTGTTAATCGTTAACACCGCCAGCAAATGCGGATTTACCCCGCAGTACGAAGGCCTGCAGGCACTCTACGCAAAATATGCAAAGGACGGCCTGGCAGTGCTCGGTTTCCCGTGTAACCAGTTTGGCAATCAGGAGCCCGGCAACAACGTCGACATTCAAAATTTCTGCAGCACCAAATTTGATGTCGAGTTCCCGCTCTTTGCCAAGGTCGACGTCAACGGTAGCGGTGCGCACCCGCTCTACAAACACCTGAAGGCAGAGGCGCCCGGGCTGTTAGGCACGGGCCGGGTAAAATGGAATTTCACCAAGTTTCTGGTCGCCAGAAACGGGGCAGTGCTGGAACGCTTTGCGCCCAAGACCAAACCGCAAGAAATTGAAAAAGCGATTGAAAAAGCCCTCGCCTAAAACACCATTGAACCAGGGCTTTTCACGGCGCAAGTTCATTACCGGCTTTTTACCTGCCGCCGTTAGTGCGCCGCTATTCGCCAATCGTTCAGCGACGGCGCCAGACTCAGACGCGCCAATCTTCCGCCATGGCGTAGCCAGCGGCGACCCGCTGCAACACGCCGTCATTCTCTGGACGCGCGTCAGCATAAAGAAAAACAGAATCACCGTGAAATGGCAGCTCAGCGCCGACGTCGAGTTTCGCACGGTGCTGAAAAGCGGCAAAGTCAAAACCAGTTCCAGACACGATTACACCGTTAAAGTGGATGCGACCGGCTTACAACCGGCCACGACCTACTACTATCGCTTTAAAGTGGGTAAGATAATCTCACCCATCGGAACAACCAAAACACTACCCGTGGGCGATGTTAGCCAAGTGAAACTTGGCCTGGTTTCCTGTGCAAACTATTCGTTCGGCTATTTTAACGTTTACCGCTGCCTGGCCGAGCGCGAGGATCTTGACGCCATCGTGCATTTGGGTGATTACCTGTATGAATACGAAGTCGGCGGCTACGACTCAGAATACGCCGAGGCCATGGGCCGCACGGTGTTCCCCCGCCATGAGGTTGTTTCCCTCGACGACTACCGCGGACGCCACGCACAGTATAAATCTGACCTTGACCTGCAAGCGCTGCATGCGCGTCACCCATTCATTACCAGCTGGGACGATCACGAAACTGCCAATGACAGTTGGCGCCTGGGTGCGCAAAACCACAACGACGGTGAAGGCCAGTGGGTGCGGCGCAAACGTCAAGCGGTACGAGCGTATTATGAATGGATGCCAATTCGCGAGCCCGGAAACAGGAGAAAAGCATGTAACTATCGCGCTTTTCAGTTTGGCAATCTCGCCACTCTGATCATGCTGGAAAGCCGTTTATGTGGTCGCGACCAAGCGCTGGACTATGACAAAGATTTACCGCTACAGGAACGCGCGTTCGACTTCAGCGACCCGCAACATCCACGCCTCATTGAAGCCGGTCACCGTCAAGATAAAACGGCGGATGTACGCCGTATTGCCGTGCCATTCGATGTTAGCGGCGCACAGCCAAAACCAATAACCGACTACGCGCGCATCAAAAGCCTTAATCCCAAAGACCTGCCGCATGGCATTGCATTTTTGCCAGACATCGAGCGCTTCAAGCGCGCAGTATTGGCTGCCCCCTCGCGTGATATGTTAGGCTCCGAACAGGAAGCGTGGCTGGCTGAACAATTGCAGGCCAGCAAGCAAGCGAGTATTCCGTGGCAACTCATCGGCAATCAAACCCTGATGGCGAACGTCAATACGCCAGATCTTAAAGCCTCGCTAAGCGCCGCGGAAATTGACGCCTTGATTCCTCGCGCGCAACGCTTCGTAGAGCTCTCAAACCACACCCTGCCCTACAACCTCGATGCCTGGGACGGCTACCCCGCAGCACGGCAACGGGTTCTGGATGCATTTCTGCGGGAAGCGAACAATACCGTTGTGCTGAGCGGCGATACGCATAACGCCTGGGCCAACGAAATAGCGCAAGACGGCCGGAATTATTGCGTTGAGATTGGCGTGCCAAGCGTGACCTCACCCGGAACAAGTCAAATGCTGCAACTCGATGCCGGTAAGTTCGCCAAAATGCTGCAAGACCGTAACCCGCACATTCGCTACAGCAATACCAAAGATCGCGGCTACGTCGTGCTGTCACTTGGCGCGCAACAAATGCAGGCCGACTATTATTTTGTCGACACCATACTCAGCACTAAAGCCAATGCACGCCTGCGTAAAAGCGTGACCATGCATGCAACGGCGAGCGCTGGTACGGCGGCGCTGCAACTTTTACCATAGCTAAAACAAATCCAGCTGCGGCTTGTCTTGCGACGCCTCGGCCTGCTTTGTCGGGTGTGCATTTTTCGGCTTAAGCGGCATACCCCGCAACGGCTGCCAGGCGGTGGAATAATCTTGCAGCCCCTTATGGAATGCATTGGCCAAATCCGGTGCATCGGTGTTGTCGGCCATATGCATAAAAATATACGGCTCCAACCCGGCGTCAATCCACTTCACCAGCTTGCGCAGCCAGGCACGAAAGTATTCCGTGTTTTTCTTCAGCGTCGGGTGGCCGACAAAACGCAGTGTGGGATGCTGCGCCAGCGCAAAGGTACAAGCCGGCAACCGCGGCTTGTTGCGCTGCGCTTCCTTCACCGCTGCGTTTCTTGCATATACTGAAAACAACGGCCGACTGTCAAACATCACCCGGTCCATACGCAAGCTCTCCAACAAACCGCTCAAGCTCTTGTCGGCGCTTTCATTGGTATAAAAATGCGGGTGTCGAACCTCCACCGTATATCTATATGCCGCTGGCAGCACGCTCAAGTAATTCGCCAGCGTGGCTAGTTCATCGGGCCCGTACTCGGGCGGTAACTGCAGCAAGAAAGGGCCAAGTTTATCGCCTAGCGGTTCCATACGATTAAAAAACTCGCTGGTTTCATCCTGCGCATGCTGCAGCTTCAAAGTATGCGTGATCTGGCGCGGAAACTTGAAACAAAAGCGGAAGTTGTCAGCCACCTGCTCATTCCAGCGCGCGACGGTGTCTACCGTCGGCAGACCATAAAATGTCACATTGCCTTCTACGGCATTAAACACGGAGCTGTACTGGGCAAGAAAATCCTTGGCGTCGGCATCGGCTGAAAACAGACGCCCAACCCAGTGCCGGTGACCCCACATGGGACAGCCAAGTCGATACGGAACGGTTGCTGTTACAGGCACTATTATTGAGCCGATAAGCGGGCCAGCAGCCCGGTATGGTCAACCATAAATCAATTATTGCAACGAAAAAAGTGCCCGTGGGCTTTTTGCACAATATCGCCGGGTGGTAACGGTCTATGCGGGCGAATCGCGCGTCCTTATAATACAGTACGCTTGCGCGTTGCTGACTGTTCGCTATTGTGGAAGCCGGGTACATCCAGTAATAGGCTAAGTCAGCGCGGCCGCCACAAACTGCGCAACCAGTTCGGGCCGCTGCATCGGAATAAAATGAGTAAGCTCCGGATAGTAGTGATCGGTAGCGTTTTTAAACCGAGTGGCTAATTCCGGCCAGGTCGGTGACGCGCTGAGGTTCATCGCCACCTGCTCAGCCGGTTGTGCTTGCGCCCTTAATACCTGCACCGGTATATCAATTTTTTCAAGCAAGGGATAAATGCTGGATTCGGCAGCACCCCCATATATTTGTGCTTCAACAGCGGGTGGGCAAGCCAGCTCGAAACTTTCACCAACAGGTAACACGCCGTAATCACAATAGTCTCTAAGAACATCTTCGCGCCATAGTGAATAAGGTAGGCGCTGTGCGAAGCGGTCGAACATCGCCGCCGCACTTTCGAACCGGTTCTTTCTGCGCACGGTGGGGTGCGGCTCGCCGCGATGCTTGAAGTTCGCGTAAAACTCGGGTTGCATAATCACGGGGTCGACCAGCACCAGGTTTCGAAAGCGCGATGGCGCCCGCGCCGCCGCTTCAACAACGGCGCGACCACCCATCGAATGCCCGACACCGACAACCCGAAACAGGTCGAGCACACGAATCAGTGCAGCAACATCCTCGCCGAATTGGCGCCAACTGTACGGCGGCGTTTTAGCGGAGCGGCCATGACCACGCATATCAACCGCGTAGGCATGCACGTCGGGCAGGAGGTCGATGACCTTATCCCAGCAACGGGCGTGGAAGCCAGTGGCATGCACGAACAAAACACTGTCAGCCGACGCGCAGGTCTTACCGGCACCCCATTCGAAAACACACAAATCAATCTCGTTGACTCGAACAACGTGCTGGACGGGACTTCGGTGGTTCATTTTTATAGCCGCCAAAAACCGGCGATTATAGCGGATTGAACGCCAATGATGCTCCGTTAGCGACGTGCTGATGTTTTACATCATTTGCTTACAAACTTTGTAACCTGCCGCCGGATATCGATACCGGAAGTCGTGCAGCAGGCAAAAACCTCTACCGGGTTTCCGCCTTTTTTTTGGCAATAACGATTGCCCTGCGCGGCGCGGGGTAACCTTCGACAGTTTTACTGGTATCCCGCGGGTCGAGAAAATCACTGAGCGATTGGAACTTCATCCATTCAGTCCTGCGTTGTTCCTCGCTTGTTGTTAGCGTGACATCCACCACTTCAATACTTTCGAATTTCATTTTACGCAACCACGCGCACAGCGTTGCGCAGGTTGGAATAAACCACACGTTAGCCAGCTTCGAATAGCGCCCTTGCGGCACTAGTGCTTCACCCTCTCCCCCTTCGATAACCAGGGTTTCCAATATCAGCTGACCGCCGGCACGCAGCGTTTCGCGTAGCTCGAGTAAATGGTCGAGCGGAGAACGCCGGTGGTACAAGATACCCATGGAGAACACGCTATCGAAGGCACGGAGCTGCGCAGGCATTTCTTCCAGCCGCTGTGGCACTACCCAAACTCGCGGGTCTTGCAGGTATTTTTGCAGCGCCCAGTACTGGAAAATAAATAACGGCGTTGGGTCGATACCAAGCACCAGTTGCGCGCTCGCGCCGGCCATGCGCCAGCAATGGTAGCCACTACCGCAGCCTACATCGAGCACGGTGCGGCCTTGCAGTGGTTCGATCGCGTGCCGCAGCCGGTCCCACTTAAGGTCTGAGCGCCATTCGGTGTCGATATGTAGGCCGCAAATATCGAACGGGCCTTTGCGCCATGGGTGCAGGCCGCGCAGTGCCGCTGCAAGCGTCGCGCGGGTTTCCGCGTTGCAGTCTCGCCCTCCACCGGCGGTCACCCGCGGGTCATTAAGTTCCACTGTTGATATTTCAATTTCAGGCAATGCCCGCAACGCCGCTTGCCAGCGCGGTATATCGGCGTTGCGTTGCGGTGTTAGCCGGTTGGCGATTTGTTCGGGAATTTGGGCGGCCCAGCGTTCCAGCGGTGTGTCTTGCAGGCGTTGAAACAAGGGCGTGTAGTCCAGCATGTGCAGCAGTGCTTGCCTCATTTAAAGGCTACCAGCGAAGAAAAATTGAAACACTGGAACCAGACTGCCACGCGGGTAAAACCGGCTTGCTTCAGGCGCGCCCGATGATCGTTCAGCGTTTCGGGGATCAGGACATTTTCCAACGCGCTGCGCTTCTGGCTGATTTCCAGATCGCTATAGCCCTGTGTGCGTTTGAAGTCATGGTATAAATCGACAAACAGCGTATTCAGCTCCGGGTCGGCGAAGCGAATCTTTTCCGAAAGAATAAGCACAGCGCCGGGGCGCATACCGGCATAGATGCGCTTGAGGAGTTGCAGCCGTTGCGCTACGTCGACAAACTGCAAGGTGAAGTTCAGCGCCACCACCGAGGCGCCACTTATTTCGGTGGTAGCAATATCTTCGCAGCGCAGGTGTACGGCAACGGGAAGCGATTGCTGATCGAGTATTTGCCGCAAGCGATCCAGCATGGCTGGCGAATTATCGACCGCCACAATTTCACAGTGGCCCCGCGGCAAGCGCCGCGCCATCGCCAAAGTGGTAGCACCGAGCGAACAGCCGAGATCGTAGATACAGGTAGCCGGCTGGCTAAACCGCTCGGCCAGCACACCGCTGATGGCGACCACGGTGCTATAACCCGGCACCGAGCGCTGGATCATATCCGGAAACACGACCGCTACTGATTCGTCGAAAGTAAAACCTGCGATCTCGCCCAGGGGGTGGGCAAATATTGTGTCTTTTTTATTGTCGGCCATGTAGGCGTTTGTTCCAGATTAGCCTATTTGCTCCACTGCCCGCCGCGCGCCTCATTGTACTTGGTTCGGCTTGCCGGCTTTTTCCTAACGCGTTTTTTTGGCTTTGCTTTGCGATACCGGGGCTTCTCGGCCGGCACCAGCTGGCCCGGCCCGTCACCAATCAAATCCTGGCGCTTCATTTTTAACAAAGAGGCGCGCAGGTAGCCCCAATTGTTCTCATCGTGGTAACGCAAAAAAGATTTTTGCAAGCGGCGTTGGCTGATATTTTTGGCGGCAAAGACGCGTTCGCCCTTCTTGTAGCTGAGCTTCTTCAGCGGGTTGCGGCCCGAGTGGTACATCGCCGTAGCCAGGGCCATCGGCGACGGGTAAAAGGTTTGCACCTGGTCGACGCGGAATTTATTACGCTTAAGCCAGAGCGCGAGATTGAGCATATCTTCGTCGTCACAACCAGGGTGCGCGGCGATAAAATACGGAATCAGGTACTGCTCCTTGCCGGCCTGCTTCGAATACTTGTCGAACATTTTCTTGAAAGCGTAATAGCTGCCCATGCCCGGTTTCATCATTTTTGTCAGCGTACTGTCTTCGCTGTGTTCGGGCGCGATTTTCAGGTAGCCTCCGACGTGATGGGTGACCAGTTCCCGCACATATTCGGGGTCGAGCACGGCCAGATCGTAGCGCAAGCCGGAGGCAATCAATACGCGCTTGATGCCAGCAATGCTGCGTGCCTTGCGATACAACTGCGTGGTAGGCGCGTGGTCAGTTTCCAGGTTCTTGCAAATAGTCGGGTATACGCAGGAAAGACGGCGGCAGTTGGCCTGAATGTCATCGTCATTGCAGTTGAGCTGGTACATGTTCGCCGTCGGCCCGCCAAGATCGGAAATAGTGCCGGTAAAACCCGGCACCTGATCGCGAATCGCCTCGATTTCCTGCAACACGGATTGCTCCGAGCGGCTTTGAATAACACGCCCCTCGTGCTCGGTGATGGAACAAAATGTACAGCCACCGAAGCAGCCACGCATGATGTTGACCGAGGTTTTAATCATGTCGTACGCGGGAATGGTGGCGTCACCGTAGTCGGGATGCGGCCGCCGCTGATACGGCAAACCGAACACCGCGTCCAGCTCGCGGGTTTGTAAGGGTATTGGCGGCAGGTTTACCCAAATCTCGCGGGTGCCATGTTTTTGAATCAGCGCACGCGCATTGTGCGGGTTGCTCTCCTGGTGCAAAACGCGCGACGCATGGGCATACAGCACGGAATCGTGATGAACTTTTTCATACGATGGCAGGCGGATATACGTCGTAGCGGCTACTTCGGGATTCCTGCGTAGCGCTTTGGTCGCCAGTGGCATGGGAATAATGCGCACGGCTTGCACTTCGGCATCGCCCGGCACTGCCGCTTGCAAGGTCGATTTACCGCTTGCACAGCTTGTTTCTTCGTTACCATACTCATAGGGGTTGGGCAATTTGTCGATGCGGCTTGGCCAATCGATGCGGGTGGAATCGATTTCGGTCCAGCCGGCCGGCGGGCTGTTGCGAATAATCGTTGTACCGCGAATGTCGATCAGCTCTTTGATATCGCCGCCAAGGGATAGTCGATGCGCCACTTCGGCAATGGCGCGCTCGGCATTGCCATATAACAGCAGGTCGGCGGTAGCGTCCATCAACACCGAACGCCGCACGGCATCGCTCCAGTAATCGTACTGCGCGATCCGTCGCAGGCTGGCCTCAATGCCGCCGATCACGACCGGGACGTCGCTATAGGCTTCCTTGCACCGCTGGCTGTAAACAATAACCGCGCGGTCGGGCCGTTTGCCGCCGGCACCGTGCGGCGTATAAGCGTCGTCATGGCGCATGCGCAGGTCGGCGGTGTAGCGATTAATCAACGAGTCCATATTGCCGGCGGTCACGCCGTAAAACAAATTGGGTTTGCCCAGCGCGGCAAACGCCGCGGCGCTGCGCCAATCGGGTTGCGCGATAATGCCCACCCGAAAGCCTTGCGCTTCCAGAAAGCGCCCCATCACCGCCATGCCAAAACTGGGGTGGTCAACGTAGGCGTCGCCGCTAACGATGATGACATCGCAACTGTCCCAGCCCAGTGTGTCCATTTCCGCGCGCGACATCGGTAAAAAAGGCGCCGTGCCAAAGCACTCGGCCCAGTATTTGCGGTAGCCGAAAAGATCGGGGGCGGTGTCTGGTTTGAGCGCGATTTTCGGTTTGGTGGCCGGCATGGGCTTGGCTTTTCAGTGGGTAGGCAAACTGCGAGGCATTTAAACACATAAAAAAGTCGTTATCGATGTAACTTTGATGCTGCCTGGCGCGTATTCGGTACTCCAATAAACCAAAAGGAGAATCGCCATGTTACCAAAACCAATAGCACCAGGATTGATCGCAAGTATCGCACTTGTCGTTGCCTCGACCGCTGCCGTAGCCGACAGCAATGTCAGGTATCGCGACAACCTCAGATATGAGGTCACGATCACCAACATCACGCGCGGGCAGACGTTTACACCGCAACTGAGTAGTCACGCATAGCCGCGCGGTTGCGCAGGTCAAAGTCGGCAGCGCAGGCTTACTGTTCGGCGTGGCGGCATTTCGACTGTCTATTCCGGGCCTGGCCAACAGATGGCTAATGCCGGTGGCTGTCATTTTGCTGGGCGGCTGGCTGCTGACCTACGTGATCGGCTTCGTACATCCCGCGCTTGAAACCGGCATGACAGGCAAACGCGAGCACTGTGCAATCGAAACGCTGCTGTATTCCATACCCTCACTGGTGGCGGCGGTATGGTTGTTTAAAGGCCGTTACACTACCCATAGCGCCACTGCAGGCCTGCTGATCGGTCTGACGGCCGCCGCCATGCCGGCTTTGATGATGCAGGTCGCCTGCCCTGTGTGTATGAGCCCGAGCACATCTTGCGATATCACCTGGCGCCGATAGTGCCAGTGGCTTTTTTGGGCGCGTTGTTTTTCCGCTACGTTTTGCGCGGGCGTTGGTAAGGCCGCAAAGATTGCCCCGTCACTGGGCAAATATTTCCTCGAATAAAACCTGCATGCGCTGCCACGAGTCCTCATCCGCCGCGGCGTTGTAGGCAAGCGGTATATCGTATTTTTCCGCCTTGGCGGTAGCTGCGGGATTGGTAAAACTGTGTTTGGCGCCATCGTAGCCGACAAACTCGTAGTCAACGCTGGCGGCGTCCATTTCGGCTTTAAATGCTTTAACTTCTTCCTCGGGTATAAACGTATCGGCATTGCCATGCAACACCAGCACTCTGGCTTGTACGTCGCCCTCTTTGGCTGGAGTCTCCGTGCCCAGGGAGCCATGAAAACTGACTACTCCGTCGAGATCCATTCCGGCGCGCGCCATATTTAATACGGTAGCGCCACCGAAACAATAACCAATCGCGGCGATCTTGTCAGCCTCAACACGGGGGTTTGCGCGCAATATTTCCAGCGCAGCCGCGAAGCGCGTCTGCGCGGCGCCGGCATTTTCCGTGACCGCTTGCATAAACTTCTGCGCGTCGCCCGGGTGTTCGGCAATTTTCCCGGTGCCATACATGTCCAGCGCAAGCGCGGTATAGCCCAGCTCGGCCAGCATAGTAGCGCGCTGGCGCACATAGTCGCTATGCCCCCACCATTCGTGCACAACCAGCACGCCAGGCTTTGGCTCGGCGCTGTCGCCGTAGGCGAGATACCCGGTATACGGCTCGCCGTCGACGCTGTATTGAATCTCTTCGGTAATCACTTTTGGCTTGGCAGGCGTAGCGGCTTGCTGTTGTTTGTAGTCCGCCTCGGCGACTTGCTTCAGCTTGGTCAATCCCTTTTCATAGACTGGCCCTAACCATTTGTCCATCATCAGCCCGATATAACGGCTCACCAAATTCCAGCCATGTTCCGTCTCGAAAGCCCACGTGAAATCAGTGCCCTCACGCTGCGGCTTGAGGATATAACTCGCATCCGCCACGCCCATATCGCCAAAATCCAGAAAGACCTTAATCAACTCATTCGCTTGCGACTGCACAATTTCCTGCGAGCCGCTACCTACCTCGTCGTGCTCGCTTTGCCACGCCATTTTCGCGCCCACGCCCTGGTCGGGACCGCTAAAGGTATATTCGGCCTCCGGGTCAAGCTCGTACCAGGGCGACCATTCATTAAAATTTCGAAAGTTATTAGCGTGCTGGAAAACGTGTTCGGGTGGCGCATCGATCACAATCGAGCGCTCGACATGGGATGCGGCCGGCAGCAGCGCGCCGACTATGACCAGCACAATAACCAACGCAATAACAGCAAACAGCAGGATTTTTAGAATTTTCATGGTTCAATCCTCGGTAGTAGCGGAATGAACTTGCAGTGTAAGTAGGGTATACCCGAATGGCACTTAGTTAAGCCATAAGAGCGCGAATTCTGCGGGCCAAG
>CAZJDL010000095.1:0-16354 GCA_964544755.1 uncultured Pseudomonadales bacterium | reverse complement strand
GAATAGGTGTTCACGTTGAACCAGAATGGGTGTTCACGATGGGCCGGAATATGCAGTAAAAGAAAAATACAAAGCCTCCAATATTGCAGCGGCACTCATATTTTGATGTGTAGGTGTGCCAAAGCACAAATATAGAAATGAGAACCCAATAGCTACGATAAAACTCATGAGAATCACCCTAAATGGCTTTGTAGAATAGCCCGATAATAAACCGGATAAGTAATGACTGAACCAATCAGTAAAACTGTTGAAAGATTTTTCTTGTTGAAACAGAGGCCAAATAAGATATTTCCTTTGCGTCAGTTTCTCCTCAAAAAGAAATGAATCCATATGGCTTCCCAGTTCCGCTTTTTCATATGCGATGCGAATAGCACGAAGAACATCAGGCTTCTGGTCAGGGGGCATCGAGCGTGTTTTCCATGTTTCTGCAAGCTTTACATCAAATTTTGTTTTGTGATTTACTTTTATATCTTCTAGCAATGCGCCCTCGAAATATACACCCGTAAAGTCTGATCCATAGAAATTACTATCTCGAAATCCACTTTGCCAAAAACATGCATTTGTTAATATGCAGTCATTTATACGAGCACTAAAACCACCCGATGCTGCGAATACAACACTTTCCATATTGCACTTCTCGAAACGAGCATAGGAAAAATCTGCCATCTCAATATTTGTATTGGATAGATTGCAGTTATAAAAAGAACTATATGATAAGGCTTTTTTCTCCAAGCATGGTGAAGATGAAAGATCTTCGTTGTATATATGAATTCCTCGCAAATCGTCTTGTGTTAACACCCAAAACTTGCCTTCTCCCATTTCACTTTTCGGATAGACAGGATAACCATAAGGCTCCACATTTTCAGGGTGATGTAAAACGAAATCATCGAGGATGGCCCGAAGCTCAACAGAGTTTTTAATGCCAGAAATAATCGCATCGCGCACTATCTGCCCAGTTTCAGTCTCCCATCGATTTATTAAAAATCTCTGGGTTTCTAAGTCAAACTTAAATCCATCTCTTTCCATAGTTCTCCTTTGTCCTCTTCAAGCAATCTAACTTGTTCTTAACCGGACACTAATTGTACTGTCTGGTTATTTTGCTAACAATACACCTATAATACCTGCATAAAACTAACATAACGGATTATATAGATTTATAATACTGGAATGACAATACGAATAATGACTACAAAAAAACAATCTGAGCACCAATCTTTTATCCCTCAGTCGCCGCGTTTGGTGGATCAAGTTCACCCGCCAAATTTCGGCATTCCGCACCAACAAGCTGCTACGGTCACGGTAGCAGCTTGTTCTCGAAGTGTTTGTTACTCGGAAATCCATGGTCTTCCTGGAGAAGACCCTTGCCATGAGACTGGAATGCGCCAAGATTACACAGCTCCAAAGGTGTTCCATGGCGCCATCAAGAGCCGTTTCCATGGCTTTGATAGCCCGACTTTGGGGAAAGGGCGTTCATGCTTCCAACAAGCCCGATTGGGGTGATAGATGTTATCTGCCCAGATATGATGCCGCTACTGTCGTTTGTCTCGCTGTTCGCACATCCATCCATATCGACCAGGCCAACGGCGCTCACTTAAGCCCCGCAGCGGGCTAAACCGAGTGCAAAGTCAAAGGCATGCTCAACACGACCCGTAAAACCCCTTGGAAAACCAGCAATATTCCGCCGCGTAGCCACTTTCCAGCATTTTCCGGCTGATGTCTTCGCCACCTTTTGCTTCACAACGCGCCACGGTGCGGCCGTACTTATCGGTGTCTTGCTGGTAGCAGGTAATGTATTTGCGCAATGCCAACTGGCGCAACTGTTTAGTCGCTTTTTGATAACCCGCTTCATCGCGCTCCGGGGCGTTAATACCCCACAGCCGAATCTGCGACTCGACACCTTCAAGATAGAGGCTATCGCCGTCAACGACGTGGCGCACCTCACCGCTGAAAGTCTGGTCGGTGCGCGGCTGCCCGGGCGCGGCTAACAAGCGTAGCGCCAGGAACGCCGCTATGACGGCAACAATACCCCACGCGGATCTATTCATAGGTCCTGCTCAATGTCGCGATAACATAATCAGTCAATGTGGCTGCAAGTATAAAGGGTATTTCAGTGGCAATCTTTCGGATCGCGTCGGTGGCCCCGGTGGCCGCTTTCCCACTCTTGGGGTGCAGGAACTGACAAGGAATACGTCACATTAAAAAAATAGCGTTACGGAAGGTGCTTGCACCAGCGACAGGATGGAAAATCAGGCAGGCACAACGTCTTTCGTTGATTGTTGTGCTGAAATTTACTTGAAATCGGTTTAAGCTCACGAACCAACCAAAACCCCCTAACGCTTGCATGCCCCCAGTAGAGGAAGTCTCCATGTTCCCAGACCCTAAACGCCTTGTGAGCGCGACGTTCCTGATCACTTATGTACTGCTGCCTTGCGTATTACTGGCGCCGCTGAACGCGTACGCGGCCTTGTCGGATTTCTCCGATCGACTGAACGCCGTTACAAGCAACGGTACATTCAACGACGAAGACGCGCGCCTGGAGAGGTTTCTGGACGTGCTTTACGATTACAACATGACCGAATTTCCCGAATTAGCGACTCAGGGAGGGTACCCAGGGCAAAACCATCGCTGGACAGATTGGTCACAGGCAGCGGTGGAGCGACGCAAGAATGAAACCCGTAAACTGTTTGCCGTTGTGCAGAAAATTAAACGTGATGCGCTCACGCCAGCCGCGCAGCTCGACTACGATCTGGCGCATAAGGTACTGGGTTGGGACGTGGAGTCGCTGCAGTTTCCCGAAGAGTTGCTGCCACTAAACCAGATGGGTGGAGTGCAGCAGGATATCGCGCAGATAATGTCTATCATGCCCGCCGCCAGAGGCAGCGATTACGAAGACATCAGCGCACGCTTGCGGGCAACGCCGGAAGCGATCGATCAAGCCATTGCCCTAATGCAGCGCGGCCTGGAGCAAGGTATTACGCCACCACAAATCACCTTGCGAGATGTACCGCAACAGGTACGTAATCAATTGTTTGAAGACCCGCTGCAAAGCCCCCTGTTGGCGGCCTTTACAAAGTTTCCCGCGAACATGAGTAATCGCGATCAGGAAAAATTGCGCAGCGGCGCGGCCAAGGTGTATCGCAAACAGATTGCACCAGCGTTCAAACGCTTACTGACGTTTCTGGAAGGCGATTACTTGCGCGGTGCGCGCACTGCTATCGGCGCTAATGGTTTGCCGCAGGGTGATGCCTGGTATCGCTTTCGCGCCATGCGCTCGACGACCACGGCGCTAACGCCACGACAGATTCACACAATCGGGCTTGATGAAGTCGAACGCATTCGTGGAGAAATGGACCGCGTGATAAAAGGCAGCGGTTTCAAAGGCACGTTTGCGGAGTTTTCGGAATTCCTGCGTACCGACCCGCAATTCTTTTTTACCGATAAAGATCAGCTGTTGATGACTTATCGGGATATCGCCAAACGCGCCGATGCCCAATTGATAAAGTTATTCGGCACCTTGCCCCGATTACCCTACGGCGTGGAACCCGTTCCCGCCTATGCCGAGAAATCACAAACCACGGCTTACTACCATCCCGGTTCCATTGAAGCCGCCAGACCGGGTATTTTTTACGCAAATACCTACGATCTTAACAGCCGGCCGAAATGGGAAATGGAGGCATTGACCGTGCATGAGGCGATGCCTGGCCATCATTTGCAAATCGCGCTGGCGCAGGAACAAACCGACCTGCATCTTTGGCGGCGCCAACTGCTGTTTTTCACGGCGTTTGTCGAGGGCTGGGGGCTGTATTCCGAAAGCCTTGGCGAAGAAATGGGCTTCTATTCCGACCCTTACAGTAAATTCGGCCAGTTGACCTACGAAATGTGGCGCGCCATCCGCTTGGTGGTAGATACCGGTATGCATAGCATGGGTTGGAGCCGCCAACGGGCAATCGACTTTTTCATGGCCAACGCCGCAAAATCGCAGCATGATATAGAAGTGGAAATCGACCGCTATATCGTCTGGCCCGGGCAGGCGTTGGCTTACAAAATAGGTGAACTAAAGCTGCAAGAGCTGCGCGCTTACGCACAACAGTCTTTGGGAGAGAAGTTTGATATTCGCGCCTTTCATGACCACGTTCTCGAAGCTGGGCCAATACCGCTGGATATTCTGCAGCGGCGCATACAGGATTGGGTAGCTTCGGCTAAGTAAACGCATTGCGATCAATCCAGACTTTTATGAAATTTAGCGCTGGCAATAGCCATAAAAACAACGGTAAAAACTGCCAGCGCAATAAATGTTGTGCTGAACGCGCCAGCGGCACACGGCGCAGACTGGCGATCACGGCCTTTCTTCAGACAGCAAAGATAACGCCTGCAACGCCTCTTGCGCACGATCGGCAGGAACAAAAATATGGTCGTGATAGTGGGCCGCAACGACGTTGGCACTGATGCCTCTTTGGGTAAGAGCCGCTGCGACACGCCCGGTAAGCCCTACCGCTTCCAGACTAGAGTGAACCTGGAGGGTGATTTTTCTGAACACACACTCAAAAAACATGCCGTTCTTCGCGGCGACAGACTTCTCCAAAATTAGTGTCAGCCCTTCGTCTTCCAGGAACGAGCCTACCGGGTTAAGTTCTCGCAGATCACCATAACTCCCCTCTTCCATCACGCAGAAAACGAATTCTTCCGTCGCTAAAACAGGGGCGATATTCTGCAGGAGTAGTTCCAGTTTGGTGATGCCCGCCATGCTACCTGCTCAAAATAATTATTGATGAACCTTTACCGATAGCCTTATGAATTGCTAAAGATAAGCTCCCAATAGCCTACATCAATCCATTGGCCAAATTTCCTGCCGACTTCTTTAAACTGGCCAATTTTATCAAAGCCCAGCTTCTCATGCAGGGCAATACTGGCGTCATTGGGCAGCGAAATACCGGCGATCAGGCTATGCGTGTCGGTCGGTTTGAGCTTTTCGATCAAACTCGCATATAACGCGCTGCCGATGCCTTTGCCAACGTGGTCGGGCGCCAGGTACACCGTTGTTTCGACCGAAAATCGATAGGCACAACGGGATTTCCATGGACTCGCGTAGGCGAAACCTGCCAGTTCGCCGCCTAGCTCATAAACCAGCCAGGGATGCCGCGCGGAAAGGTCAGTAACGCGCGCGACCATCGCCGCGACCGTCACGCTTTCTTCTTCGAAGGTGATGATCGTATGCTCGACGTAGTGATTATAAATATGACAGAGGCTCAAAGCGTCTTCCGTTTTCACCATGCGTATCACGTTATGCATTCCTCCCGGGCCTGATTATATGGGATATCCAGCGGTCATGCGGCACGGAAATGCGGATTTACCAGCGCTAAAACTCCGTTTTTGGCTTGATCGAACCGGATGGTGGGCACTTCGGTTAGAATGTCCCGACGAACCAGCGGAGTTCAGCCATGAAATACCAGGGCAGCTGCCACTGCGGCGCAATCAAATTTGAGATAGAAGCCGCTGAGGATTTGGAGGTTGAAGAGTGTAACTGTTCTATCTGCACAAAGTCCGGATACTTGCACCTGCTTTTACCGAAGACAAAATTTTCTCTGTTGCAGGGTGAGCAATGCATCACGACCTATACGTTCAACACCGGCGTAGCTAAACATACGTTTTGCAAGCTGTGTGGCGTTAAACCATTCTACATTCCGCGCTCAAACCCGGACGGCTACACAATTAACGCACGTTGCCTGAACACCAAACCACACTCTTTATTAGTCATGCCGTTCGACGGCGTAAACTGGGAGCAAAACGCGCATCAGCTTGCGCACAAAAGCAAGTAGACCAAAGATGGACGCACGCTCTGTTGCTTCCAGCTTAACGATGCGCATCGTCATTCGTCCACGACCAAACCTACACCGCCCCTGCGCGGGTCGCCAACAGCGTGAAACTTCTCACCGTCCCACTGCACGGTATGTACGCCACCAAAGAAAAGGTTCAAGTCAGCCCAGCACTCGTTATCGGCAAACGCTTCCTGTAGCCGGGTGATGGTTTCGTTGCTATAGCCCGGCTCTATATTCAGGTGCTGCGATTCATAGTGAATGCGCGCTTCCATCACCGCCTGCTCCGGCGGCATACCGAAATCGATCAGATTGAGCACCACTTGTAGAATTGCCGTTCTGATACGGTTGGAACCACCCGAACCAAGCGCGACGGCCTTGCCGTTCGGCAATTGTAGCAACGCCGGCGACATCATTGAGGTCATGCGTTGGTTCGGATGCCATTGCTGGAAGCCATTCGGATTCAGGTCTTCTTCCCCTAAAATATTGTTCAACATAATACCCGTGCCCGGCAGCAGATGACCGCAGCCTTCGCCATTGCTGACCGTCATGGCGGCAATATTTCCGCGGTCATCCATCACACTGATATGGGTGGTGCCACGTTGACAACGCGCACGCCTCGCGACCTGGGCACGGTATTTTTGCAGATAATTTTGATCAAGCAAATGGGTGACCGCGCCGCGTTGCTGCTCGGCAAGGTAGTCGAGTCGTGCGCTATTGGTCTGCTCCATGACCGTGGCCAGCAACTGCAAGTGTTCGAAACTACCGTAATCGATCTCTTGCAGTGGAAACTGCTCCAACAGGTCTAATGCGAATGCAATCAGTATCCCGCCGGACGAAGGTGGCGGGTTGGTATGCAATAGTGCATCACGATAGCGTATTTGCAAAGGTTCACGTTGCAGCACCTGATACTGACGCAGGTCCGTATGACTCAGGTAACCACCCCCCTGCTGACACAGATCGACCATGCCTGCCGCCATATCCCCTTCGTAAAACAGCGGGTCTCCCTCACGGCCCAAGGCGTCAATCGCGTCGGCCAGTTCAGGCTGCAGCAAGACATCCCCCTCCTCCACCAACCGCCCACTATTAGCGGCAGACGAATAGTTGGCCCTGGCTTCTGCTGTTGCCGAGTAGATCGGCCGCACAATATCGAAAATACTGGCTTGTAGCTGGTTAAGCGCTACGCCCCCACGGGCCGCCCTGATAGCGGCTTCGACCAGACGCGTCATCGGCAGCGAACAAAGATGGCGGTGAATAGTAAACATACCTCTTACCGACCCCGGCACCGCAACAGAACCCAGCCCGATATGAAATTCTTGTTGTACATTACCGAAGTCGGCATAAATCGGATGGAAATCCAACGGTTTCAAAGTCTCTTTGGCGCCAGGCGTCTGCGCAAAAAAGTCGTACACCACAGGCCGCCGACCCGCTTGCTGCCCCAGCATGTAACCACCCCCTGCCAGTGAAGCCAGCACCGGCTCGGCCACGCAGGCGGTAAAATGGGCGGCCACAATCGCATCGAAGGCATTGCCCCCGTCTCGCAGTATTTCTTCGGCCGCTGCGGCGGTGACGGGATGACCGGCTGCGACCGCGCCTTTGGCTTTTTTCAAATTCGAATTTCCCCGCTTACTGGCGCACTCCACTCCGGCGCGCGCTTTTTATCGCCTGCAAATTAGACCCTGCTTATAGATGGCACGCGCGTGTTATCGCCTGCTTCAATAGTTCAACCGGAACCGGTTTGTGCAGCAATTCTATACACGCCTCTTCGGCCTCGCGCAGCCGATCCGGCGCGGTATCGCCACTGATCAGAATCGCCGGTATGTTGGGATACAAAAACTGGATTGTGCGCACCGTGGCAATACCGTTGTCTTCGCCGCGCAGGCGAAAGTCGACCAGGATAATATCGGGCTTTTGCTGCCGAGCCGCGGCAACGGCGCGGCGAGTAGAAGCAGCGGTTGCGACTTCGCAGCCCATGCCTTCAAGCAGGATTT
Source organism: uncultured Pseudomonadales bacterium (assembly GCA_964544755.1). GTDB lineage: Bacteria > Pseudomonadota > Gammaproteobacteria > Pseudomonadales > JAUIET01 > JBBKXJ01. The sequence goes on along the minus strand of CAZJDL010000095.1, from coordinate 8,550 downwards.
GCATGCCGACGGCGACCTCGGCTTCGTCGTCGACAACAAGCACATGCAAGTCGTCAAACGACACGGCTACCGGCGTCACGCTGTCGGCCATACTTTCCCTATGTTCCACCGCGGGCACGACTAGCGAAAACGCGGTGCCATCACCAGCCGACGATTGCATCTGCAGATCAATCTGCAGCAAAGCCGCCAGCCGTTTTACTATCGCGAGCCCCAAACCCAAACCCTGGGTGCGGTCGCGGTGCGGATTGTCGACCTGGTAGAATTCTTCGAAGATATTCGTCTGCTCCTCTTCCGCAATGCCATGCCCGGTATCCCTCACGGTCACGACATAAACGTCGGGCTGAACTGTAACAACCAGGCTTACCTGGCCGCTGTCGCTGTACTTGATCGCGTTCGCGAGCAAGTTACGGACGATACGCATAAACAGCATTTGATCGGTGTCGACAAACGCTTCTTGCGCGCATTCAAACACCATATCGAGACCTTTATCGCGCGCGTCCTGCACAAACTCTTCGTACACGTGCTTGAGCAACCTTCTGAGATTAAGCGGCGTGTGATTGGCCTGCACCACACCCGCATCAAGCTTGGAGATGTCGAGCAGTGCGTCCAGCTGCGACGCCAGCGATTGCAAGGCGGTGTCCATGTGGCGCGCAATATCCCTGCTGCGCTCGTCCAGCGGCCGCATAGCCAATGCCGCCGAGAACAGCGAAAGCGCATGGATCGGTTGCCGCAGGTCGTGACTGGCCGAGGCCAGAAAACGCGTTTTGGCATTGTTGGCCAATTCTGCTTCTTCCAAAGCCGATTGCAGTTGCTCATTCAATGCCACTTGTTGCAGGCGAATCTCGAATGACTCGCGAAACAGCCTGAAGGCGTCGGTGGCCAGTGTGGTCAGGACGACGCCCATCATGGCGATGATGAGTGCCACCGAAATCTCGATCCAGCCCGGGTCGGCAACCCCCGGACTAAAGGCCCACAGCAGCGGCAGCGGAACTATGATCGGTAACAGATACGCCAGAAATACAGGCTTGTAACCGGCGGTAGCCGCAACCGAGCCGGCACACATACCGACCAGTAGCATTGATTGTATCGCCCGCTCGAACTCAGGGAGATACGGGAAAAAGCCCAGCGACAAGCCATGCACCACGCCGTTACCCGCACCTAGTAAGACGGCGATGCGCAGCCGTTGCTGCTCAGTAAGATGTGACATACCCGGCAGACGGCCGAGAACAACCCAGCGTAGCAACAGCAATGCAGCAACGAGAATAAGCCAGGGCGCCCAGGCAAAAACAGGAAGCCGGTACGACGCCAGCGCGGCTATCATTGCGGCGGTGAGAAACACAGGCAGGGGAAGCTTTTTGCGTTCCATCGCGAGCATGACGAGCAGTTCTTGTTCGACACTTTTCGCGGTGCTTGCAGAACGCTCATTTAGCATTATCGACACACTGTCGTTGTCATCAGCGGCTGCGCTCGCGGATTGCCCTGGAATTCGAGGTGAGCATAACCATAAACCAACGGCGCGCCAATACACCTGCTGGATTAGCCGCGCGCCAATATCAAGCTGCCGCTGAATCGATCTTGCGTGCTGCTTAAAAAAAGAACGGTTCGGCGCGATATTTTTTTGAGGTCGACGCGGTAGGAATAGCATATTCATACCAAGCTACAACCGGCTTCCTTACTACCTGGCTTACGACGGCCAAGTGGATATTGCAGAATCCGGCCGGCCAACATGCCCGGCATAAACCCCCTTGTTGCGACAGTTATGTACAAAACTTGAGCCTAATCATCACCAGACGGATGATTAATGACCGGATACCGCAATTTATACCGGCTTGTTACACTTCTCGCTGCCCTGCCTTTCTTCCGTGCTAAACTTAAATTCAACGTATTCTCACACGCGAATAATTTAAAATATGTTCAGATACCCTGCAGACCGCCTACCCGTACTTCTAATACTCACCCTGACCGCCATCGACTTCACCATCTATTTCACTGTCGACAGTGCCTGGCCGCTGTTTGGCTACTTCGTATTAACACTGCCTTTAAAAGGCCTTGTCTGCGCCTGGCATCATCATCATCAGCATACGATGACATTCCGCTCAACTGTTTTGAACCGCGCGCTGGAGTTTTGTTATGCGTTGCATACCGGTGTGACCACTAATCTGTGGGTATTGCACCATGTGCTGGGGCATCACCATAACTATCTGGACCAGACCAAGGACGAAAGCCGTTGGCAACGGCGTGACGGTACGTGCATGGGGCCACTCGAATATACAGTGAAAGTCGCGGCAACGGCATATTACCGCGGCTACCAGGTTGGCAAGAAGCATCGCAAGGTGCAGCGCGCTTTCTTGATTTTTGGACCGCTGACTTTGGCGGCGGTTTTGTTGCTGCTCTATGCGCGACCGCTAGCCGCGCTGTTTGTATTTATCTTGCCGATGGTTTTCAGCCTTTTGTTTACCGCCTGGGTCACTTACGACCATCATAGCGGGCTTGACACCAGCGAGCCCTTCGAGGCCAGTTACAACAACACCAGCCACTGGTTTAATCTCTTAACCGGCAATCTCGGCTACCATACCGCGCACCATCACAAGCAAGGTGTACACTGGTCCAAGCTGCCGGAACTGCATGAGACAATAAAAGCTAAGATTCCCAGCCATTTGTATCGCAAGTCTACCTTCGACTTTGTGTTCTCTGCAGGCTGAGCCTGGTGCAAATTGCTACTCGTTAGCGGCCCGTTTGTGCATTTCGAAAACTGCCGGCATGGGCCTACCGTAGTTCTGGTGTAGCCACTTCTCCAGGTCATCCGCCGTTAGCGCTTCGCTGATAACAAAGCCCTGCGCCTCGTCACAGCCAAACTCTTTTAGCATCGCCAGTTCTTGCTCGCTCTCTATGCCCTCCGCAACCACCTTGAGGCCCAGGTTATGGCCCAGTTCAATGGTCGAGCGCACAATAGCGATATCCTCCGCGCTGCCGACCATATTCTTGACAAACTCACGGTCAATTTTCAGTTCGTTCACGGGCAGGTTTTTCACGTAAGCCAGCGACGAATAGCCGGTGCCGTAGTCGTCAATCGACAATTCCAGCCCCATTTCGTGTAACAGGGTCACTGTATTGTGTGCCTTGACCGGGTCTTCCATCAGTGCGCTTTCGGTAATCTCGAGACACACCATGTGCGCCGGCACGCCGTTTTTGTCCAGCGCTTGGCGCATGATGTTCGGCAATTCGGGATTTAATAAATCACGCGCAGAGATATTCAGCGATATTTTTATCGGCATTTTTTGTTTGTACCAACGGCCGCATTGCGCCAGCGCATTTTCAATCAGCCAACCCGTGATCAGGCGGATTGCCCCTGTATGCTCGGCGAAGGGAATAAAATCTGCGGGCGGCACCAGGCCGCGCTCCGGGTGCTGCCAGCGCATCAAAGTTTCTACTGCAATGATGTTGGATTGCTCTAACGTGACTTTCGGCTGGAAGTAAATTTCCAGCTCATCACATTCCACCGCCCGGCGCAGGTCGCCCAGCAGCGACAAATGCTCTTGCTGGTGCGCGTCGCATTCCGAGTCGTAAAACGCAAAACCGCTATTGGCGCGCTTGGCCGCATACATGGCGATGTCGGCATGCCGCAACAGGGTGCTGGCTTCTTCACCGTGTTCGGGAAAACTGGCGATCCCAATGCTGCCGCCGATATCAACCGGTTGATTGCGCAGGATCACAGGCTCTTCCAATACCTGCAAGATTTTATGCACCGCCGTTAATACCCGCTCGGGATTGCCGGTAGCGAGCAATAACGCAAATTCGTCGCCGCCAAGCCGGGCGACGGTGTCTGAGTCGCGCAATACGCTACGCAGACGCTGCGCGACTTCTTGCAGCACTTGGTCGCCGGCCTCGTGGCCCAATACATCGTTGATATATTTAAAACGATCCAGATCCATCATCAACACCGTAAACGGCGAGCCGGCACGCATGCCAAAATGAACGGCCTGACCAAGGCGGTCGTTAAACATGGCGCGATTGGGCAGGCCCGTCAGCGTGTCGGCGTAGGCGAGACGCAAAATTTCCTGTTCGCGTTTGGCCACCCCGTCACTCATATGATTCAGCGTGGCAGCCAACGAACCAATTTCGTCGACCTGATCGATGGTCACCTTGCCGCCATAGTCGCCGCCCTGAATCTTGCGCGCAAAGCCGGCCAGCAGTTTAATGGGCCGCGTGATATTGTTGGCAATCACGTAGCCGCCAACCAACGACAAGAACAAGCTAAACGCCACCAACACCAGCAAGGTGTTACGCAGCTTGTCAAACGCCAACATGCCATCCTGATGCGAGCGCTGCAGCACGGCAATCACCGGCGCCTGGTCAGACCCCAGCGCCAACACTGACGTTTCGTAACCCGCCACTAACAACGACGCGGTAGAATCGGTATTGCCAAGCGCCGCTTGCAGCACGCTAACATGTTCTTCTAAAGTCGACGCCAACAGCGTAAAAGCAGAATTCGATTGCTTGAGAAACGAAACTTGCAGGCCTGTTACCTGGGCAAGGCTGGCGGCCAGCGTCTCGTCTATCGCTACACCGAGCGCAACCCAGGCCATAGGATTCGGCGCCAACACCGGCGCAACCGCCAACTGGTACGCTTGCTCGTCAAGAATCACAACGCCAGCGGCATAACCCTCCTGTGTTGCACGCTCTATCATGCCCGCTACCAGCCGGGGCATTTCGCGATAGGCGCCGTATTGGGTCGCGGCGAGCAGCTTTTTATCCGGCCCGCTGAGCAACATGAGGTCCGCCCCGAACAAGGCGCGTTTACTTTCCAGCACTGCGCTCAAGTCCCGCGGCGCTTGCGTGGCGATCGCGGCCTGAAAACTGGCATCGGCCGACAAGATGCGCGCACTTTGCAATAAACGCTGCTGCTTCTGTTCCAGCTCGCGCTTGAACACGCGCTCGCCAACCGCCAGCACTTTGGCATTTTGCTCTTCGGTTATCTGAAAATTAGTCGTGCTGACCACAAAGAATGCAATAAGCTGCACGACAATCAGTAGCAAAGAAAAGAAAAATAGAATGCGGTCGCGCAAACTGCGAAATACCATCGGTCGTCACTGCCTTTAATAAGTCCTTTTTAAAAGTTTAGCAGCTAGCCTTGAAATTGCTTATGTTTTAACCTGTTGGTATACAGCTGATTCTGTTAACTTAATACGATCAAACGAGTCAAACCCCGCAACGCTGGTTGGCGCACGCGACACGGCAAATGCATCTCGAACAGCTTGAGAACGCGCTGTGTCACGTCAACGCGGTGCGCGCCGCCAACCTATGACTGTGATAATATCGCTGTGAACAAATACCAAAACAATCATAAGCCTGGAGCGCAGTATGGCAACCGAACAGGTATTTACCGACGAAAATAACACTACCGATGTACTCTGCCACGTCAAAGTTTATTTTAAGAAACCTACCACCCTTTTAAAGAGCGCTAAGCTTTTCTTCTATTTTTAGACAAACGTAACAACAAATTTATGAGCACCGCTGCCGTATTGCCTCACCAAAAAGAACTGTGGGGACAACCCATAGGTTTGTATATCTTATTCTTGACCGAAATGTGGGAACGCTTTTCATATTACGGTATGCGAGCGCTGCTCGTTTTATATATGACAACGTCCGCTCTAGGCGATGACGCCAGAGGCGCTGGATTAGGCTGGACGAGTAAAGAAGCGCTTGCCTTGTACGGGTGGTATACGATGCTGGTTTACGTGATGTCTATACCCGGAGGGATGATTGCCGACAAACTCATTGGGCAGAAAAGGGCTGTTCTATTCGGCGCCATTCTATTGTGTTTCGGTCACGGAGTTTTAGTGCTAACCGATATCTGGGCGTTTTATACAGGGCTGGGTCTGGTGATATTGGGAGTTGGCCTGTTAAAACCTAACGTTTCTACTATGGTAGGAGGCCTGTATGGCGAAGGCGACATAAGAAGGGATAAAGGCTTCAGTATTTTTTATATCGGCATTAATTTAGGGGCATTGCTATCAACCATGCTCGTTGGGCTGGTTGTCGCACAGTGGGGCTGGCATGCAGGTTTTGGATTGGCTGGAATCGTCATGGTTTTAGGTTTGACCAACTACTTATACGGGCAAAAATATTTAACCCATGTAGGTAATTTTGTACCCAGTACGGGTGATGAAAATGAAATATCTTACAGTCAGTTATATTCAAAACTATTTAGCTCTCCCCCACAACTCTTATTCGCGGGCGTTTTATTCGCGGCTTCGGTTTTTGGTTGGTATAAATTGGGATGGGGATATGGGCTATTGTTCCTGTTTTTAACGGCCATAGTCTCTCTTTTGATGATGATCTATAAGGAGCTGGATTCACAGGTATTTAGGGATCGATTCCTGGTGTTATTGCTATCGTTCATTATGGTAGTGATATTTTGGGGCGCCTTTGAACAGGCTGGTGGTTTAATGAACCTTTATACGGAGTCCAAAACCAATAGAGTACTGTTTGGCTGGGAGATCCCGACCGTCATGTTCCAAAGTTTAAATGCTGGGTTTATCGTTTTATTCGCCGCATTTATCGCCAGCATATGGGCCAAAAGAAAGCTAAAGGGAAAGGAAGCCTCTTCCTTGTTTAAAATGGCAGTGGGGATAATCATCATGGGGTTTGGCTTTCTATTCATGGTGTTTGCGGCCCTGGAATTTGAAAAGTCAGGGTCTTCCAGCATGATGTGGCTGGTATTGGCCTATTTGTTTCATACGATAGGTGAACTCTGTATCTCTCCGGTAGCGTTGTCATTCATTACAAAATTAGCGCCGGTTAAATATGCCTCGTTAATGATGGGTGTTTATTTTGCAGCAACTGGCCTGGGCAATAAAGTGGCCGGTATTGTTGGTGAGTCTGCTTCGGATTTTGGAGAATATGCCATCTTTTCAGGCATCCTGATTTTCACTGTCATTATTGGCGCGTTGTTTATCTTACTGTTAAAACCGCTCAAAAGATTAACTCATGGCGCGGAAGACAACGAAAGGGATTTAAGGCACGAAGAAACAGAAGGCTTTGAATTAGCCGACCGAGCATGAGACAGTATTCAGGCGGTGGCAAGTAAAGGTCAGGCTCGGCAATTTTTCATCATACATTCTGACGTTCGCATCATTATTGATCACAATACCGAACCGAATGTCGAATTCATTGACGAAACCTCGAGCAGCTCGCGAGTGCCACGAATATGCGCGTTGTTGTTTCCAGCAGCTCGCCAATGGTTACAATTTGTTCGATACTGCACATTACTTTTTACAATAAACCCGCTATGGCATCGCGGGCAGAATCCTGAAATAATCCATTAACCGTTTAGAGGGATGATCATTCAACCTAACCTTAGTCGTTCACGCCACTTTTCGCCGTATTGGGGAGCTTCACATGATGAAAACCAAACTGATTTTTATACTCACCTTCTTGTTGCTACCGCTGCACGCATTGGCGGAATCCGACACCCCGGAAAATGTCGCGCTAGGGGTCGCACAATCATGGCTGGCGCTGGTTGACGCCGGCGACTATGCAGGCAGCTGGAACAACGCCTCCGCGGTCTTTCAAAACACGGTTGATAAACAACAGTGGGAAAAGCTCGCCAAGGATATGCGCCAGGTCGGACCGGTGGTCGAACGCTCACTAAAGTCGGCGACTCACACCACGTCAATACCGAATGCGCCCAAAGGTGAATACGTCGTGATTTTATTCGACAGCGAATTTAGCAAAAAGAAATCCGTCACCGAAAAAGTCATCCCAATGCTGGGCGAAGACGGCAAGTGGCGTGTTGGCGGTTATTACATCGAATAACTAATACGCCAGGCTGTGGGCCTGCTGCGTACAGCTGGCCACGGCGAGTCTGATGATGTCATTCGTGTCTTTCTTCCACGGTTTCTTGTGGCCGATAGAAACTGCAATCAACGAGTCTGACCCCTTGATCTTAGAATTATCAGAAAATCCGAGTAAAGCAGATTCAAATGTTATTAGCCAAGGTATTAAATCCTATAATCAAAATCATATAACTGATGATGTAGTGTTTGAAGGTGACACTAAATTTTCTGTTTTTGCTCGAAATGATAAAGGAAATATTGTTGGTGGGATTAGAGCTACTGCATTTTGGAATTACTGTATCATTGAATTACTTTGGTTATCCGATGAAACCAGAGGTAAAGGTGTTGGTAGCGCACTTATGGAAAAAGCTGAATCCTATGCGATCAAAAAAGGTTTTGAATACATGCGTACAGAAACACTTAGCTTCCAAGCTAAGCCATTTTATGAAAAACTAGGCTATCAAGTTTTCGGTGAGTTGCCCGATCACCCTAAAGGGCATACTACTTACTGTTTGGTTAAGGCGTTATAATTAGCTGTTATGCGATTGAACCAAGGTTTAGTGCTATGAGCATGTTACTCGCAGCAGCATAAATCTAATGAGACCATAGAGGAAAATGATATGAACAAATTACTAAGGGCTGTTGCCGTTTCACATTGGCAACCATAAAAACGCGCAAGCTAGAGCCACTGTTCCTTCAAAATTTCGTTTCA
>CAZJDL010000094.1:0-16373 GCA_964544755.1 uncultured Pseudomonadales bacterium | reverse complement strand
CAATGTTCCTGCTGTCTTACGGCATTAAACAGGTTGAAGGGTCATGATGTGTTGTTATGTAGCTTGAGTTTTCCGAGGTTTTGTGTGGCAGTGGCCAACATATGGCGTTCTTCCGGGTTCGCCTGCATTTAGCACAAGTGATAAAATGAAAATAGTTTATTTTATAAAACAACAACATAACAATTTTAGCGCTAAACGTATGGCGGTTGGCATGAAGAGTGCTAATTCTCATAGAGAAGTTGATTATGAACCCTTTTCTATTAACCTAACCAGTGAGACGCACAACATGGCAACTAAATTAAAGATCAACGATTTGACGGAAGTCAAAAGCATGGACAGCGCCGCGCTAGCGATGGTAAGAGGTGGTGCAGCCGCGAGCAGTTTGTTTAGCCACCCGGTACATGGCGCGCAAGGGCTTGGTCCACGAATTCTTAACCAATTCATTGACAGAAGTCAGCACATCACAACCATCCAGCAAGACAATGACGTCATCTACGCCGCAGAAGGAGCGACCGTCACTAACATTGGCGGGAATTACTCGTCGGCTACCAATGTTAGCCTTACCCTTCAGGAGACTATCACTGCTGGCGTAAATGGTATGGTCCAGAGTGCAGTTGACGACGCGTTCTAAGTCAATCTAGCCGCCAAATGAAGCCGCCGCGAGCATTGTTCGTGGCGGCTTTTTTGTACAGGATGTAGGATATGTCCCGTGAGGCAGGATGCCGGTAGGGACGTTATTCTGCTTTCGGCGCGGCCTTGGTGCGATAGTCCTTGGAGCTGATGCCGTGTTTTTTAAGAAGCGTTTGCAAGTGTGAACGGTTCATTTCAATCCGCCGCGCCAGCTCCGCCACTTTACCACCCACTTCCTGTAGTCCGTATTCCAGAAACTGTCGCTCCGCGGCATCGCTCGCTTCTTTCTTCATATCGCTCAGAGTACCACCTGCCACCACGGTACTGGCGCTGCGCTTATTACTAACCGTTCCGGCGGGCCGCAGTTCGGGAGACAGGTGCTCCAGCCCTGCCGTGCCATCGGCGAGGCATGACACGCGGTAGATAATATTGCTCAGTTCGCGAATATTGCCAGGGTAGTCGTACTTCAGCAGAAAATTGCGCAGTGCGGCTGACATCTTGATCGGCGCACGATTCAGTCGTTCCGCAGCTTCGTCGCAGAAATATTCGTACAACAGCGGGATCTCGTCTTTGCGCTCGCGCAGTGGTGGTACGGTGACATGAATCACATCGAGCCGATAGAACAAGTCTTCCCTGAACGCACCTTGCTGACTAAGCTGGCGCAAATTCTTATTGGTCGCCGCAACGACGCGCGCATCAACTTGGATCAAGTCATCAGATCCGACGCGCTGGATCTCGTTGGATTGCAGCACCCGCAGCAGCTTGACCTGGCTCTGTAACGGCAGCTCGCCTATCTCGTCGAGAAAGATCGTGCCACCGTTGGCGCTCTCAAATCTGCCCTTGCGATCACTGCTTGCCCCGGTAAACGCGCCTTTTTTGTGGCCAAACAACTCCGACTCCAGCAGGTTGTCCGGAATGGCGCCGCAGTTGACTGACACATACACCTTGCCGGCGCGACTGCCGTTGGCGTGAATCACCTTGGCCATCAGTTCCTTGCCGGTACCGCTTTCGCCGTCGATCAACACCGGCAAGTCGGTGGGGGCGGCCTTTTCGGCGATCTCCAATGCTTCAAGTAGTTTCGGGTTTTCACCGAACACGCCGTCGAACACGAAGCTGCGTTCTACCAGCGCCTGGCGGCGCTCGGCCTCGGACTTGCTCTTGGCCGAGACCCTAGTGGCCGACGCCTTGACAAAGCGTTCTTTATGCGACAGTTGCATGACTTCATCACGCAGGGTATTACATTGATTGAGCAGCTTTTGAATCTCGGGGCGATCGAGTTTGGGTGCCCAGCGCAGGGTGGAACGCAGAATCTCCACCTTTTCCAGTACCCCGGCATAAGAGATTGCTGACGATTTATTTTTGACGTTATAGAGTTTCATTCCCCACCTGACATTTGTTTTTGTACCAGTTGATAGTACATTCCCTTGCGCTCTACCAGTTCCTCGTGCCGACCCTGCTCTACAATCGCGCCGTTAAACAGAACCAGAATTTTATCGGCGCGCATGATGGTGCTGAGCCGGTGGGCAATGACCACGGCTGTTCTGCCGTGCAGAATTTGCTGCATGTTTTCCAGAATATTGCCTTCCGACTGTGAGTCGAGCGCTGATGTTGCCTCGTCAAGAATCAGCAAGCGCGGGTCATGGTACAGCGCGCGGGCGATACACACGCGTTGTATCTGGCCGCCGGAAAGGCCCATGCCGCGTTCGCCGACCACTTGTTCGTAGCCCAGCGACATGGCGTTAATAAAATCATGCGCGTCCGACATCTTCGCCACTTCGACGATACGGCGTCGATCCGGGTTTTCATCGCCGGCGGCGATATTTTCCGCTACCGTGCCGGAAAACAGCAAGTTTGATTGCATCACATAGCCAACCTGGGAGCGATAATATTCCTTATCGACCAGGTTAAGGTCGTAGCCATCGATCGTTATTTTTCCTTCGCTGGGCGGGTAAAAGCCGACCAGCATTTTGGCCAGCGTCGTTTTACCTGAGCCGCTCTGGCCGACGATGGCGACCAGATCGCCGGACTTGATATGGAAGCTGATGTTCTCCAGCACATACGGCGTCTCATTGCCGCCGTAACGGAAATACACGTCTTCGAAGCCGATATCGCCTTGCAGGTCGGGCAGCATTACCCGTGACGCCAGGTCTTCCGGCTTCTGCTCGGGCTCAATATCCAGCACGTCGCCGAGGCGTTCCATGGCCACACCGGCGGCATGCACTTGATTCCATAATCCAACCAGGCCCATCAGTGGCGACAGTACACTGCCCATTAAGGCGTTAAAAGCAATTAGCTGGCCAATGGTCAACTCCTGTGCCAGCACCATGTTTGCACCGGTCCAAAGGATAACGATGGTCGTCGCCGAATTGAGTATCTGGCTGACCAGGCCAACGAAGATCCCGAACTTTTGTGCCTTGTATTGCACGCCCAGCGCGATAGCGTATTTCCGCTCCCACTTTAAGCGCATGGCCCGTTCGATGCCCATACCCTTGAGTGTCTCTACACCACTGAGTGTCTCCATCAGCACCGCTTCCGCTTCGGTGGACGCGGCAAACGTTTCGCGTGCGTAATACTTGATTCTTGGTGTCACCGCGACGGTCAATATAATAATGGGGATGACAAAAGCGATGAGTAACAAGGTCAACTTAACGTTGTACATAAACAGAATGGTGAAGTAAATGAACACCATCAGCAGATTCAGCACGGTGCTAATCGTCGACTCGGTGAGAAATGCCCGGATGGTCATGTTTTCCTGAAAGCGGGCAAAAATATCACCGGTCTTGCGCTTGACGAAAAATGACAGCGGCAAGGACATCGCGTGTTTAAAGAAGTGCGACATCATCGTGAAATCCATGTTGCGCACCATATAGGTGGACAAAAACGCGCGCAGCACGGAGGTCAGTTGGGTAAAGAGACTAATAATGATCAAGCCGACAATCATCAAATTAAGCAGCGACACATTGTGGTGCACAATGACCCGGTCGAGGATATTCTGCATGATGATTGGCGGTGCGACACCGAGTAGTTGAATCGCAAAGGTGCCAAGAAACAAATAGCCGAGTATTTTTTTGTACGGCTTCAAATAGCCGACGAAGCGCACCCAGGGTGAACGGGTCGCTGCAATCTGCACCATGTCGGCGCCGGGATTGAACAGCAAGCAGGTGCCGCCCCAGCCGCGTTCGAATTCTTCCACCGTCATTTTCTTGAAGCCGGGCCCGGGATCGGCGACCCATACGTGGTCTTTCGATAAACCGTAAACGATGATGTAGTGGTAGCCCTCCCAGTGGGCGATGAACGGCAATTCGAAACCGAGCAGGGAGTCATACGTGCACTGCACACCACGGGTGGTAAAGCCCAGTGACTCGCCAACCCTGGCCAGGCTATCGAGAGTCGCTCCCTGGGTGGTGACGTTGGCCATTTCGCGCAGTTTGCCCAGGGTAATGGGTATGCCATAGTTTTTGCAGATCATGGCGAGACAAGCGGCGCCGCAGTCCATCTCCTCGGCTTGCTCGATCAATGGAAAGCGCTTGATGATGCGCTCGCCACGCTCGGGCTTGGAGCGTAGATCCAACAGTAGAGATTTGCGTCGCCGCTCGGCGAGTTTCTTTTGTCGCGCTAGTTCGCGGTCAACAAAATGAATGCGGTCTTCGAGCACTGCGCGCAGTTTTGGATTGCGTTCCAGAATGAAATATACGGTTTGTTCCGGAACAACCAGTAAAACGACATCGCTGATTGCGATCGCGGCGACGGCTTGCTCCTGGCGCAACAGACAGGCTTTTTCGCCGAACACGTCGCCTTGCTGCAAGGTGGCGAGCGGGTATTCGACGCCTTCATCTGTACGCGCGATTTTGACTTCGCCTTGGCGCACAATGTACAACCTGCGGTCTTCGCTGGAGTCTTGTTTGAGAATCGTCTGGCCTGCCGCAATGCGCTTGGCGCCCACGCTACGGACCACGTCTTCTAACTCGCTTTTTTCGACCTTGCCACGCAGGTCAAACAGGCGAGTCACAATGCCGCCGGCAGAATTGATGGCGACATAGCTGGCAACAAACGCTCGCGCTTGCTGGTTGGCGGCAAGAACAGGTGCGAATGCGGCGCGCGGAATCGTGAGCAGTTCAGTTTTGCCGGATGCGCGTACCGAAGCGTCGTGGCGGTAGTCCCTCATCACAGCGAGTTCGGCGAAGACTTCCCCTGCCTTGCGCACGCCCATGCTGATTTCCTTACCGTGCTCTTCGGTAAAAAGCCGCACAGCGCCGGATTTTATAACGTACAAGCAGTCGCCTTTGTTGCCGACACTGACTACGGTATCGCCAAAACCGAAAAATGTAGATTTGCAGTGTTGAGCTAGTTGTTCCAGCGCGGCGTGATCAAACGCCGATAGCATCTCAATCGTGCCAAGAAATTCGGCCAGCGATTCTTCGCTCAAAGGTGTCTCCTTATTGTTTGTGCCGCCTTTGGGGGAAGAGGTAGGAAGCCATATTCGTGACTAAAGCAGCTCCTACCAGCATTTGCTCATTGTAGGCGTGATGTTAGCCACGAATTATCAGGGGGCGGATTCTGCTTACAACATCTCGATTCGATGCTCACGCGCCCTGCCAGCGAGCCACTGATCGCGTAACAAGCGATGTATTTCAGCAGCGGTTTCGTCATCGAGCTGCGCCGGGTTTTTGGTATCTACGCGGAAGATCTCGTAATGTGTGCCATCGCCCGATGCAAAAGGACCCAGCAAGTCGCCGGCCTCGGCATTAAACACTTTGGCCTCGACTTCGCTTTGCAGCGAGCCGCGCATCACCTTGCCGATATGACCGCCGGCCTCGGCGGTATCCGCAGCCGAATGTTCGCGCGCCATGTCAGCAAAATTCTCCGGGTCATCACTGAGCACAGAAAACATCTCCTTGGCTCCGCCCTCGGAGTCCATCAGGATGTGGCTGATATCGATACTGTCGAATCTGGGTGAATTAAGCTGAAAGTATTCTTCAACGGCCGTGTCCGTACCGACCTGCTGCAACATCTTTTCCTGATAAAGCATATCGCTGACAAAGACTTCGAAGTCTTCCAGTGACACGCCCAGCGTGTCGAAATAATCATTGGTATCTTTGGCGCGTTGTAAGCCGTGCGCGCGGCGGAACTGGTCAGCTCGCTCCTGTACCTCATCGTCGGTCAAGTTGATGCCGCGCTTTTTTGCCGCATGCACGGCGAGCTTGTCTTTTAGAATATCTTCCATCAAGCCATCAAACCGGCCGTTGAGCTTGAGCAAGGTGATTAGGTTGTCGGTAGTAAATACCTCATTATCAATCTTGACGATACCTGACATTTCTGACTCCCTACATTATTAAGAATGCGAATTAAATACGATCAGCCTTGCACGTTGCGGAACGGGTCCAGTGCCAGGTCGATCAACCGCCGTTTACGTACCACGATCTCCGCTATCGCTTCCATCCCATAACGCAGTGGATAACGCTCATTTTCAACCTCGAAATAATCCCGTTCCAGGGTAACGCGGCCCTTGTAAACAGGCTCTTTCATCTTATCGGATAACTGGGTTGATGGCGAGACGTATTCCAGCGTGCCTTCGATGAATCCGTAGCGCTGATAGGCGAAGGCGTTGAATTTTATCTGCACTGCCTGGCCAACTCGAAGGAAGGCCCGGTCGCGCTCCGGAATCTCGATTTTCAGCAGCGGGCGTGCATCTTCGGCGGCAATGCCGCCGAGCGGCGTATTGGCCTGAATCTTGTCACCTGGTTGGGTAAATGCGACTTCGGTGATCACGCCGGTGGCGGGAGCGAGTATGCGCAGGAAATTATCCTCGTCGATATTTTCGAAACTGATACGCGACGCCGCCTCGGCCTCCAGTTCGGCGCTGCGTAACTCCACCCGCACCTTGTTAGCCTCGTAATTCAGCTTGTCGAGCAGGCTGTCGTGTTCGATCTGTAGTTCGGTGAGCTTCTGATCGCTACCTTCCAGCTCGGCCTTGGCCTGCTCGTATTCACCGCTCAGTTGTGAATCCATTTCGTTCAGCCGGGCTTTGGCGAGTTCGTAATTTGCCTTGGCTACCACGAACTCGCTGCGTTTTTCCTCCACTTGATTGCGCGATATACCACCGCCGCCTGCCATGCTGTTCAGCCGCTGGAATTTGGCCAGCTCACGCTGGGTGTCTTCACGCGCGCGCCGCGCCTTGGTCATATTACCGCGCGCTTCTTCCAGCTTCGCTTTCTGCTGGGCTTTGAGTTTGTTCATGTCGTCGGCCACCCGTTTCTCGTGCTGAGTTTCGGCAATAGCAATCTGCCGTTCCAGCGCTGCAATTTGCCGCTCCATCAGCTTCTCGCGCGCCGGAAAACGCTGTACCTCGCGTTTGGCATTTGACAGCTTCAGCTTGGCTTCCAGAGAGCTGTTCGCCGCTCGAATGGCGCCGCGGGCATTCAGCCGCGCCAGTACATCGCCCTTCGCCACTGGTTGGCCCTCGGCGATGTAAATGTCGATCAACTCACCCTCGATGGGCGCGTAGAAGCGCCGTACTTCCGAGTCCGGGCTCAGGTTGCCTGGCGCCGTTACAATGACGTCGGCGCGGCCGATAAATGACCACACCAGCGCGGCCATTAGTAGTCCCACCAGCAGCAAGATCGTTGCCTGCGCCATGTAGGGTGGCTCAGAGGTGAGTATCGCAATGCCTTCCGCGCTGTGATCTTCCAGCGCTGCGGTCAGACTTTTGAGTTTTCGCTCATCTTCGCTCACGTCATCGTCCTCATTAGTATTCTTCTGCCGTCAGTGACGAAAAAAACTCAGTCTGTAAGACGGCGCTGCCTCCTTTCAGGCGGCTTTATTTACCTTGGTCGCGCTCGCTCCCGGCTAGCAACTCAAGTTTGGCGCTCAACAGTGCAGGGCTCAACACCATACGCAACTGCTCCAGCGAACGTTGCTGTCGTTCGGTTTCAGCTAAAATTTGCCGGTACATTTCGCGCCGCTCGGGTGTCAGCCCCTGCTTCAGCAGTATATGAATATTATTGCCGCGCCGGGCGCTATCATACGCTGCAGCCAACAGTTTGGCTTGTCGCTTAAACAGCGGTGATACGTAGTCTTCCAGTCTTTGCAGCCCGACAATGCCGCCGTCGTTGCGGTAGGCTTTCCAGCGCTCGCCAGCGACGTTCCAGGCCTGGTCGGCTTGCTGCAATGCCTGGGTGCTGTAGCGTTTAAAGTCCTGGTCGATGGCGGTGACGAAGTAGCTATCTTCTTGCGGGTCCAGCTGGCCATAGAACTGCAGCAGATGCTGCGCATAGTCGGCGTTGTCGCGTTGTTGCTGCAGGTTTTGATACTCGCTAACCAGCTGCCTTTTATGCTCCATTTGCCGTGCCGCCATATCGCCGCCGGGTTTTTTGGCGAGCTCATCCAGCGTCGCGAGCGCCTGCTCCAGCTTGCCGGCGCGCCACGCGGCCGAGGCATTTTCATACTGCTCGGCCACCTCTTTTGAGGGCAGCATATCGGCTTGCAACTGCGTGACTTTTTCCTTAAACGGCGGGGTGGCGAAGTTTGTTTTGTCTATTGCGGACTTTGCACCGAGTAAGTTGTGACTGCCAAGTGCGTCTTGCAGCGCCAAATAATGTTGCAAATCGGCTTGCACCTTGCCGACGCCGCCGATCCGCGGATATTGTTTTTCGAACGTGCTGAGCGACTCCGTCAGTTCCACGGCGCGATCCGTATCAAGCATGGTTTGAATCGTTGTCTTTAAATTTTCGATGGCGGCCAGGTAAACGGATTTCTCACTACGCAGTGTGCGCAGGTAACTGAAGGATAATGCGTTGATGTCTTTGAACTCGGCTACGTAGTCTAATACCTGGTACATGTGGCGCCGGTGCGCTTCCGCATTCTTTTCCCACCATTGCAGCAACGCCCCCATCGGTCGTTCGTGTTCAAACATCCGGATTGGCGCATTGGCGCCACCGCGTTCGGCGATAAAGCGGTGCAGCCGGGTTATCCAGCCCAACAAATCGAGCAACGTCTTGCCGTCTGTATTGGCACTGCTCAGCGCCGCGGCTTTTGTCAGCGCTGCATCGGCCGCGTCGAAGTCCCCTTGTTCGAGGCTGGCCAGCCAGGGTACGACCGCGTGTTTCATTAATGCTTCGGTGGCCAGGGCGCGCACATCTTTCGCGTCGGGGTGGTCCGCGAGATAAGCATTGGCTAACACGGCGCTGTTCAAGTAGTCCTGTTGGCTGAGCAATTTTCGAATCTCTCGCTCTGACGCATTGGAGAAATACACAATGGCGATGACGGCGCCCACCACTGCGATGCCGCCCAGCACGGCCCAGGTCTTGCGTGGGTGTGGGTCGGCGCGTTCCGATTCGCCGAATGCGCCGCGCAGTTCGTGCAGAAAAATCCGCAGTTTTTGCAGCAGGCGCGGGCGTTTGCCGGTGGCCGGTAGCGCGGCCACCGCGGCGGGTTGTTCCTCGGCCGCTGCCTCCGGGGTGGCTTCTGCCTCATCTTCCTCCTGTACGCAAAAGATATCGAGAAATGAGTTGGCCGAAGATACAAAAATAGTATGGCCGCCGGCGTTTGCATCTTCCGGCGCAGCCGCCAGTCGCTGACTCGCCGTAGACTCGGGCTCACTCTCGTTGGCGGCAAGCTGGGTGATCTGCAGTGTTGCCGTGTAAACCAGGTAATTTTCACCGAATGCTATCGTGTCGCCCGTTAGAATCGGTTTTGCATGTTCATCCAGCCGTTCGCCGTTGATATAGGTGCCGTTGGTACTGCCTAAATCTTCCAGAAAAGGCTTGTCGTTTTTCAGAAAAATGTGCGCGTGCCGGCGTGACATGAAGTTGATCTGTTTGCCGACAGTAGCTGCGCTGCGGGCGAAGGCGGGTTCGGAATTGCTGATCAAAAACGGGAAATGAGTGATGCTGATTGGCTCAAGCTGCGGGTTTTCCGCCAGCGGCATCAGCGTCAGACGAATGGGCGCCGCCAGTGACGGATCGGTAAATTCGGCCTGGCCGATGATATCGACTTCATACTCAAGTTTGCCGCCGAACGTGAGTTTGTCCTGCCGACGCAGCCGCATGGGTTTGAGTTCCACCCCCGTATTGTTCAGCCTTGTGCCGTTGCGGCTGCCCACATCAGCAACATAAACAGCACCCGCTTCGACAAAAATGCGCGCATGCCGGCGCGACAAGGTGCTGATCACCTCCGGTGAGTAGGACGCAAACGGCTCCTCGTTGCGGCCGATCGGAAATAACGGTTCTTCTATGCGGATGTCACCCAGTTGCGGATGCGATAGCGGTTTAAGTATGACTTGCATCAATTATTTGCTTAGTTCCGGGGCGCGTGTGAGCTATTATATGCGCAGATTCGGATTGGCTGCACGAGTGCTAGCTCGGCGCTTGAGCCCGGATTGATTTTACCCGTTAACTGGGAATTGGCGCGCCAGGTTACAAGCCGGCTTGCTCCACGACTTCGGCAGGCCAACCACCACCGAGTGCCTTGTAGAGCGCCACGGTGTCGGTCAGTATCTGTTGGTGATTTTGCAGTAACGCCAGTTCTGCTGATAGCAGGGAGCGTTCTGATTCAAAAACCTCCAGTTGGGTCAGCATGCCTTCTTCCAGCTGCGCTCGTACCTGATCGGACACGATGCGCAGCTTATCACGTCGGGCCAAAAGCTGCTGCTGCTGTAGTTTGCGGCTGGAGAGATTGACCAGCGAGCTTTCGACTTCTTCAAACGCTCGAATCACCGTTGCCCGGTATTGTTCTTCCACGACTTTGGTTTGTGCCTTGCTGACCTTGATCCGGGATCTGACGTTTGGATCAAATATTGGCAGGTTTATTGTGGGTGACAGGCCGAATGTCCAGGTTTTTATCAGATCGCCCAGTTCGAGGCTGGTACCGCCATTGTTTTGGGTCAGGCCAATCGATGGTAAACGCGCCAGGCGAGCCTGGCCGACCAGTTCGTGGGCCTGCAACACCCGATACTCCGCAGCGATGATATCCGGCCGGCGTGCCAACAAATCGGCGGGTAAGCCCGCCGGTACGACAACGATTTGCACCGTGTCACTCAGCGTTTGCGTAGGTACTTGCATATCCCCCGCTGGCACGCCAAGCAGTGTGGCTAGTGCGTTCTCGGTCAACTTGCGCAACCGCTGCAGTTCGAGCAAATCGTTTCGCAGTTGGCTTACTTCCGCTTGCTGCTGCAATACTCGGGTTTTTGCGGCGATGCCTTCTTTAAACCACGAGTCGTAGATCGTCAGTATTTTCTCGTTTTCGCCCAGTGACCGTTGTTGGCGGTCGACCTGCTCGTCAAATTGCCGGATCTGAAAATAGGCGCTGGCCACATTCGAAGCGAGCTCGAGATAGCCGGCGCGCCAATCCGCCTCGCTGGCCTTGTATTCGGCTTTTTGCGCCTGCACGCCTTTTTTCAGTTTACCCCAGATATCGACTTCCCAACTCAGCGCTTCGGAGTGACTGAATCGCTTGCTAGAATCGCTGCCCTCGGTTTTTTGAAATATGGCGCCTAGCGCAGCGTCGATAGTAGGCAGCCGGGCCGCATTAGCCTGGCTGATGGTCGCCTCGGCAACACCGATACGCGCAGTGAGTACGCGCAAATCGAGATTGTTAGCCGTCGCTTTTTCGATAAGTTGATCCAGATAAGGATCGGCGAAATTTTTCCACCAGTCGGCGCGAATAGTCGCTGTCGCGGACTTGGCGGTTGCGGCACCTTGCCAGCTGGATTTGCCGGGTGCGTCTGGCCGCTCGTACTCGGGTCCCGCCAGGTTGGAACAGGCACTGAGTGCGACTAGCGATGCAGCCAGCAGGAATTGCCGTGTTGTCGTTCTTATTGCTGCTGGCATAAACATCCTGGCCGGCATGGCTTGTTCATCGCGAAGGCGCCCCGCGGAAGAACACGACGTTTGATGTAAGCTAAGAAATCCTGCGCCAATATACATAAAAAAATTACTCTATCGCGATACTGAAGTCAACTCGCTGCCGTTTCACAATGGCAACATCAATAGCCTGCGACTCACCGCCCGTTTTATCGGCTGGGTTGCTGCAGTTTCTAGGTTTAACAAGCGAAGATTAATTCATCTTTGAATTAATCTTCGCACGAACATCGAATATGTGATTTCCGGTCTTCTCCCATGGTCGATCACCATGAGTCACCGACCACAACAGCGCATCTCTGCGCCGCGGGGCACTCTGAATAAATCAGAGGCAGGTCAAAATTCGTACCTGATATTAATGGCGAGCGCGTCACTGGCGGCGTCGATATTATAACTCCAGGCCGCGTATGGCCCATCGCCGGTGGCGGTAATCATGCTTTTAACCTTGGTGGTCATGCTCGACTGGTTTGGGTTACGCGCCCACCAGGTTGTCAATATCTGGCGCAGCCGCTTGATACCGACGTGCAATGCCTCGGCTGACTGGTAGTCACCCGCATTCTGCGGCGTCTGAAAAGCATGGTATGGGGCGCTGCCGGTTGTCAGCCAGCCAGTATCTGCCAGGTTAGTCGCATATGGCTGCTCAATATTGGGTGTGCTGTCGTCCAGCGACTCGAATTCGTCCGCGACGACTGCGGGGCAGCTGATGAATACCCAGCCAAGCAAACCGGTGACGAAAAATGCTTTCAGGATGAATAAGTATATGGCTTTGACATTGAGGCAGCCGTCGTTTGGATGGCCGGATAAAGGCGAAGCCAGCGCGCTCTGCGTCGGTGCAAAAGCCATTGCTTTATCAATTTCCATTCTCACAGTCATTCACCATGGGTTAGTTTTCAGGCTAGCCGTCTTGCCAGCTGGCGGGCCAGTCGCAAGCACCCAGAGCGAAACGCGCAAGGTTGTGGCCGTCCCTCGCAGTAATGCACGGCTTGTGCCAGATTATTGGCTAACGCGAAAACGTTATGTAAGATAATGAAAAGAAAAGAGAAAAACTAGAGTCTAGCGCTGGGCCACTGATTGAATAGCGTAAATAGTTGTAAATTTACCAACAGTTAGACGGGGGGGTGGTTGAGTGCAGGAATGAAACCGCAGAAGGCTCGGGCTCTGGCGAGCCTTCTGCGAAAACGAAGGGGCGGTTATTTTATACCTAACTTTTTGCCGCGAGCACGATCGAGCAACGACATTTTGGCGTTCTGCTGGTGTTGCAAAAGCAAAGCCACTGTAAGGCGAGCGCCGCTGGCGCCGCCATAAACGGCGGCCATCGCTTGCTGGTCCATCTCGACGCTGTCCGGTAAATCCTTAATTGATATCTTGGTCATAAGCTAGTCTCCTTGGGCAGTGTTTAACACTTCAAGTTTATCATATCTGGTTCAAGTGTAGTGCAATAGTCAACGTTACGGAACGCAGCTGTTGATGGCTATGGAAATAGCCCGCTGCGCCACAAATAAAGCAGCACTGCTGCGGCCGCCGCGACCGAGAACAGCAATAAACCAGGCAGCCAGGGCGACCCGCCTGTTTTGGGTTTTGCGTTTTTTGTGGGTTTTGCGCGCCGCGATAGTCGGGGTGGTGCGGCCTTGGGGTCGTCACTTTTAGATTTCTCAAACAGTACCGGCGACAAACGATCGGCCGACGGCGCCTTGTTTTCGCTTTCAAAAAGAAATTCCAGGCGGCCCAGTTTGACGGCGTCGCCGTTTTGCAGCGTGGCGTCGTCTACCTGCTCACCATTAATCAATACACCATTACTGGAATTCAAATCAGCGATGACCCATTGCTCGTTGTTAAACGTCAGTTGCGCGTGCCTTTTGGAAACGCTACTGTCTGACAACACGATATCGTTGTCCTGGCCACGCCCAATCTCGCAAAAAAGGCCGCCCAGTTTGATGCGTGGCTCCTGCAGGAAGTTGGTCTGTTCCACCAAATAAGTAGCCACCTGCGGCGCGGCGATGAGCTCGGTTGCCTGATCCTCGATGATCATCACGAGCGTCGCATTCGGGTCCTGTGGCGCGGCGATAACGGTGTTATCTTCTACCTGCGCGCGCATCACGGTGTTGTCGTTGTCGCCCGCACCTTCCGGCGGCGCTGCCTGGGCGGGGCCGACGATAATAAAGGTCTGTTTGTCAAAACGCAGCTCGTCGCCCGGCTTGGCATGGGCCTCTTCTATTTTGCTGCCGTTGAGGAAAGTACCATTGGACGAGCCTAAATCGACGATACGCAGCTGATCGTTCTCGATGTTAATCTCGGCATGACGGCGCGATAACAGTTCGGAGTCGATCGTTAAATCGCATTTCGAACTGCGGCCTACAATGGTTTTGGGCTGCAGCACGAAAAACTGGCTGGCGAGCAGATCAGATTCGGCGCGTAGCGCCCAGTCATCCGGCCGGCATTTGTTGGGATCATTGATTTCGAGTTCGACGTCGCCAAGGCGTATAACATCCCAGGCATGCAGTTCAGAACGACTGTCGATGCGCTGTTCGTTAACGAAGGTACCATTGGCGCTAAGCAAATCGACGATATATGGCCGTTCAGCCTTGAGGGCGATCTCAGCATGAAAATCGGATACCGACGCGTCGTCGATGACCATTACGTTGCTTTCGTCGCGGCCCAGGGTGACCGCGGCAGATGCCAGCTTCACGTAACGATGTGATTGATTCCTAAATTGCAGCTTGAGCATATTATGGCGTTATTTCCTGCAAGTGCTACCCGGGCTCGCGTGACGTTGGCCATCCGGCGTGATAGAAAAGAGAATCAATCTATTGGCTGTCAGGCGGTTAGCGTACATTGTGGCATGCAGCGCTTCCAACATTTAACTTTATAATAACATTAGACAATAAAACAGTTTTGGCTTTTTGAAGATTGCGTTAGAGTGTTAGGCGAAGGAGCGTGGGCTGTTCAAGCGGATGAGATGGAATAAGAAATGGGCAAGAGCGACGAGCTCGCACAGATATTAGCGCAGCACCGCCGCTGGTTGGTATCTGCCAAACAACATGGCAAACGCGCCGATTTATCCGGTGCGAAGCTGGATAACATCGATTTATCCGGCGCCGATCTCAGCGGCGCACTGATGCAAGGGGCTTCGCTAAAAAAAGCCAACTTGAGCACGGTTCAGTTAATCCATGCTGACTTACGCGACGCCAGCTTGCAGGGCGCCAATCTTGAGCGCGCCAATTTGTTGCTGGCCGACTTTACCGGAGCCGATCTCAGAAAAGCAAATTTATCGGCGGTCACCTCAAGCTCGGATAAAGTACTAGGAGAATTGCGGCGCGGACCGCGTTTTAAAGACGCCGATCTGCAGCAGGCGAATCTGAGCCAGGCTTATTGTTACCTTTCAGACTTTTCCGGCGCCAATTTGTCGGGTGCGACGCTGGCTGGCGCGGAGCTTGAGCGTGCTAATCTTTCGCGCAATGATTTATCCGGCATTGACTTGTTGGGCGCCAATTTATTCAAGGCTAACTTGCACGGCAGCGACCTCAGTAACGCGGACTTAAGTGACGCCGATCTGGAGCATGCTGACCTGCAATCCGCCAAGCTCAGCGGCGCGAATGTTTCCGGAGCCAGCTTGCGCTCAGCCAATCTGGCCGACGCGCAGGTGGAAGGAATTGACTATAACCGGAGAACCCTGTTTCGTGGCATTCGTGTGTCCGGCTGTTACGGCAGTAGCCGTTTTCGCCGCTTCGCGCAAGACCAGGACTATATCGAGGAGTTCAAACAAAGCCATCTTTATTCCTACTACGTTTGGCTGGGCTTGACCGATTGCGGTCGGTCGATGCTGCGCGCAGTATGGTGGTCAGTCGGTTTGGCGTTCACGTTTGGAGTTATTTTTTATGCGCTCGGTGAAGAAGCGTTCGACATCGCTCATAAGGAAACGCTCGGGTGGGGGTTTTTCACCAGCATGTACTACAGCGTGGTAACGTTTACGACGCTGGGTTTTGGCGATATTACGCCGCGCACACGGTTAGCGGCGACTTTTGTCATGGTCGAAGTGGTTGTGGGGTATTTCATGTTGGGTATATTGATCTCGATATTGGCGACTAAGGTGGCGCGAAGAAGTTAGGGCCAACAGACTTTAGGTTGAATTGAGCTTTAAACATGACGAACAATAAAAAAGCCGAGAACTGGGTTAGCGTTGCGCGAACAGATTTGGGCAACGTCAGAAAAGTCAATGAAGATTCGGTTCTCGTGCATGCGGCGGAGAATCTGTGGGTGGTTGCAGACGGCATGGGGGGCCACGATGCCGGCGATGTTGCCAGCAAACTGATCACGGAAGCACTGGGTGTGGTTGCACTGGGCGAATCCTTTTCCGATAATGTTGATTTGCTCGAAGATACTTTGTTGCAAGTGAACCAGCAACTAAGAGACTATTCGAAGGAAAAGTTTACCGGCCGAACCGTTGGCAGCACGGTCGTTCTGATGTACGCGCAGCAACAGTGTGGGGCGTGTATGTGGGCAGGCGACTCCAGATTGTACCGCTGGCGGTCGAATAGTTTCGAGCAGCTAACCAATGACCATAGCCAGGTGGCGGCGCTGGTCGAGTCGGGTCTTATCGAATCGGAGGAGGCGATAGACCATCCGGCATCAAATGTTATTACCCGCGCGGTGGGTGCCGCCGACACCTTGCAGCTTGACGTGCGGGCGATTGAGATAGAGCCAGATGATGTCTATCTGCTATGCTCGGATGGACTCTACAATGAGGTTGATAGCGCAATGATTGCAAGGAATTTAAGCGGGAACGCGCTAGAGCAATCCGCCGATCAAATGATTGCAGAATGCCTCGCAGGCAACGCACAGGACAATGTCTCGTTGATCATCATGAAACCTGTAATCGCGCACTAGCTA
>CAZJDL010000093.1:0-17102 GCA_964544755.1 uncultured Pseudomonadales bacterium | reverse complement strand
TTGTCGTCGTTTTGTTCTGCGGCAAATACCTGCGGGTTTACTGTGGCGCTAACAGATGACTAAAGCTATTTCACTTATTTCTAGTTGCAGCCACCCAACAGGCAATTCCCCCATCACCCCATCTCCTGCTCTTCTTCCACACCCAACTCAACCAATATCCCCTGCAATTCATTCATCGCCCCTGCCATTTCCTCCATCGCTTCATTAATCAACACATCCGGCTCTGGCAAGTTACTGGCATCCTCGGCGTTCTCATCCCGTATCCATGATAAATCCAAGGAATCCTCTTTTTGGGCTATCTCTTCCCGGCTAAAACAACGCAGTCGGCATGTTTCTGGATTCCCGCCTTCGCGGGAATGAAGTGTTATAAACTCAGTTCTTGCCTTATCATCCGGCACTAATGGGTTATCACCAAAACAGGCCACAAATTCATCAAAATGTTTAGCGGTCAACACGGTACGCTTGCCAAATTGGGGCATATTAGCGCGTAAGTCATACACCCAGACATTTTGGGTATTGCCTTTGTCCTGCCGGACATCTTCCGGTTTACTGAAAAACAGCACATTGGTTTTAACCCCCTGCGCATAAAATATACCGGTGGGCAGGCGGATAATGGTGTGCAAATTGCATTTATCCATTAAATCCTGACGGATGGTTTTGCCGGTAGAGCCTTCAAATAACACGTTATCGGGCAAGACCACGGCGGCGCGTCCTCCGGCTTTTAACAGGCGGTGGTAGATTAAATGCAAAAACGCCAGTTGTTTGTTGCTGGTGTAATGCAGTAAATCATCACGGGTGGGTTTGCCGCCGCCCTGTTTGGTGCCGAACGGTGGATTGGCTAAGACTAAACTGGCTTGTGGCAGTTGCTTGCCTTCATTGGATAAGGTGTCGCCAAATAAAATACCAGACTGCTGGTCATCCACTGCCAGATTGTGCAGCATCAGGTTCATCATCGCCAGACGGCGCGTGTCGGGGACAAACTCCATGCCGTAAAAGGTGTGGTGCTGATAGTTGTCGTAGGCTTTTTCATTCAGTGACAGAATATCGTGATGGGTTTCAAGATGATGATGCGCGCTGATTAAGAAACCGCCTGTGCCTGCGGTCGGGTCTACAATCACATCTTCCAGAGTTGGCTGCATCAGTTTGACCATCACATTAATCAACACGCGCGGGGTAAAATATTGCCCTGCGCCGGATTTTTTCTCGCTGGCGTTGATTTCCAGCAAGCCTTCGTACATATCGCCCAGACCTTCTGCTTTGGCGCTGTACCAGTCCAGTTTGTCGATTTCTGTGACTAATTTATCCAGCGTTGCCGGTTTGCGGATAACGGTATTGGCATTGCTGTAAATGGCTTTAGTGATTTGTGAGCCGTGGGTGCCCAGATGAATCAGCAGTAATTTATACTGTTCTAATCGGCTGGCGGCATTTTGGCTTTCTAAATCTTGCCAGCGGTAGCCTGCTGGCAGGCGGTTTTCGGTATCGGTTTCCTGCGCCATTTTCAGGAAGATTAAATAGGTCAGCTCGTTTATGTATTCGTGATAGGTGATGCCATCGTCACGCAGTACGTTACAGAGATTCCAGAGTTTTGCTACCAGGTCTTGGGTACTCATTTTATTCCTTTGCTTGGATAGGGGAAGGTTTTTGTGGGAGGGGCTTTTAGCCGCGACTGTTTTTGACTTTGTCTCGGTCGCGGCTATAAGCCCCTCCTACCTTGTATCTTGTGCTGCGTCCGCCGCCGGGTTGTTTTTTCAGGCAGCCTTTGGCTGCTAATTCAGCTAAATCACGGGTTGCTGTTGCTTTGCTGATTTTCGTCAGGCTTTGGTATTTACTGGCATTAATGCCAAGCTCAAATTCTTCACCTGCGCTATCCAGCAGGCGGTTTAATACTTTGATTTGCCGTTCATTCAAGATGGTTTGGCTGTGGGTTTGCCAAAAGCGGGTTTTGCTAATCACGCGTTCTATACGCAGGCCTCCCTGTTGTATGGCCTCGGCCAATACGTCCAAAAACCAGCCTATCCATTCGGTAATATCCATTGGGTTTTTGGTTTCGATCTGCACGGATGTTTTACAGCCCTGGGTATTTTCCAGCGTGTCGTAATAAGCGCTTCGATTGGCTTCTATTGCGGCACTTAATGAATAAAAACGAATACTGCTTTGTTCGGCCTGTGCCAGGGCTCTATCCGTCAGCGCACGGGCGACCCTGCCATTGCCATCATCAAAGGGGTGTAGGGTGATGAACCATAAATGCGCAATGGCAGCACGGATAATGTCATGTTCGGTTTTGTCAGTATTAAACCAAGCGATAAAGTCAGTGAGTTGTTTTTGTAATTGTGACCGGGGTGGCGCTTGATAGTGGATAATTTCGCGATGGCTTTTTTGCGATACCACTAGCATAGGCGCACCTCCACGTAATTCGCCTATTGCTATGTTGCGTAACATAGGGGGTTCAGGGAACAAGGCCGCCTGCCATTGGCAAAGTTGTTGTTGGGTAATGGGGGTTTGTAGTTGGCTGGTGGCATTACCCAGCATTGCGATTAAATTTTCGGTCTGAGCCGTGCCGGGGGGTAAACCGGCTTGTTCCAGCCCCAGATGTTTGGCTACCGATGATCGTACTGAGCCAACATTGAGTTTTTCGCCTTCAATTTCTGACGTTTGCAGGGCATTCTGGATGAGTGCATCCATTTCGGCCTGGAGATCAAGATCTTGGGGTAAGTTTTCTGCGTTGCCGAGAAGTCGCTGTTGTTTGGCTAATGCACTTTCCAGCTTGGGTTTTATAACCAGGGGCTGGTAAACAAAGGCTGTCCAGTTTGGGGCTTGCCAGAGATACATGGTTTACCCTTTTAGGTTCCTACGCTCGGCGTGGTAACTTGTCTGGGGACGTTCTGCGCCCAGTGACGCGGAGCGCGGCAACGATTGGGTTTATCTGGTTGCGCATGGTGATGATTGTTTATTGGGCGTTGGATGAGCCAAATAAGACGTTTTATTCGGCTCATAATTTGAGCCAAACAATAGCAATTATTCGGCTCATTGGCAAATTTGTGTGGCGGATCGTACTTTAGCCGTGATTTCTCTTGGCTCGCTCGCGGCGGAAGCCGCCCCCACATTATTGCCATAGTGCTTTGTTAAATTGTTCCAATACGTTGGTTATCGAAGGTTCGAATAGCTTGTTGGCGCGTTTTATTCCACCCAGTTGATTTTTAAACACGCCTTCATCCAGTGCTTTGTTATCCACAATGGTGGTGGCTTTCATTTGTTTGGCGATAGCTTCCAACCATTGTTTCTGTGGCGTTTTCCACGTCTGACTGGCAAGTATTTTTGCCAATGCGCTATCCACCCGTTGTTCAAAAGGGATTAAGGCTTCGCCCATCGCAGCCTGGCGGATAAAGCCGATAATACGGGCGGTGATCTCTTCATTTTTCACTTCATGCCAGGCGCTGCGTAAATCCTGTTCGCGGAAATGGTTTTTCTCTAATTCCAGGGCTAGTTCCTTCAGGCTTCGACGTGTTAGTTCCCACGGGCGTTGAACGACGGTCTGCAATGCAACCATGCGGTTGCTGTTGGCATTGATAAATTTGTTAAAGGCTTGTAAGTAGTCCTCCGGCTTCTGTCCCTCACCATAACCGTGACTGACATCAATGACCTCATCATCATGATCGGAAATGATGATGGGTTTTGCGGAGGGAACACCCAGCTTGCTATCGAGAATCTCACCTAATCCAGGGTGCTGCGTAAACCATTCTGCTACTTGTTTAAGCGGCATGGCTTTGAGTTCTTCGGCAAACTCCCGCGGTGGTTTGCCAACGACCGTTTCAAATTGTTGTTGCTGATTTTCGGTCAGGTGACGGCGTTTGCTTTGCAGTTTTGCCAGGAACTGGTCTTTCGCTAATTGTTGTAATTCCGGTTTCGTCTGTTGTTTGAGTTCTTGTTCCAGCTTGCTGAAAGTGGTGTCTGGCTGGGTGGCAACGGGCTTCATGCTGTTGACTGTTTCCAGCTGTTTGTAGATGTCGACCGCATCGTAGATATTGAAGGTTTCTTTACCGATTTCATCGCAGCGGCGTGTTGCTCGGCCCAGCATTTGCTCAAACAGGATGCGACTGTTGACGCGTCGCAAGAAAACCAGATTACAAATGGCCGGCACATCGATGCCGGTCGTCAGCAGGTCTACTGTAACGGCAATATTTGGCAGCCTGTCATTTTTATAGGCACGGATTTTTGCCAGTGGTTTGTCACTGGCGCCGGTGATTTTTTGTATCGCATCGTCTTCAATGCCGCCCAAATATTCGTTACAGGCCTGTTTAAAAATTTCCACGACCAGATCGGCGTGTTTGTCGGTGACGCAGAACACTAATGTTTTGGCGGGTAAATAGGGATCAATCAAATCGTTTTCTATCAGATGCTGGACTACCGCTTTATTAAAATTTCTGTTGATAACATTTTTGTTGAATTGGGCAATATCAAAATTGATTTCATCGGGTGTATTGAATAGCTCTATCTGGTGATTGGTCGCATCATAAATCTGTACCTGTTCATTGATCTTATAATGGATGCCATCTTGCGCCAGTTTTGTTGTTATCCGGCGCGGGGGTTGATGGTCGATTAAAAATCCGTCTATGACTGCTTCGGTGTAACTGTAGCTGTATACAGGTTCGCCAAAAATTTCAGAAGTGTGTAGGGCCGGGGTGGCGGTTAGTCCGACTTTAAAGGCATCAAAGTATTCTATGACCGCACGGTATTTGGATTGGTAGTCGCTCTGGTCTCGGAACGCCATTTCGATATCGCTGAGCTCCCGATCCAGCAAATAACCGCGATGACATTCATCTACCACAATGCAATCATATTGCCCTACGCCGGGTTTGCTTTGCTTGTCTTCACTGTAAAGAATGCGTTTGACCATGCCTTGTATGGTGGCGATATGGACTTTGGTATCATCGTCCGGCGCTTTATCAACCAGCGTTTTAAGCCCAAAAATATCGGCAAAGGTTTGCAGGTTTTCCATGCGCGTTTCATGAAAAGCACTTGCCGCTTGTTCACCCAAGGCAGAGCGATCAACCAGAAACAGAATACGGCGGAAGCGTTCGGATTTTAGTAGCCGATAAACCAGCGCGATGCAGGTTTTGGTTTTACCGGTGCCGGTCGCCATTGCGACCAGTGCTTTTTGTGCGCCATCGCTAATCGAATTTTCTACTGCTTTAATAGCATCAATTTGATAAGGGCGTAAGCTAAAATCATAGGTGAAATCCATTTGCTCCAGCTTTTGTTCCGCCTGTTGCGGATTTTGTTTAAGGTAGGTTTTTATTTCTTGCGGGGTGTACCAGCCTTGTAGTGCGCGTCTATGGTTGGTACTGTCTCTCACATCTAAAAACCAGATACCGCTTTCCTGCTCCAGCTGTTTTAAATAGGGGCGACCAT
Organism: uncultured Pseudomonadales bacterium; assembly: GCA_964544755.1. Classification (GTDB taxonomy): domain Bacteria; phylum Pseudomonadota; class Gammaproteobacteria; order Pseudomonadales; family JAUIET01; genus JBBKXJ01. The sequence continues at coordinate 11,693 of CAZJDL010000093.1, read as the reverse complement.
TGGTGGCAAAAACCAGTGGTAGTTTATAGTTTCCCCAGCTATTTGAGATTTCTATTCCATCATGCTTGCTTAACCCTTCTGCGTAGCGTTTTGCTTGATCAATCGCGCCGTATACATTTTTTGCTCCTTTCTTGGCTTCTATTGCAGCAACAGGCGTGAGCCCGATAAATAACAGATAATCGCTTGGCCCCGTTTTCGTCGGCCATTCTGCAATGGCTTTATTATGCCCTTGTTCGGGTCTTGCGCCTTTTGCATACGTCAGATTCTCTGAGTCCGCGAGCCATTGACTTTCCTTTAATTGGGCATCAATCAACAAGCGCGTTTCTGCTTCGCTCATATCAAAAAGCGATTTTTCTATCGCCTTGATGGTATCGGCTTTGATCTGGGCAGGTCGAGCCGTGAACTCGAAAGCGTTCCTTTTGTTGATATTTTCGTGTTGTTGTTTTAGTCGATTAAGCTCTTTTTCCTGTTCTTCTGCAATTGCTTCCCAGACAGTGCGTTCTTCAGCCATTAATGCGGCACGCTCTTTTTCGACATTGAACTTTTCTGTTTCAGCCAGTCGTAATTTTTCTGCCGCATTAATCCGCTCAGTGGCTTTGCTTTGTTCCGCCTCCATAATACGGATACGTTCTTCAAGCACTCTTAGCCCGGCACTGGGGTCTTGTGGTTTAACAAATTTTCCTGGCTTAAAGTTTTTGTTTCCACCAAATGTTTTATGGAACCAGCAGGATAACTTCCATGCCAGTTGTAATATCGCCAAGGCGTCTCGATGAGTAGAAGAATCGAATTGGTGGTTGGCATCATTGCCATGTTTGCGGATGACGTGAAACGCGTCTTTGATGGTAGGGTCCAGCTTGAGCGTATAATCTAACTCCCGCAGTAAGTCGATTTGTTTAATGTTGTTGCTGAACTCAATGCCCACTCGCGCGGCCATGTCCTGTGCTAATGCTTCACCCAGTTGACGCATTTTTACCAGGGTTGTATTCGGGTCGGGTACGAAACAACGTTCAGCTGTTTCAGCTAATTTGAATAGCAGCTCATCGTGCTGTTTGAGAAAATCGAAATTGCTTGTGGACGGCATTGTTAAACTATCCTCATTTTGTCAACAGCAAATCCCGAAGCTGGCTGCAGAGGGGGGGCGCAGCAGCTCAATACTGAGCAAGCAGCCGGCTAACGATAAGATACGGGGAGTTTTTGACCAGCGTTTAAGTAGAAACAGCCCGCGTCCTGCCGTTGTTGTCAATGGCAACGAATACGAACATACCCTCCGTTACTTTGTTTAACTCGGTCGAGCCTTGATCGGCTATCCAGACCTCAACTTGCACATGAATAGAGCTGCGCCCGACCGTTGCAACGTCGGCGAAACAGCTGACAACGGCGCCGACTTTTACCGGCACCATAAAGTTCATTTCGGCTATTGCCACGGTAGCGACCCGGCCTTTGGCTACGCGCTGCGCGGCGACCATGCCGGCCAGGTCCATTTGCGATACTAGCCAGCCGCCGAAAATATCACCACTGGCGTTGGTGTCTTTCGGCATGGCGACGGTTTGCATGGTGAGTTGGCCGCCAGGAGAAGGGATAGTGTCCATTTCGGTCGTGCTGCTCATCGGTGGTTTCTATTATTCATTGGGAACAAATTCATAATAAGGTGACAGTGAATTTATGCAAGCTGCATGCGGCGTATGCCACTAACTCCCATAAACGATGCCCGGCAGCCACGTTGCCAGTTGTGGCCATATTGCGAGCAATAGCAGCATGCCGACCTGAATCAATATGAATGGCAGCACGCCACGATAAATTGCGCTGGTCATCACATTTTCGGGCGCTACGCCACGCAGGTAAAACAGCGCGAAGCCAAACGGAGGTGTTAGAAACGAAGTCTGTAGATTAATGGCGATCATCACGCCTAGCCAGACGGGATCCAGCCCCATCGTTAGTAGTATCGGGCCGACGATAGGCACCACCACGAAGGTGATTTCGATAAAGTCCAGAATAAAACCGAGCAGGAACAACACCAGCATCACCACAAAGGTAGCACCGACCACGCCACCGGGCATTTGGGCGAAGAAGTCCTGAATCAGTTCTTCGCCGCCGAAGCCACGAAAAACCAGCGAGAAAACCGCCGCGCCGATAAGGATAAGAAACACCATGCAGGTCACCCGTAGCGTAGATTGCGCCACTTCGTTCAACATGGAGAAATTCACTTGCTTCTTGAGCAGCGCCAGCAAGCTGGCGCCTAGCGCGCCTACGCCGGCAGCTTCGGTAGGCGTTGCCGCACCCGCCAGAATGGAACCGAGAACCACCACGATAAGCAGTATGGGTGGAACAATGCTAAACAGTTTTTCCAGCCGGGAAGATTGTGGCAGCTGGCTGCGGTCAATAGCCGGCGCAGCGTCGGGCTTCAGCGCCGCATAAGCCAACAGGTAGCCGATGTACAACAATACCAGTAGCAGCCCCGGAATCAGTGCGCCGACAAACAAATCACCCACCGACACCGTCTTCGGCGAGAAGATGCCCATGTTCAGCTGTGCCTGTTGGTAGGCGGTGGATAAAATGTCGCCCAATAACACCAGTGCAATGGAGGGTGGGATAATTTGGCCGAGCGTGCCGGTGGCGCAAATGGTGCCGGTAGCCAGCGCCGGCGAGTAACCCTGCTTCAGCATGCTGGGCAGCGATAACAGCCCCATGGTCACCACCGTAGCGCCGACAATACCGGTGCTGGCGGCGAGCAGCATGCCGACTAGCACCACCGAAATACCCATGCCACCGCGAATCGTGCCGAACGCCGCCGCCATGTTTTGCAACAATTGTTCGGCTACTCTGGATTTCTCCAGCATCACACCCATCAATACAAACAAGGGCACGGCAATGAGGGTAGTGTTGGTGATGGTGCCGAATATGCGGCTCGGCAGGGCGTTGAGAAAAGCCAGGTCGAAGTTGCCGCTTAGTACGCCGCCAAGGGCAAATAGCAAGGCGGTGCCCGCCAGGCTGAAGGCCACCGGATAGCCGAGCATCAGCACCGCACATACGGCGACGAACATAAATAGTGGTATGAATTCCAGCATGTCGGTTGATCTTCAGTCCGGTGTTGCACCAAGGCGCAACACATTGCGAATAACCTCGGCAACGGCCTGTACCAACAATAAGACCGCGAGCAGCGGAATAAGCGTTTTTAGCAGGAATACCGCGGCAATGCCGGTCGACTCTATCGATGCTTCGCGGATGCTCCAGGAGCTGAGCACGGAGTTCCAGCTCACATAGATGATAAAAATGCAAACCGGTGCGAGCAAGAAAATAGTGCCAAACAAGTTAACCGCCGCTTTGCCGCGCGGTGAAAAATCACGATAAAAAATATCCACCCGCACGTGCGCATCGCGCTGTAAGGTGTAGGCGGCGCCCAGCATAAACACCATGCCATGCAAATAAATCACCGACTCTTGCAGCGCGATAGAACCGATTGAAAAGCCATAACGTAAGACCACCACGGTACAGGTGATCAGCATCATGGCATATACCAGCCATGCCAGGCACTGACCGCAAAGCCGGGTAAAGCTGTCAATGGCGCGTTGTGTTTTCGTTAGCAGGCGCACTTGCGTGTTCTCATTACAAAATGTGGTTTGGTTTGCGGCGTTGTACAATACTGAAATAACGATTCTACTCCGCGCCCGTGGCAACATGCCAGACTAGCGATGCTATTCGCGTTAAACCCAGAAAGCCGCAAAATGTCGCACTTATCTCTGTAGCCCACGGCTGGCATGGCCTGTAGCGCTGGAGGACAATTAACCAATCCGCTTTTTTCACACAAATCGGCCAATATATCCACAATTACGCGGCCAGATTGAGGCTCTTCATCTCCGACTCGATGTTCCAATGCTCATCATTATCTGACATATCGTAGTAGCCATTGAGGATGATGTTTTCCCACGAGGCCGGCGAAATCGATCGAAGGTGTTTGATTTGATCCTCGTTGCCCGCATCCAGGCAATACGATTTATACGACGACATGATCAACGCATTGTAATAAACGATGCAGTTCGCGAGTAAGTTCGCGCAGCTGTTCCACATCGCCATCTCCTCTGGATTCCTGCCACGAAATTGGTTACCTCCCAAGGCCGCCAAGGCCCTCTTTAATCCCTGCAGCTGCTCGCCCCGATTTAATGATTCCTGGATCACTTGCCGCAATTGTTTGTCATTCGCATAGTCCAACAGGTGCAGGCATTTAAAAACACGATTATATTCGGCGAGTGCCAACATGGTCGTGTTGTGTTGTTTATAGCCACAGAGCTTTTTGACGAGGGTGGATTGCTGAACGGTTCGCCTGCCCAGCGACAGCATGATTTTGACGATGTTCTCCCACTCGGATTGGATCAACTTCCAGTTAATCGGTTTGGCAAGAGAAAGCACCTCACCTGCATCGAAGCTGACTTTGAATTCTGCCAGAAAACGTTTCTTGAATCCTGCATAGCGTGGCGTGAACTGGTAGCCAAACGCATTCAATAGGGCGTGATTGAACTGATTCGTTCCGTGCGTATCCGTTGAAATAATGTTGGCTTTAAGGTCTGAGGTGTTGTTGTACACCACATCGAACACATGGTAGCTTTCATGCGATCGTGCCGAAATCACTTTACCCTGTGTGGCAAAGTGCGATGCCACCAGGGTATAGATAATAGCGCCTTTTTTGGAGCCATAATATTTGGCCGCGTAATCCACTAAAGGGTTGCCGTGCTTGCTCTCAAAACGCTGTCCATCCGCACTGCCGTGAGTCTCCCCATCGCTCAATTTGAATTCATCGAAGATGGGCAAGCGCACCGCCGCGCCGGTAATCGCATCATTGGCCCGGCACAGCGCCGCTTCGTGAAAGCAGTCGTCTTCGATCCGTTTCAACACTTTATACTGTTGGTCCGACACCGCTGAAAACTTATGCGTGCCCTGGAAAGTCCCGTTCGCGATAACACAGGCCAATAAGTTCTCAACACTGGCGGCTGATTTCTTGTGGCGGTTCGACGCGGGTTTGAAGTGCTCAAGAAAGCCGGTTTCTGCGTCCACTTTGCGGACAACATTGACGATCGTTTTTCTGTCGAAGTGGGCAAAAAACCGTTCCGTTAACGCAGGATCTTTCGGTGTGACGGCTCTTGACCAGAGAAGATTGTCAGAATTGGGTTTGCGTTTGATGTAAGCATTTTGACCGTCAGCAATGCGCTGACCTACCGAAGCGATTTTTTCATTAAATGTGTTTTTCAGTGTCGTTAAATAATCTCTGCTCGACTGAGTCATCCACCCCAACCCTGCTTCCCGCAAATATTTGCTGCGCTGGCGCCATATCGCATCATTCACCAGATAATCATCAAAACTGCGGAATTCCAAGCTATTTTTCACATAAACGTCGCCATTGCCAAGGGCGGTATAGAGCAGCTTGTAGAGATACATTTCATGTCGATTCGCGATCTCCTTTTGATTGTTCTGATCACCAGGCGAGTTCATTGTGAGGTATTTTTTATCACCTCGCTTCACGAGGCGACCATCGATGGGTGGTGATGGTGGGTGTGATGTGAGGGTGGCCTTGACCGTATTGATTTGTCGTCCCAGCACGGTATTGCCGCGACAAGCGAAATCCAATGCCAACAATAATGGCCGAATATTTCGGGTCACCTGAGTGAAGTGCTTATCGATGTAGTCCCATTGAAAGACTGCTTTATCCGGCTTTACTTTGGCCAGTTGTTGACTCACCAGAGGCAACTGATCTCTGGCAATAAATTTGAAAGCTTGACGGCGTACCGCACCAAAAGCATCGCAATCTTCGATCGTGTTATCGACAAATAAATTTAAAACGTGCGGCACTTTTTCAATGTCATCGAGTAGCGCCAGCGCTTGCTGATTCACTTGCTCATCACGATACGTGACGGCTTGATCGTTAAAATCTTTATACGCCACGAGAAATGACTGCGTTAAACTATCATTTGAAATGCGAAGCCGCGTGGTGACGAAGCAGGTCAAATAGATGAGGGCTTTTCCCCGCTTTAACTCGCGCAATCGACTGATGTCATACTGCTGACACCGTGTGGCAAAGTACCGAATGTTGCCGTCGGATAGTTTGAGTTTTTCCATTAATCCCAGTGCGTCGACAGACAATTCGGACAACATCCGGTGGCGTCCCAATTCTTTTTTAATTTCACCGGGCTTGTAGGCCTTGGTCAATTTCTTCAGGTCTTTCAGCCGATAGTTTTTTCCATTGTGATCGATCAGCTGAAGGAAGACGTCCTTGTTTGAAAGGTGCTTACCAATCAGTGCGGCCAGGCGTGCTTCTTCTGTATTAACGACGCGTGATATCACTTTTTGTAGCGTAGAGTAGCGCGGTATGGCCACCTGTTTTGATTTCAGCAAGGCGACCACATCTTTGAACAGCTGTGTTTCATCAACATATAACATCGCCCGCTTGTTCAAATGCGTTAACAACTCTAACTCAACCGGTTTGTCGTAACGTTGATAGCCGACGATGTTAAATACGGTATGATAGAGCCGACCGCGGGTTTGCCGGTCTATATTTTTATTTTGCTTGCTGGCCAGTGGGAAATAGCGCTCCGCCACATAACGATAATCCTCGGCAATGTTTTTCCAGCCGAAAACCAGACAGACGGGTTTAACCTTGAAGTACCCCAGCATCAGCACAAGATGGATGCGATTCCGGTACGAATTCAGACGGTTGACCGCCGCATACTCTTCGTCGGTCAGCGTGAAAAAGTATTCCCTTTCATGCGGGCTAAACCGGGGGACGCTGTAGAGCTCTTGTACTTCTGGCAGGGAAAAGAGAGAAAGGCGTTTGCCTTGAGACGTCATGGGTTCCTCCATCAAAAGGTAGGATTGTATACCGCATGAAGTGAATAAATAATAGCCAGAAAACAAGGAAATACAGAGCTGGTTAATTGTCCTCCAGCGCTACGGGCCACGCCACCCGTGGGCTACAGCGATAAGTGCGACATTTTGCGGCTTTCTGGGTTTAACGCGTATTGCTGGCCGCCGAATAGAATCCATCATTGTTAAATCGTTAGAACACAGAGTAGCACCATGCTAATAGTTATTTCACCCGCCAAGACGCTTGATTTCGACAGCAAGCCGGTGACCAAGGTACATACCGTGCCAGAGTTCCTGGATAACTCGCAGGACTTGATTACAGAGCTGCGCGAATTATCGCCGCCGGAAGTGTCGCGTCTGATGGGTATTAGCGCAAAGCTGGGTGATTTGAACTTTGGCCGTTATTTAAATTGGCATACGCCATTCACGCCGGCCAATGCAAAACAGGCGCTGCTTGCGTTCAAGGGCGACGTTTATAACGGTTTGCAAGCCGAGACCTTTAACAGTCAGGACTTTAAGTTTGCCCAGCGGCACTTGCGTATTTTGTCGGGCCTGTATGGCGTGCTGCGGCCGCTGGACCTGATGCAGCCTTACCGGCTGGAGATGGGCGCCAGGCTGCGCAATAAAGGCGGCGCCAACCTGTACGAGTTTTGGGGGGACAAAATCACCAGTGCAATCAACAAGCAGTTGAAAAAGAATAAAAGCGAGTACCTGGTAAACCTGGCGTCTAACGAATACTTCAAGGCGGTCAGGCCGAAGCAGCTGAAAGCCGCTGTGCTAACGCCGGTTTTTAAGGACTATAAAAATGGCCAATACAAGGTGATCAGCTTCTTCGCCAAAAAAGCGCGCGGTTCCATGAGCGCTTATATCGTCAAAAATAAAATCACCGCGGTTGACGATATCAAGGCGTTCGACGTGGACGGTTACGGCTTTGATAAGAAACGGTCATCCGAAAAAGAGTTTGTTTTTACGCGCAAGCAGGTTTAGCGTTTTGATCTACGAGTCTTTGTACAGCGTTGGATACAAAAACTGTTGCAGCTCGCCGCAGCCACTAGCCACATCGCGCCAACGATCTATGGCGAGATCCATCGCAACGTAGCCGCAGGTTGGAATATTGTCGATTCCAGCCCGGGTCAAATCATTGCAGAAATCGGTCAACGCCGGATTGTGGCCGACAATAAAAGCACTTGCCGTTTCATCGCCGAGTTGTTGACAGAATTGCAGCACGTCGTCGGCCGCGAAAGTATATAGCGCATCTTCGATCTGCCAGTCGATCACTCCCGCGCCCCGCGCGGCAGATAGACCTTCAATTGTGCGGCGAGCGCGCCGCGCCGGGCTGCAATACACGTGGCGCAAGTCCGCGCCGGCGCCCGTAATATGCGGCCCCATCGTAGCGCAGGCGCGTTTGCCGCGCGCGTTTAGTGGCCGGTCGATATCTATTAGCTGCGGTTTTTTCCAGCTTGATTTGGCATGCCGTAACAAAAAAAGGTATTTCATACGATTAACTCACACGGCATGTTGCGCTTCGTGGCGAATTTTATTGACTGCCCGCGGTTTTAAATTTCTTTGCCGTTGTAGAATTTCCCCGCTGTTCATGGCAAGCTCATGGCCTATTGTAACGGTGGTTAAAGGCAGCCAGTGGCGGCTTCGACATGAGCAACAAAAATATATCCCAACAGCTGCGGTGCATTCAATACACTACACCATTACTCCACCCAGATGAAAATCTTGTCTGCATCTATTGAAGGTTCGCAGAGACGCGCTAACCCGCTGCCGCACTTTCTGTATCAATTCTATAAGTGGCTGGTTTATGGGCCGCTGCTAGCTATTTCAACCACGATTGGCGCCATCCTCGTGATCCTTACCTGCCATTTCAGTCCGCGTTTGGCGGGCAGCTTGATCGCCAGAAACTGGGCGCGGTTCAATACCTATACCGCCCCGGCAAATATCGAAGTGCTTGGCGAAGAAAACTATGACCCGCAGGCTTCGTATATCGTGGTTGCCAATCACATTAGCCACTTCGATATTTTTGCCTTGTACGGTTGGTTAAACCTGGATCTCAAGTGGGTATTGAAAGAGGAGCTGCGCAAAGTGCCGTTCCTTGGCGCCGCTGCCGCTGCGATGGGCCATATTTATATCAACCGCAGAAACCCGAATGCCGCCATCGAAAGGCTTAATCGCGCTAAAGACGATTTACCGCTCGGAACGTCGATCATGATCTTTCCGGAAGGCACCCGCAAAAACGAGGATAGCCTGGGCCGCTTTAAAAGAGGCGCATTTATGATGGCGAAAAACCTGAATATGCCGATTCTGCCCATTACCCTGGTCGGCACCGATAAAATTGTACCTGCCGGTAGCATCGACCTGTTCCCGGGTAGGGCGGCCATGCATATTCACCGTCCAATCGACGTGCACGATGCCAGTATTGAAGAACTGAAATCCCGAACACGCAGCGCCATTGAAAGCGTGCTGGTTTAACTCGATCTTTCGATAATTTGTGTACCTCGGCATGTGTTGATGAGCAAGCCACAAGTGATTACCAGGCTGTGCACTATTATTGCCTGCTGTTCGCTGCACGCCTCTTTATGCCCGCGGTTTTTGAGCAGGAAAAGGCGTATTTTGCCGCGCACGTGCGCGGCAATGCCGCGATTACGCATGGCTATATTGCCGGGCAGAATAGTAAATTGTTTTTCGCCAGCGCCGGTGCGATCAATAACCCGGCGGTCGTATTCATACACGGCACGCCGGGCAGTTGGCGTGATAGTGCGCGCTTTTTAACCGAGCCCGCCTTGCTTGAACACGCGCGCGTGGTGGTGATAGACCGGCCCGGTTGGGGGCAGTCGACATTAGTGGGCGCCGAGGTTGAACCATCCTTATCGCCGGCAAGCGGCGATAATCGCCCCTCTCTTGAAAAAACTGCAACAGGAGAACGGCAATCGGGGCGTTGTTCTGGTCGGCCATTCGTTAGGTGCGTCGCTGGCACCGCGCATTGCGATGGATTATCCTGCTCAGGTCAACGCCATGCTGCTGCTGGCCGGCAGCCTGGATCCCAAACTGGGCGCACCACGCTGGTACAACCGCGCTGCTTCTTTAGGTGCAGTCGGTTGGTTTATTAGCCCCGATATGCGTCGTGCCAATGACGAAATCATGGCCTTGCGCGCGCAGCTCGATGCCATGACCAGCTGCTGGGATGCGCTGCGTATGCCGGTGACTGTTATGCAGGGGCAAAAAGATACGCTGGTATCGCCGCAAAATGTTGAGTTTGCGGCGCAGGCTATGCCAGCTTCAAATGTTAAAATCATCGAGCTTGAGGATGCGGGTCATTTATTGCTTTGGCTAAATCGGCCGCTTGTTGTTGCTGCGACCCTTGATCTCATTGAGCAGCTTAAAACAACGACTTCACAACTTGTCGCGGCCAGCAACTGCGAGCCGCAACCGGCCGCAGGCTAAACTGCTCAGTTCCATTGTCGGGACTCATCGGGGAAACAAATGGCAAATATAGACATTCACCAGGCAACGATTGCCGATGCAGCATTGATATTGAGGTTTGTCACCGAACTGGCGATCTATGAAAAAGCCGAGCACGAAGTCATTGCAACGGAAGCGGATATCAGAAACTCACTTTTTGGAGCGTCTTCGACCGTGCGGGCGCTGATATGCCGTAAAGGGGGCGAGCCAATTGGTTTCGCCGTCTATTTCTATAATTATTCAACATGGCTCGGTAAAAACGGGCTGTATCTTGAAGATTTGTATGTTTCTCCTGCAAACAGGGGTGCCGGCGCGGGAATTGCCTTATTAAAACATCTGGCGCAAATCGCCGTTGAAAATAGTTGTGGCCGTTTTGAATGGAACGTTCTTGACTGGAACGAGCCGGCCATCAAATTCTATCGATCTATCGGCGCCAAACCGCTGAACGAATGGGTGGGGTATCGCCTGGCGGGTCAAGCGCTTGAAGATTTTGCTAACGCGTAAAAGCAAGAAGTCAAAAACAGGATTCTCAAAAGACGAAGAGAATAGGGGGCAGGTGCGTTTATCGATCAATAAACGGTTTGGTAGCGCTCAAAATTCTGTACCATTTCATTACTACTGATGCGTCAGCATACAGGAGTGACAACAGGGTAGCTGTCTGCGCCCACTACGATGGCTTTGTAGCGCACTCTAAATAGCGGGCCATCTGTTTTCTTTAGTCTGTTGTGGCGCTGAGTATAGCTGCCGTTGATATGTCGCATCGCACGGCTCAGGTTAGCGTTCGGTGTTTCTACCAGTAGGTGGTAATGGTTGCAATGCCACCCAAAATGGTCACGATAAATCCGGTGACGCCGGAAGATATCGCCGAAGGCGTCAGTACTCGAGTGAACTTCTCCCAACACTCAACCGTGTAAAAGACAAATATACGTTATCTTTGGATTAAGTGTTCAAAACACGTTGACACATTCCGGCGTTGTCGTATTCTAGCCTTAGAGAACTTGGCATTAATGCAGTGTAGCACTGGCTCTATGATCGAACAATGTACCTGACCTTATATCCTTACTACACATTTCCAGTTTGTAAAACCTCAAATAAGTGTGTCCGATTTTAGTCCATCATGGCAGAAGCAGAGTAATCCTTGCCTACATTAAGGCAAAGGTTTATTCAAAGGTCTCTAGTTGAAAAACGATGCCAGCCCATTAAATCTGAACGCGTTGGTTAGTTGCAGGCTGGTACGGCAAAACCGTATTTTGGAGGATAAGACGATGCTATCTTTTTTTAGGCACACAGTAAAGGAGAAGGAAAAACCCAAATCCCCAGATAACCTGCGCGGGAAGTCAGTAAATCGTTCGTTGTATCGAGTTTGTAGGGTAGAA
>CAZJDL010000092.1:0-17161 GCA_964544755.1 uncultured Pseudomonadales bacterium | reverse complement strand
CGCATGGTTTCTATCGACACTTTGCAATAAATAAGATAACTTTTGTGGGCGAGCGTTGATTTATGCAGCGAACTGGTATAAAACTGCAACTAACCATAACGTTTCGGCGATGCGATCTTCACCTTGGCGTATAACAATAATCGCAGCCATAACGTTAATCAATTGTTAAAAGTTTTAGCCTCAGCCCCAATATAAGGAAGTCTGCCCATGAAAATGCACCGATTGAAAACCGTTGCCTGTGTCGGCCTGACGCTCGGTATCGTGTTCGCCGGAGCGGCCAGCGCTGATTCGTTCAGCGCTATCATGCAGGTCGGTCAAGCCAAAACCGCTGCCGCACAACAGTCACAGAAGCGGATCGACAAGTTGGCCGACGAAACCGCGAACCTTTTAAGCGACTACAAGACGGTCAATAAAGAGATCGATGGCCTGCGCATTTACAACCAACGGCTGGATATACAAATACAGAACCAGGCCGTGCGCATGCAGGAACTCGACGATGCGATAGCGCAGGTGACGGTGATTCAACGGCAAATGACACCACTGATTTTGCGCATGATCGACGGGCTCGAGCAATTTGTCGGGCTGGACTTTCCATTTCACGAGAAAGAGCGTAGAGATCGACTGGCATTTCTGAAGGCGAACGTCGATCGCTCTGATATCTCCACTGCCGAGAAATTCCGCCAGGTGCTGGAGGCCTACAAAATCGAGAACGAATACGGCCGCAAAATTGATACTTATAAAAACGAGATTCAAATCGAAGGTGTCGACCAGAAGCGTGAAGTCGATATTCTGCGTGTTGGTCGCATAGCGCTGCTGTTCCAATCGACCGACAAAAAGGTCACCGGCGCCTGGGCCGACGGCGCATGGAAGCCACTCGATAGCGGTGAATACCGCAACGCCGTCGCACAAGGTATTCGCATCGCCAAGAAACAAGCTTCCATCGATATTCTCACTCTCCCGATCACTGCACCGGAGGCCGCGCAATGAATAACAAAATCAAATGCGTCATTGCGGCCGGCGGCGTTGCCGCATTGTTGGCAACTGGCACGCTGCAGGCGCAGGAAAAGGCCAAATCACTCGATGAGCTGCTGAACTTCGTCAAATCGGGTAGAACCGCTGAGGCGCGCGAAAATGGCAAGCGCGAAGCCGAGTTTAAGCAGGCGAAAAACCAGCAGGCCGCACTATTGGGAAAGGCCAAAGAAACGCGTAAAGCCGAAGAGGCGCGCAGTGTGACGCTGGAAAAAACCTTTGAAGACAACGACGTTGAGGTGGACGCCAAGAAGAAGCAATTAAAAGAACGTCTGGGTTCCCTGTCCGAGCTGTTCGGTCATCTGACCTCGTCTGCCGGGGACTTGCGCAGCACCGTTGAAAGCTCGTATACCAGCTTGCAATTCAAAGACCGGGATCAATTCCTCGACGACCTGGTGGAAAAAATGAGCGGCAGTGACAAGTTGCCGAGCATTGAGGAAATTGAGCGTCTGTGGTTCGAATTACAACGGGAAGCAACCGAGACGGGCAGAATCGTTAAGTTCACCGCGCCGGTATCGAAACCTAATGGCGAGCAAACCGAGGAAGAAGTCGTTCGTGTCGGCACGTTTAACGTCATTTCGAGCAGCGGCAAGTATTTGACCATGGGTGACGACTATTCCCTGGCCGAGCTTGGCCGCCAGCCGGGCGGCAACTATGTGCGCATGGCAGCCAATCTCGCCGGCGCGTCTGAAGGTTTGACTCGTTTCGGTGTTGACCCTACCGGCCCCAGTGGCGGTAGCTTCCTGGCGGCTCTGATCGACAGCCCGACCTTAGTCGAGCGCTGGCGGCAAGGCGGAATCGTTGGTTACATTATTACCGCGGTCGGTGTGTTCGCCGTGTTGCTGGCGATCTGGCGCTTTATTGTGTTGGCCAGTGTTGGTTCGAAAGTTAACTCACAGCTGAAAAGCGACAAGGCTAATAAAAACAACCCGCTGGGTCGCGTGCTGGCGGTTCAGGAAGACAACCGCAACATGGACGCCGAAACGTTGGAGTTGAAGCTCAATGAGGCTGTTTTAAAAGAAACGCCGGCGCTGGAAAGCTCGCTGACGCTATTGAAGATTATCGCCGCAGTCGCGCCGTTGCTGGGCTTGCTGGGTACGGTAACCGGCATGATTATTACTTTCCAGGCGATCACTATATTTGGCGCTGGTGATCCGAAGGCCATGGCTGGTGGTATTTCCAGCGCGCTGGTGACGACCGTGTTGGGGCTTTGTGTCGCAATCCCGACTGTGTTACTGCACACTCTGGTGAGCGGGCGTTCCAAGCGAATCGTCCACATTCTTGATGAGCAGGCCGCCGGTATCATCGCCCGCCAGAATGAAGGTAGAGGCTAATGTATGCGTTGCTGGAGATACTGACGCAGTTGCGCGGCTTTATGAGCGCAGGCGGCAATGTCTTGTGGCTGATCGCGGGATTGGTTTTTATCATGTGGTCGCTGGCGTTCGAGCGCTTGTGGTATTTCAAGAGCAAGGGCGGCTTGAGAAAAGACGTGAGTGCGGTGACGTCCGAGTGGGAAAATCGCGCAGAGCGCAAATCCTGGAACGCGCATGCGGTTCGCGAACAGCTGATTTCCCAGATATCGTTGCGTATCAACCAATTCATGCCCATGCTGAAAACGCTGGTGGCGCTCGCTCCACTGCTGGGTTTGCTCGGTACGGTCACTGGTATGATCGAAGTGTTTAATGTGATGGCAGTGACCGGCGGCGGTGACGCCAAATCCATGGCCGGCGGTGTCTCCAAGGCGACCATCCCGACTATGGCGGGCATGGTCGCCGCTATCTCGGGAGTGTTTGCGAATACCTACCTGTCGCAGCTTGCCAGTCGCGAATCGATGTTGCTTGAAGATCACTTAACCACGGATCACTGACATGGCCAGTAGAGTAAGAGCCCAAGCCGCCGAAGAACAGAGCGGCACAATCGATCTGACGCCCATGTTGGACGTCGTGTTTATCATGCTGATCTTCTTTATCGTGACCGCCTCTTTTGTGAAAGAAGCGGGTATTCAGGTCGTCAAGCCGCAGGCCGTTACGGCGGAAAAAGTCCCTAACGCTAAAATCCTGATCGCCGTCAGCAACAATAACGAGATCTGGATTGATAAAAATCGCATCGACAAGCGCGCCATTAAAGCCAACATAGAGCGTTTGCTGGTCGAAAACCCGAAAGGCGCCGTTGTGGTTCAGGCTGACCTCGACTCTAATGCCGAAACCGTTGCAATGGTGCTGGACGCGGCGCGCGATGCCGGCGCGGCCGCTATTAAATTATCCAGTGAAATCATGTGAGAGGACGTAAGTCATGACCGCAATGAGAATAGCTATCGGTTTGCCGCTCGCGGCGCTGGTGACCTTCGCGCTGTTTTTTTTGATGCATTCGCTCATCTTTATGGCTGACAAGTCGTTGGATGAGGGGCCGGCCAATAAACTGACAGACATCTTCATGCCTGATACGGCCATCGAAGTTAATGTGAAAGACGCCAAGCCGGACAAACCCGAAGACCCTGAAGAACCACCGCCGGATATGCCGAAGCCGGAAATGCAAGATATTCAAATGACGGATAACGCCGTCAATATGAGCGCGCCGATGAAAGCCAATGTGGACATTGGCCTGAACGGCGCCAGCGCGCAGGATGGTGAGTTTCTGCCGATTGTCAAGGTGCAGCCTATGTACCCCAACCGGGCAGCTACCCGTGGTATCGAAGGTTACTGCACGGTCATGTATACCGTGACGGCTACCGGCACAACGCGTGACCCGAAAATCACCGACTGCCCTAATTCGGTGTTTAAAAGCAGTTCTTTGAAAGCAGCCCTGAAGTTCAAATACAAGCCGCGTGTAGTCGACGGCGTTGCGGTCGAAGTGCCGGGCGTGCGCAACAAGTTTACTTATCAGCTTGATAAATAGTTATAGGTTCAGGCACATGCAACAAGCTATCAGTTATTTACGCATATCGGCTACGTTCCTGCAGATAGCGCTGCTCGCTGTGGTCACAACGGGGGTCATGCAACTCGTTGGCGCACTCATCGTGCCGGCGCACACTGCTTTAGGCCCGGGTTTCGGCTGGGTTGTTGCTGCTGACGACAAAGACAAACCGCCACCAGAGAAAACGCGCAAAACCCAGGCCATTAGCGCCAAGGTCTATGAAAAACTGGCCAAGGCCCAGGAGGCCGCGGAAGCCAAGGATTATAACGGGGCGATCAAGATACTCGACTCGCTCAGAAAAAGTAAGGGTGACAAGCTGAAGGGTTACGATGCCGCCAGCGTGTGGAACGTTTATGGCTTTATCTATTACTCAAAAGAGCAGTATAAGGATGCCATCGGCGCTTACCAGAAAGTCATTGCCCAGGAAGATATTCCCGAAGCGCTGGATCTGGGCACAAAATACACCTTGGCACAGCTGCAGTTTGTGGTGGAGAACTACCCGGCAGCGGTTACCGCACTCAATGAGTGGTTTAAAGTCGCGAACAATCCGGGCGCCGACCCTTACGTTTTGTTGGGCCAGGCTTATTATCAAACAAAAGAGTACGATAAAGCGCTGGCCTCGGTCGAGAAAGGTATGGCGGTTGCGCGCAAGCGTGACAAGAAACCCAAAGAGCACTGGTATTTACTGCTGCGCGTACTGTACTACGAAAAAAATGACTACAAAAAAACAGCGCAGGTGCTAGAGGAGTTGGTGCAGCGTTGGCCCAAGCGTGAGTACTGGGTGCAGCTGGCTGGCATGTACGGCGAGTTGAAGCGCGAGACAGACCAGCTCACCACCATGGAAACCGCCTACGTGCAAGGCATGTTGACCAGGGAAGGCGAGTTGCTGAACATGGCCTATTTGTTCCTGGGTAACGAGATGCCTTATAAAGCGGCCAACGTGGTCGACAAAGGCATAAAAGAGGAACAGATAAAAGCGACGTCGAAGAATCTTGAGCTGTTGGGTAATTCGTGGCGGCAGGCGCAGCATGTCAAAGAGTCTATTGTAGCGCTTGAGGGGGCGGCAAAAACGTCTGACAGCGGTGAGCTGTATTCTCGTTTAGCGTCGGTTTACCTGGACAATGAGGATTTTGCCAAGTCGGTTGCGGCGGCTAACAAGGGTTTTAAAAAAGGCGGCATCAAGCGTAAGGATAACTTATGGGTTATTAAAGGCATGGCTGAGTTCAATTTGGATCGGCTAAAATCAGCCAAGCAATCGTTTCGCAATGCCGGTACCGACAAGCGCAGCAAAAAGCTGGCCGGTCAGTGGGCGACGTATCTGGGCAAGGAACAGAAACGCCGCGAACAACTCGCCAAGGATCTGGAAGATTTGAAGCGCGTTAAAGCGAAACTGGCCGAGTTGGAGCAGAGACAGGGCTAGTGTAGTGTATTCGAGACCGCGGTAAAAAAGGCGCTTGTTGGCGCCTTTTTTCATTAATCAAGCATAGCCACATTGCGCACGGCGCCTTTATCGGCGCTGGTAGTCAACTTGGCGTAGGCTTTTAATGCGGTTGAAACCTGGCGTGGCCGCGGCTGCGCCGGTTGCCATGCCGCCGGCCCCTTCGCTTCCATTGCGGCTCTGCGTTTTTCCAGTTCGGCATCGTCAAGCACTATATCGATGCGGCGCTTGGGAATATCGATGCGAATAATATCGCCCTGCTGCACCAATGCAATCGCGCCACCAGCCGCGGCTTCAGGTGAGACGTGGCCGATGGACAGACCCGAGGTGCCACCCGAAAAACGGCCGTCGGTTAGCAGCGCGCACTGTTTACCAAGCCCTTTGGATTTTAAATAGCTGGTGGGGTAGAGCATTTCCTGCATACCTGGCCCACCGCGCGGCCCTTCGTAACGCACAACGACAACGTCGCCCGCTTGCACCCGATCATTGAGAATAGCCTCGACCGCGGCATCCTGACTTTCGCAGATATGGGCCGGGCCCTCAAACTCCCAGTTGCTTTCATCGACGCCGGATGTTTTGACGACGCAGCCGTGCGGGGCGATGTTGCCATACAGCACCGCAAGACCGCCCTCCTGACCGTAAGCATTACCCAAATTGCGAATGCAGCCTTTTTCGCGGTCGAGATCCAGGCTGGGCCAGCGTGTCTCTTGCGAGAACGCTTGCTGGGTCGGAATACCGGCCGGTCCGGCCATATAAAACGATGTCACTGCCTCATCTTCTGTGCTAACGATATCCCACTGCTGCAAGGCGGCGGCCATGCTTTCGCTGTGCACGGTTGTGCATTCGGAGTGCAGCAGCCCAGCACGATGCAGCTCGCCTAAAATAGCCATGACACCGCCCGCCCTGTGCACATCTTCCATATGGTACTCGGGGGTACTCGGCGCCACCTTGCAGAGCTGCGGAATCTTACGTGACAACCGATCAATATCTTGCATGCTAAAATCGACCTCGCCTTCCTGTGCGGCGGCGAGTAGGTGCAAAATGGTATTGGTCGAGCCGCCCATGGCGATGTCCAGCATCATGGCGTTTTCAAACGCGGCAAAGTTGGCGATATTGCGTGGCAGGGCGCCAGCATCATTTTTTTGGTAATAGCGCTGGCAAAGTTCAACAATGGTTCGCCCGGCGCGCAGAAACAGCTGTTCGCGATCTGCGTGCGTTGCGAGCATACTGCCGTTGCCAGGCAACGACAATCCCAGCGCTTCGGTCAGGCAATTCATGGAGTTTGCGGTAAACATGCCGGAGCACGAGCCACAGGTGGGACAGGCCGAGCGCTCATACTCGTCTGCAACCGCATCGGAAGTGCGTGGGTCAGCCGCAATCACCATCGCATCCACCAGGTCGAGTTTGTTCTCCGACAGCCTGGTTTTACCGGCTTCCATCGGCCCGCCAGACACGAAAACGGCAGGAACGTTGAGGCGCAGCGCGGCCATTAACATGCCCGGCGTGATTTTGTCGCAGTTGGATATGCACACCAGCGCGTCGGCGCAATGGGCATTCACCATATACTCAACCGAGTCGGCGATAATATCGCGAGACGGCAAACTGTAAAGCATGCCGTCGTGCCCCATGGCAATGCCGTCGTCAACCGCGATGGTATTGAATTCCTTTGCGACCCCGCCGGCGCGTTCGATTTCCCGCGCCACCAGTTGGCCCATATCCTTTAGGTGTACATGGCCCGGCACAAACTGGGTGAATGAATTTGAGACTGCGATAATAGGCTTTTGAAAATCTGCGTCCTGCATGCCCGTGGCGCGCCAAAGCGCGCGCGCACCAGCCATATTGCGGCCGTGGGTCGAAGTTTTGGAACGATAGTCGGGCATGGCGAGCAACTCTGTACGAAAGGTGGGTCAGCAAGCATACCAAAAAGCGCATAGCCTGCTAAGAGCCGGCAACTTTGGGTAATCTATAGCTGTTTGGCGAAAACCTTGGAATTACGCTGCAGGTTGTATAAAGATTGTCGCTCCGGTGGCAGCGCATCGATACCATTGGACTCAAATCCCTGTTCCTGAAACCAGTGCGCTGCCTTGGTGGTCAGTACGAACAACGTTGTCAGTTGCTGCTGCTGTGCGAGTGTGCATAAATGCGACAATAGCTTTTCGCCGCGCTGTTCGCCGCGATAGTCGGCATGCGTCACTACGCATGCAACCTCGCCGGCGTGATTGGTCGGGTAGGGGTATAGCGCCGCGCAAGCGATGATGGAATCTTCACGCTCAATGACCGTGAAGCGGTCGATTTCATGTTCGAGCTTCTCGCGCGAACGCTTCACCAGCGTGCCGTCGGCTTCCAGCGGCGCGATCAGGTCGATGATGCCGTTAATGTCGTCGATGCCGGCCTGCCGGATCGTTTCGAACGACTGCTGGCTAATCAGCGTGCCGCTACCCGCACGGCTGAATAATTCCTGTAACAGCGCGCCATTGCCCTCGTAACAAATGATATGGCTGCGCGCGACCCTGCGTTGGCAGGCGTACACGGCGCGGCCGAGTATTTTTTTCAGGTCGTCGTTGGTGTCGTCGGCCTGTAACGCTTGTTGGGCGCTGGTCAGGTCAAGTTCGCGAACCAACTGCGCCTGCCGGGTTAACATTCCCGCTTGTGGGGCAAATAAAATCAACTTGTCGGCGCCAACCGCAACCGCGACTCTGGCGGCAAGCTCGCCGGCCCCGAGATTAAAAGTTTCACCCGATGGTGAATAGGCCAGGGGCGACACTAACACGATATTGTTTTGCGCCAGTTGCGCATGCAGACCGCCCGCATCGATCTTGCGAACTTCACCGGTGTGTTCAAAATCAACGCCGTGTTGCACGCCGATTGGCTTCGCGGTAACGAAGTTGCCACCCACGACGCGCACGCAGTAACCACGCTGACTGGGCTGCGCGACGCCGGCAGACAGTAAGGCCTCGATGTGAGCGCGCACCTGGCCGACGCCTGCGATAACGTGCGGCAATACGCGCTGGTCGGTGACCCGCAACCCATCCACATCACGCGCCTCAATACCATTGCGCTGCAACTGCGCACTGATTTGCGGTTGCGCGCCATGCACAATCAGCAGGCGCACACCAAGACTTTGCAGCAGCACAACATCCTGCGCAATATTGGCAAAATTCGCATGCGCAACCGCCGCGCCGCCAATGGCCAGCACAAAGGTCTTGCCGCGGTGGGCGTTGATATAAGGTGACGCGGATCGAAACCAGTTGACGTATGGCAGGGTGTCCATCGCTATAAACAAATACGCTGAATAAACTGCCGCAATAACTTAACACAGGGGTTTATCTGTCGCAGCTCAATAAATTCGTCAGGCTGGTGCGCCTGATCAATCGAACCCGGGCCCAGCACTATCGCCTGCATGCCTGATTGTTGCAGAAACGGCGCTTCGGTCGCAAAGGCTACCGCTTCCGCACTATGGCCACTCAGCTGTTCAGCCATTTTCACCAGTTCAGAATCTGCCGGTTCAGAAAAGGCGGCGACGCCGTGAATCAGTGATTCGAGTTGGATGTCGATTTTTTGCTGTTCGCTTATGCGCTGCAAGCGTTGTGCGAGCGTGTGACGCACTGCTTCGTTACTCATACCTGGCAGCAAACGCATGTCAAACTGTAGTTCGCAGTAGCTGCAAATGCGATTCGGGTTATCGCCGCCGTGTATATGGCCCAGGTTCAAGGTCGGCACGGAGACTTGAAATGCCGGGTTGGAGTTTTGCGCCTGCAACTCGGCGCGGAAGTCCAATAAATCAGCTATCACATGATGCATCGCGTCCAGCGCATTGTTGCCAAGCGCCGGATTGGACGAATGTCCCGCGTGACCCTGCACACGAATGCTCTCCATCATAATGCCTTTGTGCATTCTTATCGGCCGCAGTCCAGTCGGCTCGCCTATCACGGCATAACGCGCCAGCGGTGTTCCCGTGGCGGCAATTTCGCGCGCGCCGTTCATCGAACTTTCTTCGTCCGCGGTGGCGAGCACAATCAGCGGCTGCTTGAAATCACGCTTGTCGAACGCCTTCACGGCTTCAATCAACAGCGCGAAAAAGCCTTTCATATCGCAGCTGCCGAGGCCATAAAAGCGATCGTTCCGCTCGACCAGCTGGAACGGGTCGCTGTTCCATTTTCCGTCGTCGTACGGAACCGTGTCGGTATGCCCGGCGAGCACCAGCCCTCCCGGGCCGCTGCCAAGTGCTGCTACCAGGTTGGCCTTATTCGCGTTATTGGCCAATGGCCGCACATCGCAGCTGAAACCCAGCTCCACCAGCCACTCTGCCAGTTGGTTGACAACGTTTAAATTGCCCTGATCCCATTCGGGGTTGACACTACTGACGGACGGCAGGCCAATCAGTTGACCGAACTGTGATTTAAGCGTCGGCAGAGTCATAGCAGCCCATTGGATCGTTCATTTCGCACAACATAGCTAAAAGCCGCACAGTATGCCAGCTTTTGCCCCGCGCAGGCTGCGCGATTCTGCTTCAGTCGGGCTGCCAAACTGGCTTTCAGCGGCTAGACTTAATGAATACATAGCAAACAGACGTCCACCAATCGCCGCAGGAATGACCATGGCACACCCCGCACAAAAGCCACGTTCGCTGGAAATGACCCTTGATTTGCGCCGCGTGCTGTTCGACTTGCTGGAAGATGGCCGTATCGACAAACAAGACGTCGATCGACTGGTCGCTAGCGGACGGGATAGACACGAGGCGGCGCAACATCCGCTTAACTATCTGGAGGATCAGCAACTGGAAGATCTGGCCCGGCCCGGCGCGCCGTTGACCATCGAAGCGTTGGTCGCGTGGTTGGGTGAGCGCGCGCAACAGCGAGTGGCGCATATCGACCCGTTAAAAATTGATGTGCAGACAGTCACGCAGGTGATGTCGTATGCGTTTGCGCAGCGCCATCAGATTCTGGCGCTGCAGGTTAGTAACGATGAGGTCGTTATTGCCAGTGCGCAGCCGTTTGTGTCGCAATGGCAATCTGATCTTTCCCATGTGTTACGCAAAGCCATTACCCGGGTAGTCGCCGACCCGGCGGACATCGCGCGTTATATGGTCGAATTTTACACGCTGGCACGCTCGGTCAGCGGTTACACGCAAGACGATATGAAGTCGGGCGCGGGGCTGGCGAACCTCGAACAGATGCTGGAATTGGGCCAGTTAAAAGACCCGGACGCCAACGATCAGCATATCGTCAATATTGTCGACTGGTTGTTTCAATACGCCTTTGAGCAACGCGCCAGCGATATTCACATCGAGCCGCGTCGCGAGCAGGGTAATATTCGCTTTCGTATCGATGGTGTGTTGTGCCCGGTTTACGAATTACCCATGCAGGTAGTCACCGCAGTTACCAGCCGTATCAAAATTCTGGGTCGCATGGATGTGGCGGAAAAGCGCCGCCCGCAAGACGGTCGTCTGAAAACGATCAGCCCCGACGGTAACGAGGTGGAATTGCGCCTGTCTACCTTGCCGACGGCGTTCGGCGAAAAAATGGTAATGCGTATTTTCGATCCGGACGTGTTGTTGAAGTCGTTTGCCGAGTTGGGTTTGGCGAACGATGACTATGACCGCTGGAACGCGATGACCCGCCTGCCGCACGGTATTGTGCTGGTGACCGGCCCGACTGGCTCCGGTAAAACGACCACGCTGTACTCGACCTTGAAACAACTTTCCACGCCCGATGTAAATGTGTGCACTATCGAAGACCCGATCGAAATGGTCGAGCCAGCGTTTAACCAAATGCAGGTGCAACACAATATTGATCTCGATTTCGCCAGCGGAGTACGCGCGCTACTCAGGCAAGACCCGGATATAATAATGATTGGTGAGATTCGTGATCTTGAAACAGCGGAGATGGCGATTCAGGCATCACTCACAGGCCACCTTGTGTTGTCGACCTTGCATACCAACGACAGCCCAACGGCGATTACGCGCTTGCTGGAACTCGGTGTGCCGGCGTATTTGATCAAGGCCACCGTACTCGGCGTGATGGCGCAGCGGCTGGTGCGCACGCTATGCCCGCATTGTAAGGAAAAAGTAGACCTCGACCCGTCTGCCTGGCAACAAATGACCCAGCCGTGGAAGGTTAACGCACCGCAATCGATGTATCAGCCGGTGGGTTGTCTTGAATGCCGCAACAGCGGTTACCTTGGTCGTCAGGGATTGTATGAGGTCATGCCATTAGCGGAAAATATTAAGCAGCTGATTACTGGCGACTGTGATATTGCGCAATTGCGTACTGCCAGTATGCGCGCCGGTATGCGCACGCTGCGGCTCAGCGGCGCGCAAAAAGTGGGTGCCGGCGATACGACTATTGCGGAAGTGATGCGCGTGGCGCCGGCGCCGGATAACGGCTAGCAAGAAACAGCCCCGGAGCGCAAAAGCAGTACGCTATCTGTGCGTCGCGGATTAATGAAAAATGACTCTGACTGCTTTTTGATTCGCGCTACAATAAAGCCCCGTCATAAAGATTCAAGCCATGCTGCATCTGCCAGACGCGCACATACCTGAGCCGTTGCGCGAGTCTCTAACGCAATTTTTGCAACGCTTTAACGACGCCGCGAAGCCTGTCGCGCTGCAAGATTTGCTCGCCTATTTTGAGCAACAACCAACACATGCAGAGCAATTCGCGCGTATCTGCGTTGTCAGCCAGTTTGTGGCAGACAGTTGCGTTAACAACCCTGGCTTGTTATTGGATCTGTGCCGGTCGGGTGACTTGCAACGGGATTATGCCGCAGATGAGTTGCAGTCCAGGCTGCAGACAAGCATAGCCGCCGCAGAAAACTTAACCGAAGAGGGGCTGGCAAAAATACTGCGCCTTGTGCGGCGGCGCGAAGTGATTCGTTTTATCTGGCGCGATTTGAACCGGCTCAGCAGCTTATCGCAGCTAACGCATGAGCTAAGCTGGCTGGCGGATGCATGCATGCAAAGCGGTCTGGATTATCTGTATGCAAGTTGTTGCGAACAGTATGGTACGCCGCTGGCGGAGCGCGACGATGGCGCGGGTAGGGCGCAGCAGCTGATAGTGATCGGCATGGGCAAGCTGGGAGCGCACGAGCTTAACCTGTCTTCGGATATCGACTTAATTTTTTCCTACCCGCGTTCCGGCGCGACCCGGGGTGCCGGCAGAAGCATCAGCAATCACGAGTTCTTTACCCGGCTCGGGCAGCGTCTGATCAAATTGCTCGATCAGCATACGGCAGACGGTTTCGTGTTTCGGGTCGATATGCGGCTGCGGCCGTACGGCCAGAGCGGTGCGCTGGCGATGAGCTTCGATGCGATGAACGAGTATTATCAGAGCCAGGGGCGCGACTGGGAACGCTATGCGATGATCAAGGCGCGTATCGCGGCGGGTGATTTACGGGCGGGTGAGCAGTTGCTGCTAAGCTTGCGGCCGTTTGTTTATCGACGCTATATCGATTTCAGCGTATTTGAATCCTTGCGCTCGATGAAGGCCATGATTGTGCGCGAGGTGGCGCGTAAAAAACTTGGTGGCAACATTAAACTGGGCGCCGGCGGTATCCGTGAAATCGAGTTTATCGTGCAGGCTTTTCAGCTCCTGCGCGGCGGCCGCGATGCGGCGTTGCGGGCGCGTGGCTTGCTCGGTGTCATGCCGTTGCTAGAACGCGATGGCTTGCTGCCCGCCGAGGCCGTTAGCCAGTTGACCGCGGCCTATCAGTTTTTGCGCAACGTCGAGCATGCGCTGCAAGCAATGGAAGACCGCCAAACCCAGGAATTACCGCTAGCAGAAGTTGATCGTCTGCGGCTCGCTTTCGCGCTTGGCTGCAGCAACCGGGATGATTTCAGTCGCCGTTTAACGAGCCATCGTGACAGCGTGAGTCAACATTTCAACGATATTATTGAACCGGCGTCGGCGCGCGAAGATGAGCAGGTGGAGGAACAAGCCAAACTGTGGAATGAAGTTTGGGGTGCCGATGTAGACGAGGATTATGCGCTTGAGAAACTAACGGCGGCAGCTTATACCGATGCCGCCGTGGCCAGGCAGGCGCTTACTGACTTGCACGCCAGCGCGGCGCGCATGCAGCCGATTGGGGCGCAGCGGCTCGACCTGCTGATGCCGCTGTTGTTGGCGCGCTGCGCCGATTCGGAGCGGCCCGATCAAACGCTGGCGCGTGTGCTGCCGTTGCTGCAATCGGTGTTGCGCCGCTCGGCCTATCTGTTATTGCTGACGGAAAACCGACAAGCACTTGCACACCTGGTTGACCTGTGCAGCGCCAGCCCATGGGTTGCCCAGGAGTTGGCCAGGCACCCGGCGTTGCTGGACGAGCTAATCGACGCCAGAACGCTTTTCCATCTGCCCGACCGCGCGGAATTGCAAGCCAGTCTGCGCCAGCAAATGCTGCGTATCGATGAGGACGACCTGGAAGCGCAAATGGAACAGTTGCGTTATTTTCGGCTGTCTTGTGGTCTGCGTGTCGCCGCGGCCGAGATCAGTGGCGCGTTGCCGTTGATGAAAGTCAGCGACTATCTGACCTTTATCGCCGAAGCTATCCTGCAATATGTGTTGCAGCTTGCCTGGGCTCAGTTACGTATCAAATACGGGCAACCGCAGGACTGCGTGGAGCAGGGCGGGCCGAATTTTATTATCGTCGCTTACGGTAAGCTGGGTGGTATCGAATTGGGCCACGGCTCGGATCTGGATTTGGTATTCGTGCACGAGGGCACCGCCACGGCAATGACCGACGGTGAGCGGCCGCTCGACAGCCTTACGTTGTACACGCGCCTGGGACAGCGCATCATCCACATCTTGAGCACGCGCACCGCGCTGGGCCACCTGTACGAGGTCGACATGCGCCTGCGGCCGTCCGGAGACTCGGGCTTGCTGGTCAGTTCAGTCAAAGCGTTTGAGAATTATCAACTGCGGCAGGCGTGGACCTGGGAGCATCAAGCGTTAGTGCGCGCCCGCGTGGTAGCCGGGCCGTTAGAGCTGGCGAACTGGTTCGGACAGCTGCGCCAGCGCGTGCTGTGCCAGCCGCGCGATGCGGCGGCGTTGCGGAAAGACGTCAGCGCCATGCGCAAAAAAATGCGCGACCATCTTCTTGGCGGCATAAAGGTCGGCGAATTTCACCTAAAACACAGCGTGGGCGCTATCGTCGATATTGAATTTATGGTGCAATACGCCGTCTTGCGTTGGTCCGCGCAACATCCCGCGCTGTGCCGTTATACTGACAACATCAGAATTTTGGAGGGTCTGGAGGCTGCCGGGCTTTTCAGCGGCGAACAGGCCGAACAACTGCAGGCTGCTTACAAGGCTTATCGGGTGGCCTTGCACCGCCGCACGCTACAGCAGGAGTCCGCGCTGACCGACGCTGCGCGCCTGCAAAACGAGCGGCTTGTCGTGCAGCAAAAATGGCGCGAATTGTTTGAGGAGTAGTACTATGTCAATGGCTGACCGTGATGGCCTGATCTGGTTTGACGGCGAACTGGTGCCGTGGCGCGATGCCAAAGTGCACGTGCTAACCCACACCTTGCATTATGGCATGGGCGTATTCGAGGGCGTACGCGCTTATAACACCGAAAATCGTGGCACCTGCATTTTTCGGCTGCATGCGCATACTGACCGTCTGTTCGACTCGGCGCATATCATGGGCATGAAAATACCGTTTAGCAAAGACGAGATCAACGCCGCGCAGCAAACAGTCGTCAGGGAAAATAACCTGCGCGAAGGCTATTTGCGGCCCATGTGTTTTTATGGCGCCGAAGGCATGGGCATACGCGCTGACAATCTCAGCGTACATACCATCGTTGCCGCCTGGGAATGGCCGCACTACATGGAACCCGAAGCCCGGGAGTCGGGAATTAAAGTGCGCACTTCGTCGTATACCCGCCATCACGTCAATATTTCCATGTGCAAGGCCAAGGCGAATGGCCATTACATCAATTCTATGCTGGCGCTCAAAGAGGCGCTGGACTGTGGCTGCGACGAAGCACTGCTGTTAGATAATGAAGGCTATGTTGCCGAAGGTAGCGGTGAGAATATTTTCATCGTGCGTGACAATCAAATCCATACGCCGGAGTTAACCTCCTGCCTCGATGGAATCACCCGCTACGCCATCTTTGAATTTGCCAAAGAGCTAGGCTATGACATCAAAGAGCGCCGCATCACCCGCGATGAGGTCTATATCGCCGATGAAGCATTTTTTACCGGCACGGCGGTCGAAGTCGTGCCGATACGCGAGCTGGACGGCCGCCAGATTGGCGCTGGCCGGCGTGGTCCGTTAACGGAAAAATTGCAGGCCATGTATTTCGATCAGGTGCGCGGCAAACGCAGCGAACATGCCGAGTGGCTGGTGGCGGTTGACCCTGATCGCTAAAACCAGCGCTGCATACTCGTAATCCATGGTCGGCCCGCTCCTCGTCATCGGCCCATCCTGGGTCGGCGACATGATGATGTCGCAGGCGCTTTACCGCTTGCTAAAGTCCGCCGATGCCGAGCGGCCAATCGATGTGTTGGCGCCTGGCTGGAGTTTACCGCTGCTGGCGTTAATGCCTGAAGTCCGTCACACCTGGGAAATGCCGCTCGGTCATGGCCAGTTGGAGCTGGTCGCGCGCTATCGCATGGCTCGGCAGTTGCGCCAATCCGGTTACGAACAAGCCATCGTATTACCCAACTCTTTCAAGTCTGCGTTGATTC
This sequence comes from uncultured Pseudomonadales bacterium, assembly GCA_964544755.1. Taxonomy (GTDB): domain Bacteria; phylum Pseudomonadota; class Gammaproteobacteria; order Pseudomonadales; family JAUIET01; genus JBBKXJ01. Next base: position 1,096 of record CAZJDL010000092.1, on the reverse strand, counting down.
CCTATTGGGCAAAAATACCGAAGCGCACCGGTTGGCGCGGGGAAATGCGCTATTGCTTGCTGAACGACATGCGCATTTTGGATAAACAGGCGTACCCGTTAATGGTGCAACGCTTTATGGCTTTAGGTCTTAGTGCCGCGGCCACGTTGCCACAACCACTGCCGCATCCCTACATCAAGGTCGATACCGACCTGGTGCGGCAAACGCTGGCTCGCTATGAATTATCTGCCGGCAAGCCGGTTATTGCGCTTTGCCCCGGCGCTGAGTTTGGGCCGGCAAAGCAGTGGCCCGAAGAACACTTCGCAGCGCTGGCACAGCAAAAGATTAACGACGGCTACCAGATTTTTCTGCTTGGTTCCGCTCACGATCAAACGGTGGTACGAACCATCATCGAAGCATTGCCCGAAAAGATGCAGAGCTTTTGCACCAATCTTGCCGGCAAAACCAAACTGGCCGATGCCACATTACTAATGGCCGCCGCCGCCGCCGTGGTGTGCAATGATTCCGGTTTGCTGCATATTGCGGCGGCCTTGAATAAGCCATTGGTCGCCATTTATGGTTCAACCTCGGCGGGCTTCACGCCGCCCCTGGCGGACCGGGTCGCCATACAATCGCTGGCGGTAGATTGTGGCCCTTGCTTCCAGCGCAGCTGCCCGCTGGGCCACCTGAAATGCCTGACCGGGGTGGATCCTGCACGTGTTATAGGCAGTCTGGATGAATTGCTGGCTGCGACGAATTAACCTGATGCCGTCTTGCCGCACAGCCTTCTTGCTAGATTGCTCGGTCGAACGGAAATAATTTGCCCATATTTCCCCGCATCCGGGTGGGAGATGATAGTAGCGGCAGCACCCCACGAAAGTACGCACAAGCTCTTAATGCACCTGGAAAATTCGAAAAAGCCTTCATCACCAATTAAGGTGACCACGAGTTTTTCGAATCTCCCATGCACATCAATACCTTGCCCATCTTTTTCGCGCCCAACTGCGGTTTCTAGATTGAGGTGGTGTATCGTCAGTTTCGAAAATTAACCAAAGCGAAAGAGGGTATTTCCGAATGAAAATAGCTGGACTGGGAATTAAAGGTGTATATTATATAT
>CAZJDL010000091.1:0-17269 GCA_964544755.1 uncultured Pseudomonadales bacterium | reverse complement strand
TATACAGCCAAGGCTTCCTGCGTTTTAGAGGTTTCTATCTGGGGATTAGGGAGGTGTGTCAAAGTAGCGCGTTGGATCGTTTACTTGCGCGCGCTCGAAACCCTGTCGGCGCAGGTAACAGCTATCGCAGCGGCCGCAGGCTTCGCCTTTGGCATTGGCTTGATAGCACGACACAGTGAGCGTGTAGTCGACGCCAATATCGGTACCCAATTGAATAATTTCGGCCTTGCTTTTATCGGCCAGCGGGGTATGGATGTGCAGCGGCTGGCCTTGCGTGCCCAAGCGGGTGCCAAGGTTTGCCATGCGCTCATAAGCCGCGATGTATTCCGGGCGGCAGTCGGGGTAGCCGGAATAGTCGACGGCATTGACGCCGATAAAAATATGCCTGACCCCGATCACTTCAGCCCAGGCCAGGGCGAATGATAAAAACACCGTGTTGCGCGCCGGCACGTAGGTGACGGGTATCTGCTCACTGGCATGGCCGGCGTCGGGCACGGCAATGGTGTCATCGGTGAGCGCCGATCCCCCCAGGCTGCCAAGGTCAATCGGTATGGTTCTGTGTTCTATAACGCCCATCGCAGCAATGTTCGTCGCCGCATGCAACTCGGCTCTGTGGCGCTGCCCGTAGTCGAAGCTCAGCGCATAGCATTGGTAAGATTGATTTTGCGCCAGCGCCAACACCGTGGCCGAATCGAGGCCGCCGGAGAGGAGGACGATTGCCTTTTTCTGGTCAGATGTCATTTGCTAAATCAATGCCCTGGCACATCGCCCCACAAATATTTATGCGTCTGCAATTGCAGCCGCACTGCCAGACCGTCTTGTAAGATCCACTCGGCGAGCTCGCGCGCATCTTGTTGTGCATGACTGGGCGAGAACAGCACGTCACTAACTTTATGCGGTAGCTGGTACTCGTCGAGCTTAAAGCGCGCCCACTCGTAGTCGGCGCGATCACAGATCACAAATTTTACCTGGTCATGCGCGCGCAAGCGTGGCAGGTTGTCCCACATATTGGTTTTCTGCTCGCCTGAGCCGGGAGTTTTAATATCCAACACGGTTGACACCCGCGCATCAACACCGGCGGTACTGATCGCGCCACCGGTCTCAAGCGAGACCTTGTAGCCGGCATCACACAAAGTTTGCAGCAACGGCCAGCAGGGTTTTTGCGCCAACGGCTCACCACCGGTCACGGTCACGAAACGCGACCGGTAGCGCTCAACTTGCGCCAGAATCTGCTCGATAGAAAGCAATTTCCCACCGTCAAAAGCGTAGGCGGTATCGCAATACTGGCACCGCATCGGGCAACCGGTCAGGCGCACAAACACCGTTGGCCAACCAGCGCTATTGCTTTCGCCTTGAATGGAATAAAAAATTTCCGTGATGCGCAGCATCGCAGCCGCCATATTCGTAGGCCGGGAGGCCGGACTAGTGCAACATATTCTTCAAATAGTCACGCGCCAGCCTGGGGGCCTTACTGTCGCTTTTTTGATAATCTGAAATAACGCGGTTTAACATGCTGCGCGCCGTTTCGATATCGCCTTTGACGTGGTGTGCCTTGGCCAGTTTGAACATGGCATCGGGCGCTTTACGGTGGCGTGGGTAATCGTCGACGATCACGCTAAATTCTTCGATCGCGCGATCCAGGTTGGATTTGTACAAGTATAACTCACCCAGCCAATAGTGCGCATTTGGCGCATACTCACCACTGGGGTAGAGCAAAATAAAATCGTTAAATGCGCTTAGCGCCTCGTCGAACTGCTGGTTTTTCACCAGTGCATACGCGGCCTTGTAAACTTTGGGTTCGGCAGCCGGATCGCCGCTTGGCAGCGTAGAAGGGGAAGAAGAAGCAGGGGAAGAATCCGCCGTCAAACGGGCGCTCCGGCTGCGCGTGTCGGCCTTGCGTCCTGACAGCTTGCTAATACGCTCGTCCAAATTAACGTAGTCAGCTTTGCGTTGTTTAGTGAGTTTCTTTATCTTATACGCCTGCTCTTCCACCTGGCCGCGCAAGTCCATCACTTCTTGCTGCAGTTGCTGCAACTGGTAAAAAAGTTCAGCCTGCGCGTTGCTACCGGTCGAACTCCGTTTGGGGTCGGGCGATGATTCAACCACTTTTACCTGGGCAGTCACTGCGCCGCTACACAGCAACGCGCAAAAAAACCAGCTTACATATTTCATGTTCACAGCATTACGACTCTATAGTGACCTTCTCACACCGCGGCTTACTTAATCTCGACCCGCCGGTTAAGTGAATACGCCTGTTCATTCTGGCCAAAGGCAACCGGTTTTTCTTCACCGTAGCTAATGGTTTCAATTTGCGAACGCGACACGCCTTGCAAAACCAGGTAATCAGACACCGATTTCGCCCGCCGCTCACCGAGAGCGAGGTTATATTCGCGCGTGCCGCGATCGTCGGCATGCCCTTCGAGGCGAATGATGCGCGCCGAGTCTTTCAGCTTTTCGGCGTGTTGATCAAGCGCCTGGCGAGTTTCATAGGTTAACGTCGAGCGGTCATAGTCGAAGTAAAATACCGTACTCAGCGCACCACCACCCTCGTCGACCGAGGTGCTACTAATGTCGCCCGCCTCGCCGGTGCCGGCAGTAGTGGCGGACGATGACGACTCGTCTACTGACTGATCACTGCTGGCGCCATCGTCTTCCGGTGCGTTCGACCCGCAGGCGCTAAGCAGCAGGGTGAAGGCCAGAGAGCAACACAGTATTTTAATCAGTTTCATAGTTTGGCCTCGGTTCGAAGAGTAAATACTCGTGAGTTATTTGCTTAATAAGGGCGACCACGCGGGCTCACGTACATCACGATTTGTAGCCGGCAAGATGTACTTAACATTGCCGTCGACCGACACGGCGGCGAGAATACCACGTCTATTCTGTTGGGTCGCGTATATTATCATGCTGTCATTCGGCGCCAGGCTGGGCGATTCGTCGAGTGACGTGCGCGTCAGCACAGTGGTCCGCTCGGTTTTAAAATCCAGCTCGGCGATGTGAAACAAGCCCTCGCGCCGGTGCACCATGATCAGCCCGTTGCCATCATGACGCATGGTTGCGCGCGCATTATAGTCGCCCTCAAATGTTAGCCTTTCAATAAGGCCTGTGGCGAGCGTCACCTTGTAAATTTGAGGCTTACGACCGCGATCGGAGGTAAAAATGATGCTCTGCCCGTCCGGTGACCAGCCGGGCTCGGTATCGATAGCCGAATTGCGCGTCAGGCGCTTCAATTGTTTGCTCGCCAAATCCATCACATAAATGTCGGGGCTACCATCTTTCGACAGCACCATCGCCATTTTTTTCCCGTCCGGCGACCATGCCGGCGCGCTGTTAAGCCCGCGAAAATTGGTGAGCTTGTCACGCTCGCCGGTGGCTACATTTTGCCGGTAAATCGCCGGTCGGCCGCTTTCAAACGACACATAGGCCACTTCTTTGGCGTCCGGCGACCAGGCGGGCGACAGGATGGGCTCTTCCGATTCCAACATAAGCTTCTCGCGCGCACCGTCGGCGTCGGCGCGCATCAAGCGGAAATTGAGTCGTTTTTCCTCTCGACTCGCGGCCGACACATAAACAATCCGCGTGTTGAAAGCGCCCAGAACACCGGTGACCTGCTCGTATACCTTGTCACTGATGATATGCGCCATGTCACGCAACTGCGCCTCGGCGCCGGAAATTTTCTCGACGAACACGCGCTTTTTCTTGACGACATCGAACAGTTCAAACTGAATCTCCAGCCGTTGCTCCGCGGCGCGCTTGATTTGACCTATCAGCAAAAACTCGACATCTAGCGCGTTCCAATCGCGAAAGAACACGTCTTTGCGCTCATGCGGCTGGCTGAGCATATCTTCTCTCGGTAGCGGTTCGAATAAACCGCTGCGCTTCAAATTGCTGTTAACGATTGGCACAACATTTTCCGGCAGCGACAGCCTGCCGGCCGCAAATGGCACCACGGCGATGGCAGTCGGGTTGTCTTGCCCCTGATTGATCTCAATCGTCAACTCGGCGGCGCTCACAGCCAGGCTGCACATCCCCATGACAAACAACAATAGATTATTTTTAATACTCACGAACGCAAATCCTCTGGCCTAAAACGAAAGCGCAGTTTACGGAAATAGCGCTCAAAAATCGGACCGGGCATACCTTGTAATTCGGCAAAGCGGCCTACTTTTTTAACGGCATTTTCTGCACTGCGATCGAACGCGGCGTTGCCACTGCTTTGCACAATATTAACACTGACGATTTCCCCGGTGGGCACCAACTGTATCAGCAACTCCGCCTGCATGCCGTTGCGGGCACTGGGCGGACGGCTCCAATTATTTTCTATAACTTGTTTCAGCATTGCAACATAACTTTCTGCCACTTCGGCGTCAGATTCGGCCTGTTCAAATTCGTCTTCTTCCTCTGCCGCCGCCATCAATGCCGCCTGCGCCTCTTGTTGACGGCGAATTTCAGCGGCTTTTGCCTGCGCTTTTGCGAGCGCCTCTTTATCGGGTTTAGGCTCAGGTTCGACCGGCGTTTCCTGTTTCGGTTTCGTGGTCAGCTTCGGTTCTTTTTTTTTCACCTTTGGCTGCGGTTTTTTCACCGCTTCAGGCTCGACTTTGGGCCTGGGTTTCTCCAGCGGCTTCGGTTTTTCCACCGGCTTGGGTTGCGGCTTGTTTTTTGCTTTCGGTGGCAACGCTACCATGGTGGCTTTAAGGCTTTTTACCTGGCGTACCTCGTGCGTTTTAAACGTGGTGGTTGACCAATTGGCGCCCAATAAAAACACGACGCCCAGGTGCAGCAGCAGGGTAACTAAAGCGGGTAGTATAAAACCCTTGATCGCTCTCACTTTTACAACACCTCAAGCGAATCTACAGCGGGTTTTCGGTCACAAGACCGACGGCCTCGGCGCCGGCACCCTGTAAACCCGCCATCAATTCAATAACACTGCCGTAGTCAACGTTGGTGTCACCCCATACCATGATCGGCGTCTCGGGCTTGCGCTTCAGTATTTTCGCGACTTTGCCCGTCACCTCTTGCAGCGATACGACCGTTTCTTTGTCATCACCCAGGTTAATATAGTAGCTGCCGTCCTTTTTTACCGATACGATCAACGGTTCTATTTTCGTATCGACCGGCGCCGAGCTTGCCTGTGGTAATTCGACCTGCACGCCTTGCATCAGCATGGGGGCAGTCACCATAAAAATAATCAGCAGCACCAGCATGACATCAATGTAGGGCACCACATTGATGTCGGACATGGGTTTGCGTTTTTTACCACTGCGTCTGACGTTGTCCATAGATTATGGTTGCGTAGGCCGTATTTCTTTGCGAGTACCGGCGTGTACCTGGCGATGCAAAATGCTTGAAAACTCGTCGGCAAAGGTTTCGTAGCGATTGAGCAGCAATTCAACCCTGCTGGAAAAGCGGTTGTAGGCGATAACCGCGGGGATGGCGGCAAACAGCCCCATCGCCGTTGCAATCAACGCTTCTGATATGCCCGGCGCTACGGTCGCGATGGTCGCCTGCTGCACATTGGCCAAACCACGGAACGAATTCATGATGCCCCACACCGTACCAAACAGGCCAACATACGGGCTGGTCGAACCCACCGTGGCTAAAAACCCCAGATGGTGCTCCAGCTTTTCTTCCTCGCGTGACATCGCCACGCGCATGCCGCGCTGCGCGCCTTCCATCACCGCATCGGAGTCGGCTCCCACTTGCTGCCGTAGCCGAGTAAACTCTTTAAACCCGGCGCGAAATATATTTTCCACCCCATTGGCGCTGCCCAGGTCTTGCGCGTGCGCATTGGCCTGGCGGAACAACTTACTCAGATCAATGCCCGACCAAAACTGCTGTTCAAACGCCGCCAGCGAACTCAGCGCGTCGCTGTAGAACAGCAGGCGCTGGACAATCATCGCCCAGGAAAACAGGGAAGCCAGCAACAACAGCACCATAACGATTTGCACCAGCACGCTGGCATTAGCCACCAGGCTCCATAGTGACAATGACTCGTCCACTAATTTTTCTCCATTGATTGCGTGATTAGATTCTGCATTTCGGCCTGCACCGCTGCCGGCATCGCCCTGGGCCGCAAGCCGTGCCGTTCGACGCAGGCCACTTTAACATCCGCCGCGCATATCAACTCGCCACTGCGGGTAATTGTTTGTTTAAAGACCAAATGCGTACGGCGCAGCACGGCTATCGTTGCGCTAACGCTCAGCAATTCATCTAATCTAGCAGGGCGCTTATAATTAATCTGTGCCGAATGCACAACAAACATCAAATCTTCGCTGCAAATCGCCGTTTTGGCAAAACCCAGCGAGCGCAACAATTCGGTGCGCGCGCGCTCCATAAATTTTAGATAATTTATATAATAAACAATTCCGCCAGCGTCAGTGTCTTCTATATACACCCTCAGCGGCAGCTCGAAATGGACGGTTTGTGTGCCGCCCATTAAAGGTCGAGCTTCAACGTCGCGGGCCGCGATTGGGTAGGGAACCCCAAGTGCTGGTACGCCAGCGCGGTTACCACCCGTCCACGCGGCGTGCGGGCGACGTAGCCTTCCTGAATAAGGTAAGGCTCAAGCACTTCTTCTATCGTGCCTCTTTCTTCACCAATGGCGGCTGCCAGGCTATCGAGTCCGACCGGGCCACCGTCGAACTTCTCTACCACGGCCAACAACAGCTTTCGATCCATTTGGTCGAAGCCGTGGTGATCGACATTGAGCATGTTCAGCGCCGCGTCTGCCACGGTGCGCGTAATAATGCCGTCGGCTTTCACTTCGGCAAAGTCTCGAACGCGCCGTAGCAGACGGTTGGCAATGCGCGGCGTACCACGCGCCCGGCGGGCAATCTCGGTCGCCCCGCCGGTCTCTAGACTAACTTTAAGAATGCCCGCAGAACGCTGCACAATAGTCTGCAAGTCGCTCACACTGTAAAACTCAAGCCGTTGCACTATGCCGAAACGATCGCGCAACGGCGCGGTCAGCAAACCGGCGCGCGTGGTCGCGCCCACCAGGGTAAACGGTGGCAAGTCGAGCTTGATCGAGCGCGCTGCCGGCCCTTCGCCGATCATAATATCGAGTTGAAAATCTTCCATCGCCGGGTACAGTATTTCTTCGACTACCGGGCTGAGACGATGGATTTCATCGATAAACAGGATGTCGCCGGCATTCAGATTGGTCATGATCGCGGCCAGATCACCGGCTTTCTCCAACACCGGACCAGACGTACAACACAAGGCAACGCTCATTTCTTGCGCGATGATATGTGCCAAGGTGGTTTTCCCCAAACCCGGCGGACCAAAAATCAAAGTGTGATCCAGCGCCTCGGCGCGCCCCCGCGCCGCCGCGACAAAAATTTCCATCTGCTCTTTCACCACCGGCTGACCCACATAGTCGACCAGGCTCACGGGCCGAATCGCCCGATCCAGTTTGTCGTCGCTGGCAACGTCTTGCGGGTCTAGCAGGCGGTCTGTTTCTATCATGGGTCTGTTCCGCGCAGGGGTTTGTGAGTGCTATTGACCTGTTATTGCTTGACCATACTGCGCAACGCCAGGCGGATCAACTCTTCGCTGCTGCAGTCTTCGCCAGCCTTGAGTTGGCGCAACACTCGGCTCGCCTCCGGCTTTTTGTAACCGAGCACAATCAAGGCGCTCTCGGCCTCGGCCGCAGCGCGCCGACCGCTCACTGGCTGTTGCAATATCGGCACTTGCGCCGCGTCTGCGATGCTCCAGAGTGCCTGCACACGGTCTTTGGTTTCGACTAATAGCCGCTGTGCGGTTTTCAGGCCGATACCCGGCAAGCTGACCAATGTGGCGCTATCGCCGGATTGCACGCAGTGTACGAATTCTTCGGCGGTCATGCCGGACAGAATCGCCAACGCGACTTTCGGCCCAACGCCATTAACCTTGATCAACAGGCGAAACAAACCACGATCACGCTGCGCGGCGAAGCCATACAACAGCTGCGCGTCTTCGCGCACGACCAAATGCGTGAACAGCATCACTGTTTCACCAATTTCCGGCAGCCCGTAATAGGTTGTCATCGGCACCGCAACTTCATAGGCAAGGCCATTAACGTCGACAAGCAAGTTGGGCGCCTGTTTGTCGACCAGCTCGCCGCGGATTCTTCCGATCATAAAATAGTCACTAGCGCATACGACCGCGGCGAATTGCCGTCACGCCGTGTTGGGCCAGCAAGCCTTGTTGCGAATGCGCGTGGCACAAAGCAGCGGCCAGTGCGTCGGCGGCATCCTCGGCGGGCACGCCGGACAAAGCCAACAAGGTTTGCACCATATGCTGCACCTGCTCTTTTTTTGCGGCACCGGTGCCCACTACCGATTGCTTGATCTGGCGGGCAGAATATTCCACCACCTCCAGCCCACCGCTGACGGCGGCAACGATGGCTGCCCCACGCGCCTGCCCCAGCTTCAGCGCAGACGCCGCGTTGCGCGCCATAAATACCGATTCTACCGCGCACTGTTGCGGCCGATACTGCGCGATGATGTCATTGATGCCGGTGAAAACACAATGCAGGCGTTCGGCCAGCGGGGCATCGGGAAGTCGTATGCAACCGCTGGTGATGTAGCGGTTTTGCGCGCCGGCCTTTTCGATCACGCCAAAGCCGGTGACGCGGGAGCCAGGATCGACGCCAAGTATAATAGTCATTACCGCGGCGCGAATACAGAGGCACTAACTGACTGTCTCATATGCCTCGGGCGGAATCTCTGCGTTCGAATACACGTTTTGCACATCGTCCAGATCTTCCAGCGCTTCGACGAGGCGCAATACTTTTGCCGCGCTTTCCACCTCCAGTTCCACCGTGTTGGCCGCCACCATTGTCACTTCTGCGTTGGCGGCGCTCAACTCGGCTGCGGCTAACGCGTCGGCAACCGCGCCGAATTGTTCCGGGGAGGTCATCACATCGACCGATTCATCGTCATTGGTGACCACGTCTTCCGCGTCGGCTTCCAACGCCACTTCCAGAATGCGTTCTTCATCGACGCCAGGTTCGAAGCTAATCTGACCTCTCTTTTCGAACAAGTAGGCCACCGAGCCGGCGGTGCTCAGATTACCCCCCGCCTTGCTAAACGCATGCCGAATTTCGGCCACCGTGCGATTCCGATTATCGGTCATGACTTCTACCAGCACCGCCACGCCGCCGTGCGCGTAGCCCTCATATACCAACTCTTCCATATTGTCGGCTTCGTTGGTGCCGGCACCGCGGGCGATTGCGCGATCAATCGTGTCGCGAGTCATGTTAGCGCCCAAGGCCTTGTCGACCGCCGCGCGCAGTCGCGGATTGTCTTCGACGATAGCGCCACCGTGCTTGGCGGCCACTGTCAGCTCGCGGATTATTTTGGTGAACAATTTACCGCGCTTGGCGTCTTGCGCCGCCTTGCGGTGTTTAATATTAGCCCACTTACTGTGCCCTGCCATGGTGTGCTCCGCTTGCTGTCTTGCTTCTACTAATGGCGTTAGTATGTTACGCGGTCACAGGCTTGCGCACCCGCACATGCAATTCCCGCAACTGTGTCTCATCGACCGCACTCGGCGCATCAGTCAGCACGCAGGCGGCGCTTTGCGTTTTGGGGAAGGCAATCACGTCGCGAATGGACTGCGCGCCGCTCATTAACATAACCAGCCGGTCCAGACCAAAGGCTAGGCCGCCGTGCGGCGGGCAACCATACTGTAAGGCGCGCAACAAGAAACCGAACTTATCATCCGCCTCTTGCGCGTCAATACCCAACAATTGTAAAACGCTGGACTGCAACCCGACATCGTGGATACGCAACGAGCCGCCGCCCAGTTCCGTACCATTCAGCACCATATCATAGGCGACCGACAAGGCTGCGCCGGGATCCGCCTCTAACTCTTGCCCTGTGCATGCCGGCCGCGTAAAGGGGTGATGCAGGGCGGTCCAACCACCCTCATCGTCTTTTTCAAACATGGGAAAGTCAACCACCCAGGCTGGCGCCCAGGCGCAGGTATACAACTCACGATCAGCGCCGATTTTTACCCGCAAAGCGCCCAGCGCCTCGTTGACGACGCTGGTCTTGTCGGCCCCGAAAAAAAGAATGTCCCCCGACTGCGCGTCTACGCGCTTGAGCAGCGTCTGCACCACCTCTTCGGGCATAAATTTGAGAATGGGTGACTGCAAACCCTGCAGCCCGGCACCCCTATCATTGACCTTAACCCAGGCCAAACCTCTGGCGCCGTAAATACTAACGAATTTGGTGTATGCGTCGATTTGCTTGCGGCTCAGGTCGGCCGCGCCGTCCACTTTTAGCACAGCAACACGGCCATCTGCGTCGTTGGCCGGGCCATTAAACACTTTAAACTCAACGCCGGCCATCAGGTCGTCGATGTCGACCAATTGCAGCGGAATGCGCAGATCAGGTTTGTCGCTGCCGTACAGCCGCATGGCGTCAGCGTAGGTCAGGCGCGGAAACTCCGCCAGCGGCACTTCGAGTACGCTGGCGAACAACGCGCGTATCAGACCCTCCGTCAAAGTCATCACATCGTCTTGGTCGACAAACGACATTTCCAGGTCGATCTGGGTGAACTCCGGCTGCCGGTCGGCACGCAAGTCTTCATCGCGAAAACACTTGGCGATTTGATAATAGCGGTCCAGCCCGGACACCATTAATAGCTGCTTAAATAGCTGCGGTGATTGCGGCAGCGCGTAAAACTGCCCGGCATGCACCCGGCTCGGCACCAGATAGTCACGCGCGCCTTCGGGCGTGGCACGGGTCAGAATAGGCGTCTCCACGTCATGGAACGCATTCTCGGTAAGGTAGTTACGTATAAAGGCGGTGATCTCCGAACGCAGCTTTAAACGCTCGAGCATTTCCGGTCGTCGTAGGTCGACATAGCGATGCCGCAAGCGCGCTTCTTCACCAACACTGGTATGTTCGTCGAGCTGGAACGGCGGGGTCTCGGCACTGTTTAATATGGTCAGCTCCTTGCCTAACACCTCGATAGAGCCGGTTGGCATCTCGGCATTTACGGTCGCTTCGGTGCGTGCTCGCACGCGACCCTTAATACGCAGCACATATTCACTACGCACCTGATCGGCACGCTGAAAATGCACGCCGGTGTCGGGGTCGAATACCACCTGAACAATACCTTGCACGTCGCGCATGTCGAGAAAGATAACACCACCGTGATCGCGCCGGCGATGCACCCAGCCGCAGAGCATCACCTCCTGGTCATTGTGTTCGGGTCTAAGACTACCGCAATAATGGCTGCGCATAATGACTTCCTGTGAGTACGAGGCGGGCCTCAGCTCGATGATTCACTCTTGTTGGGAGATTTGGTGGCAGCGGGAGTCGCCGCGTCCGTCTTTTTAGCGCTATCGCCGCTTTTAGCCGGTGATTTTTTCGCGTCACCGGTATCTTTAGACCGTTCCCCCGCCAGGTTTTTCTTCTTGTCACCACTTTTAAAGTCGGTCTCGTACCAACCACTGCCTTTCAAACGAAACACGCTGGCGGAAACACGCTTTTTAAGTGCGTCTTTAGCGCACGCCGGGCAAGTCGTCGCCAGAGGATCGCTGATTTTTTGCAGCATCTCCAATGCGTGTCCGCATTCCGTGCATTGATATTCATAAATTGGCATCGCAGCTCTCTTAATTTTTCCCAACTCGACAAATAGTAAACCATGCCGCAGCCAAATTCTGACCGCGCGGCATTATACTTTAAATTACAAGAGTGTAGGAAAATCTCATGCGCCTGATTGACAAATCAGCCTGGCTGCGAAAAACGCCGTACATATGACTCAAAAACACTGGAAACAAGGGCTTTTTTACAAAAAAGTATTGCCGCTATGATTTTTATACTATATATATAAGCTCGCCCGAGGGGTGCTCGCTTTTGGTGCTGTAAATAAAGGCGTTTTCGGGCAATAACCAAACTTTTATTCAACGATTCAAATTTAAGGGAACGCCCATGGCCGCTCGCAAAGTCGCTACAAAAACCAGTAAAGCGAAAACCAAAAAGAAAGCCGCACCGAAGAAAAAAGCTGTCGCAAAGAGAAAGGTAGGCGCCAAAAAGGCTGCGCCAACGAAAGCCTCTCGCACGGCAGTGAGAGAGCGCTACACGAAAACGCAAATCGTTAATGAAATTGCCGAAAGCACACAATTATCGCGTGGCCAGGTGAATTCAGTGCTAGACGAACTTTCAGATATTATTGAAAGCCACATTAAAAAGCGCGCAGTGGGTGAATTCACGCTGCCTGGTTTACTAAAAATTAAAACAGTGAAAAAACCAGCACGCAAGGCACGCAAAAACGTTCCCAACCCATTCCGACCTGGTGAAACGATGAACGTCGCAGCGAAGCCTGCCAGCACCACGGTGAAGGTACTGGCGCTGAAAAAGCTGAAGGGAATGGCGCAGTAAACCAATCCTTTCAGCGTTACAATCGTTGGGGCTGCAGTAGCAGCCCTTTTTTGTTGCCTCTACTGACCGTCCAATCACTATGCGTGCTAGCCAATTGTTACTGTCCACTCTGAAAGAAGACCCCGCCGACGCGGAAGTTGTCAGCCACAAACTGATGCTACGTGCCGGTATGATCCGCAAACTGGCTAGCGGACTCTATAGCTGGTTACCGCTGGGTTTGCGGGTACTGCGCAAGGTTGAGCGCATCATACGCGAAGAAATGGATAACTCAGGCGCGCAGGAAGTGCTGATGCCGGTAGTACAGCCGGCCGAGCTGTGGCAGGAATCGCGACGCTGGGAGCAATATGGCAAGGAACTGCTGCGTATTCATGACCGTCACCAACGTGAGTTTTGCCTCGGGCCCACTCACGAAGAAGTGATCACCGATCTGGTACGTAACGAAGTTCACAGCTACAAGCAGCTGCCGCTTAACTTTTACCAGATTCAAACCAAGTTTCGCGACGAGATTCGGCCACGCTTCGGGTTGATGCGTGGTCGTGAATTTCTGATGAAAGACGCATATTCATTCCACCTCGATGACGAGTCACTGCAGCAAACCTACGCGCTGATGCACGCGACTTACTGCAAGATTTTTGACCGCTTGCAGCTGGACTATCGCCCGGTACTGGCCGATACCGGCAGTATCGGCGGCCAACAATCGCATGAGTTTCATGTATTGGCCGACTCGGGTGAGGACACCATCGTATTCAGCGACAGCAGCGACTACGCCGCCAACCTGGAAAAGGCCGAAGCCCTGCTGCCCACCGAAGAACGACCCGCGGCCAGCCAGGCACTGAGCAAGGTGGCCACCGGCGAACATAAGACGATAGAAGAGGTCGCAACATTTCTCAACATCACGCCACAGCAACACGTGAAAACATTGATTGTGCAAGGCGAAGACACCGAACTGGTCGCGCTGATGCTGCGCGGTGATCATCAACTCAACGCCATCAAAGCGGCGCAGCTGGATGCTGTCGCCAGCCCCTTGCAATTTGCCGACCCGGAAGTCATTCGCAAGACCCTGGGTTGCTCCGTCGGTGCGCTGGGCCCCATCGGTTTGAACGTGCCTGTTATTGTCGATAACTCCGCCGCGCAATTGGCGGATTTTGTTTGCGGCGCCAACGAGGATGGTCAGCACTACAAAGGTGCAAACTGGGAGCGCGATTGCCCATTGCCACGTGTGGCGGATATTCGCAATGTGGTCGACAACGACCTTAGCCCCGATGGCAAGGGCCACTTGCGGCTGAAAAAAGGCATCGAGATCGGCCAACTGTTTCACCTCGGGCAAAAATACAGCGCCGCCATGCGCGCCGCAGTATTGAACGAGAACGGCAAGAAGCAAACGCTAACCATGGGCTGCTATGGCATTGGTGTTTCTCGGGTGGTCGCGGCCGCAATTGAACAAAACCACGACGCCGACGGCATTATCTGGCCGACCGCGATCGCGCCGTTCAGTCTGGTGATCGTGCCTCTTAATGCGCACAAATCAGCAACGGTGCGCACCGCAAGTGAAAAGCTGTACACCGATTTAATCGAGCTCGGCGTTGATGTGCTGCTCGACGATAGAAGGGAAAGGCCCGGCGTAAAATTCGCTGAGCTGGAGTTAATCGGCATTCCGCATCGTGTGGTTATCGGTGAACGCAGCTTGCAGAACGAAGAATTGGAATATAAATGCCGACGTAGCGGTACCATCGAAAACATACCGTTGGCCAACGCCGCTGACGCGCTCTGCCAAAAACTCAAGCTGAGCTAGACTTAAAATATATAGTCAAACAGCTTGGGTAGATTCTTGACCGGATCGATTGCATTATTCCGCCAGTTCGCCGCTTATGTACTGCTAGCCTCAATCGGGGCCAGCAGTACCGCTTGGGCGTTGTCCACCGAGGTCGACCCGGAACTGCGTGCGCACCTGATATCTACGGTCAATCAAACCGACAGTTTCAGAGACCGTTTTGACGCCGAGGTATGGCTGCTGGGCATGTCGTCGCGCTTGCAGCGCTATCTCAAAAATCCGCGGCAGCGCTTTAAACTGCTGCAAGCGATTCACAAAGCCGCCACCCAGGCGGACTTGCCGCCAGATCTGGTGCTCGCGGTCATTCAGATTGAAAGCCGCTTCGACCGCTTTGCCGTTTCGCGCGTTGGCGCGCAGGGCCTGATGCAAGTCATGCCGTTCTGGAAAAAAGAAATTGGCCGCCCCGAGGACAACCTCACCGACACAGAAACCAATCTGCGTTACGGCTGCCACATTCTGCAGTTTTATCTAAAGAAAGAAAAAGGCAATCTGGCCAAAGCGCTGGCGCGTTATAATGGCAGCTACGGCAAAACCTGGTACTCCGAATTGGTCATGGTCGCCTGGCAACGTAGCTGGAGCAGTGGCAGGTTGTAGTTGTTAATCTATAGGTGCTAATGCAGGATCCTAGGCCGCACCGGAAAGCGGTTGGTCGTCTATCTGACATTGCTTAAAACGTAATATCTTGTATAAGCATAAGGACGACAATCAAAAAGTTAACGTATAATTCCATACTATCATTATGTTTCATTGCGATTGAAGCTCGCGGAAGCTGATCACTTTTTGAAAATTTTTGGTGCTAAAGAAGCGTACAAGGCACACAATAGTAAAAGAAAATGCCTAATTCTGCGCAAGCACGCGCCCCGATTTGCTCATTTATCCTAAACTTGGAAGTAGTAAACCAAATCTTTGCGTCGGTTTTCGCTCTTTCTCTTTACGGTGGGCCAACGGACGCGGCAAAGCACGAGCACTATGACCACTGAAGTGGCAGGGGTATTCTCATTAAAATAAACGCCGTGACAAAGCGGGCTCTTAACGCCTTTTTGTTGCTCTACGCGATGTCTGCTCATAACGCTATCGCACAAGCCGCCACAGACGAGCTCAACCTCAACGGTCTCGCTGTCCACACACAACTGCGCAACGATGTCTACATGGGCGCGGTCTACGCAGAGGTCGACTCGAGTCACGAGCAAATGCTGCTCCATTCCGACCAGAACAAACGCATGGAATTGCGCGTTCTGGCCAAGCGTTGGTCAGCGCGAGGTTATGCTGAACACTGGAATCAGGCACTGATCATCAACAATAGCGAGCAGGACCTGGCAAAATTCGCCCGCGAGATACGACAATTTTCCAGCGCGATTAGAGGCAAACTGATTCCCGGCGACAACATAACGATTGACTATAGCGTCAATCAACACACGCGGCTATATGTCAACGGCGTGCAGTTGATGTCGGTTAACAACGATCCGCTGGAGTTCTTTCAACTGCTGCTGCGCTGTTGGATTGGACCACGGCCGCCGTCTTCGGAATTCAAACACGACATATTGAACTTGCCCTCGGACGATAATGCCAACAGCATGCTGGCACGTTACGAAGCCTTGCAGCCGATCAGCGGTCGCAATAAAACGATCGAAGCCTGGCGCAAAGGCAACCGCCAAGCGGCCGCCTTGTCGTCCATCGCCACCGCGCCGGCTGCAAAAGCTGGTACGGCTCAGCCAACACCGAAGCCTGCGCCAGCGGAAAAACTCACCACACCAGAACCACCGGTTGCCGCCGTGGACACCAAATCCAAACCAGCGCCGTCGAGCGCCGCTTCCGCAGGCCAGGACTCCGCTATCGCGGCGGCGCCTAAAGCGTCGCGAGCCGCATCGGTGCCAGCAACTGTAGCACCCGACAGCGCTGTTCCAGCAGGCGTTGCCAGTGGCGATGGCGAGCCGGCCAGTTCGCCGCAAGCCGCATTAACGCCGCCGAAAAACACGACCGCTAAACCAGCCATCGTCGAGCAAACCGCCACGGCCGCTGCACCAGTTAAGCAGCCAGCGAGAGAAAGCGGTTTACTCCGCCTGTATAAATCCAACTTGCTAAAACGCATCTATGGTTTCGTCATATACCCTGAACGGGCAATCGATCGCAATCAGGAAGGCACGGTGGTGCTGAAGGTCACCGTCAATCGCAAGGGTAGAGTGCTCAATATTAAAAACGATGAGCCATCCAGGTACCGATTGCTTAATAGCGCGGCGATGCGAGCAATCAAAAAAGCCAGTCCGTTTCCTTCCGCACCCAAGAAACTCAAAGGCGACAGGTTCGACCTGGAGTTTCCTATTGTTTTCAGAATACCTCGATCTTAGGGTCTCGCAACGGACTAGTGCAACAACCTAGTGCAACAACGCGAGTCGTTCTTCGATGGTGCGCTCGATACTGCCGCGTTCCAATTCGGAGCGCTCAGTCAGCAGGTGGACTTGGATACGGTGTAGGTGCAATAGCGGCATACGCGCCTCAAATTCGCGCAAATCGCCTTTCATCAGCACCGGCAAGAAACGTCGTCCTTGCGGAAAACGCTGATTGATTAACCCCAAACCTTTTTGCAGCGGCACGGCTTTGGTTTTTTTGCTGCCGTCCGGCGCACGCACCGGCACGGTGATATGCAAACCCTCACGACCCACCATCGCGCCAGGAATAATGTTCAACCCGGTGGGAGATACTGCGGCAGCCGCAATATTGAAATAGGTGTCATGGTATGCATGCGGGTCGGGTAAGACAACCATCTTGCGGTTGTGGTCTTCGGGGAAAAAAACGGAATAGTTGGAGTACAATTGCTGAACCGATTGCGAGAAAACACACAACTTGTTTTCAAACAACTGGATAAACTCAGCTGCCTGCTTTTGTTGTTTGAAACGGTCGAGGTCCCAGACCAAATCCCTGTTGTCATCGGACGCATTCATTTAATACACCATTTTTTGAGCAAGAGTATCATCCCGATCTACCGAGGCGGTTTTCCATTGCTGGCTTTTATAGCTTACTCAAAGTGTTAGAATAGATATTTTGCGCAATAAAGCAAGTCAACTTG
>CAZJDL010000090.1:0-17301 GCA_964544755.1 uncultured Pseudomonadales bacterium | reverse complement strand
AAGCCTTAAGGCAGGCGCTGCAATCCGTTTATGATGCGACGCTGGTAACGAATAAAATTATTGCCATGCCCGGCGCGCAGCCGGCGGTGTCCTTATTTCCAAAATTCCTGCGCGGCAAAACACGTTCGCTGCGCGAAGAAATTCCTCCTCAACCGAAAGCGATAGACTTGGCGCGCGCTCGGCGTTTGCTGCAGCAAGCCAAGCAAGAGTTGCAAATCGAACAGTTCCCGCCGCTGGTGTTGCTCACCAGCGATGTACCCGTTGCGGTAAAGCTGGCCGAGTACACGCAGTACCTGTTTAAGCAGGCGCTGGGTTTGAACATCGTGATAGACAAGCAAACTTTCAAGCAACGCCATGTTAAATCGTATAACGGCGAATTCGATATCGCCTCGCTGAGTTGGTGTCCCGATTACAATGATCCGTTGACGTTTGCCGACTATTTTGCATCGTGGAACGAAAATAACCGTGGCAAATACTCGAACCCGGAGTACGACCACTGGGTGAGAGTAGCGCAACGCAGTGGTGATGTTGATACGCGCGTTCAATCCTTCGGCCAATTGCAGCGTATTATCGCCGCGGATGCCGCCATGTTGCCAAGCTACGAGGCCAGCGTCTTGTATGTGCAGCACCCTCATCTCAAGGGCATGCAGCGTGGCATTTTCGGCGGCGACCCCTCGTTTTATTTCGCCTGGCTGGAACAGTGATTCGCTACGCTGTGCAGCGCATTGTCTTTGGGCTGCTTACTATCTGGTTTGTTGCCACAGCGACCTTTGCAGCCATGCATATGGTGCCGGGCGACCCCCTATCTAACGATAGAGCTATGGCTCCAGAGATGCGCGAAAATCTGATGCGCCAATACGGTCTGGACAAGCCCGTCTTGCGGCAGTACGGAATTTACCTGGGTAATATGTTGCGCGGCGATTTTGGTATCTCCTATGCTGAGGAAAACCGCCGCGTTAACGATATTATTCGCGAGCACTTTCCGGTGTCCGCCTCCCTCGGTGTGCTGGCCATTTTTTTTGCCACGTTGGGTGGTATTTTGTGGGGCGCCCTGACCGCGCGTTATCAGCAGCGCTGGCCAGACTTTGTCATTATGGGCCTGGTCATCCTCAGCATCTCGGTGCCCGGCTTTGTGGTTGCGGCGTTTGCGCAACTTGCGCTGGTCACTATCAACGGCTGGGTTGGCGCCGAGTTGCTGCCGATCGCAGGTTGGGGAACGCTGCGCCATATGTTGGTGCCGGCGCTGGTGCTGGGGCTGGGCACCATGGCTTTTCTCACCCGTCTTATGCGCTCGTCATTGCTTGAAATTGCGCAAGCCGACTATATCACCACCGCCAAAGCCAAGGGTTTGTCGGCGGCGCGGATTTTTTTCGTGCACCAATTGCGTAATGCCTGCTTGCCATTTCTCACCGTGTTGGGGCCGGCAATTGCCACTATTACAACCGGTGGTTTCGTGGTCGAGCTCGTTTTCTCGATTCCGGGCCTGGGCCGCTATTTCGTGCAAGCGATACAGCAACTGGACTACACGGTGATTATGGGTACTACGGTTTTCTATGGCAGCTTTCTGGTGCTGATGGTGGTGCTGGTTGATTTTCTCTACGGCTGGGTTGACCCGCGGATTAAGCTGCATGCCGGCTAGTCAGATTGACCCGCAGTTGTTTGTAGCGTGCGCTGACACGGGCGAGCAACAGGAACTGCCAGGCGCGGAGGTAAGGGGATATTGGGCAAGGGTATGGCTGCAACTGCGGCGTAACAAGCAGGCGTTTACGGCGCTGTCGATTATCGTTGCGTTGTTGCTGTTCGCCGCTGCCGGTCCGAGCTTGTGGACCCTGGATCCGGCCGAGCAAAACGTCGGTCTGGTGTCGCAGGCGCCGACCCGACATGTTAGCGAGGCTATTATTGTCGAGCAGCGACCTTGGCGGCCTGAACGGCTGCCGCCGACTCCTGCCGACAAGTTTCATGTTCAGGTGCTTGCCGCGACAACCGCCAGTATCGAGTTGCAGTGGCCGGCGTTGCGGCGGGCAGCGCAGTTTCACGTGTACCGGCATCAGCGGCAGCCAGCCGATGGCAGTGATCTGGGTTTGCCATTAGGTGAAACATCGGCTTCGCAACCGTATTTTGCAGACCGGCTGCAGTTGCAGCAACGGCGCTATGTTTATACCGTGGTCGCGTTGGATGCAGAACAAAAGGAACTGGCGACGGCGCGTGTTAGCGCACAACCGCGCCTGGCCATCAGCCTGTTCGATGCCCAGTTACGCGGCTTTGTGCCTGTCGGTGATAAGCCCCAACAGTGGCTGGGGCGAAGCGTGACGCTGCCGGCGCATCCTCTTGGTACCGACTACCTGGGCCGCGATATGCTGGTGCGGCTGATGCACGGCGCGAGAACCTCGCTTTTTATCGGCATCTTTGCGCCGCTAACGTTTGTACTATTTGGTGCCCTGTATGGCGCCATTGCCGGTTACAGCAGCGGCCGCATCGACAATGTGATGATGCGTGCCACAGACCTGGTGATTGCGCTGCCGTTTCTACTCTTTATGATTTTGCTCAAGGTGGCGTTTGGGTTGGGACCGGGTGATAGCGGCATTGTGCCGATGTTAGTCGCTCTTATGCTGTTAAGCTGGCCCACCAGCGCCAGACTGGTGCGCGCTGAAGTGTTGAAGCTACGCAACCAGCCTTATATCTGCGCCGCGCGCTTGATGGGAGCTAGTGCGCCATACCTTATCTTTCGCCATTTTGCGCCGAACGCTTTACCCGTTATGTTAGTCGCGTTCACCTTTGCGGTGCCATCGGCCATTTTTACTGAAGCATTCTTGTCTTTCATTGGCATAGGTGTTGTACCCCCCACGCCGTCCTGGGGGGGCATGAGTTTCGACGGTATCAAGTCCTTGCTCACGCACCCGCACGAGCTGTTGTTCCCCGCTTTTTTTATCAGCTTAACGGTGCTGGCGTTTAACTTGTTCGGCGACGGCTTGCGTGATGCTATGGATGTCAAAAGCAATGATCTCTAGCACGCATTCGCTGCTCACCATCGAAAACCTTTCAGTCGAGTTTGCCACGCGCGCGGGCCGCTACCGCGTTAGTAAAAATGTGAATCTGAGTGTGGCGTGTGGGGCAACGCTGGCGTTAGTAGGAGAGTCTGGTTGCGGTAAATCGGTGACTATGCGCAGCGTGATGGGCTTGCTTCCGAGTAACGCCGCGATCGTGTCGGGGCGCGCCATGCTTGACGATATAAATCTGTTGCAGCTCAAGGGTCGCGCCTTCAACTGTATCCGTGGCAAGCGCATAGCGATGATTTTTCAGGAGCCGATGAGCGCGCTTAACCCGACCTTGCGCATTGGTTTGCAAATAAGCGAAGTAGCGCGCCTGCATCAGAATTTGTCTAAACGCGCCGCGGCGCGGCGAGCGGTTGAGTTGCTGGATAGTGTGCGCATTCCTGAGCCGGCGTATCGCAGCCGGCAATACCCGTTCGAACTGTCGGGCGGCATGTTGCAGCGGGTGATGATTGCGATGGCGCTGGCTGGCGAACCCGAACTGCTGATCGCCGACGAACCGACGACCGCGCTGGACACGACGGTGCAGGCGCAAATACTCGAATTACTCAAAGACATTCAACGGCAGCGTGGCATGGGCATGGTGTTAATTACGCATGACCTCGGTGTGGTGGCGCGCATGGCCGACCAGGTTGCGGTGATGTACGCCGGCGAAATTGTCGAGCAGGCCGGCGTCGATAGTTTGTTTCAACGTCCTCTGCATCCCTACACACAAGGGTTGCTGGCGGCGACGCCACGCTTGAGTGCTGCGCCAAACGCCAGGCTGGAGGCGATTCCTGGTACGCCGCCCGACCTGAGGCTACAACGCACGGGCTGCAGCTTTGCGCCGCGCTGTTCGCACCGCATGCAAATTTGTCGTCAGCAAAGTGCGCCGCGCCTGTGCGCTGCCGCGGGCCACTCTGCGCGTTGTTGGCGCTACCATGCGGCTAACCCCAAGGCGCCACGGATTCTCGCGGCGAGTAGATGACGGAATTGTTGACCGTTCATGAGCTTAAAACGCATTTCACCGCGCGTGGTAAAACAGTGCGCGCGCTCGACGGTGTGTCGTTCGCATTGCGTGACAAGGAAGTACTGGGCGTAGTCGGCGAGAGCGGTTCGGGCAAATCCACTTTGGCTCGAACCATTATTGGTTTGCTAGATAAAACGGCGGGCGCCGTGGCCTGGCGTGGGGGGGCGTTGCCGCGGCGTTATCGGCGTAAGGACTTTCAACGCTATGCCGGTGCGATGCAGATGATATTTCAAGACCCGCTGGGATCGCTTAACCCGCGTATGACAGCGCGCGAAATTGTGGCAGAGGGGGCTCGTTTGTTGCAGCACTACCCTCGTGACCAATTGTACGCAGAGGTAGATAAATACCTGGTGCTGGTTGGTCTGAGCACGCACGCCGCCGAACGCTATCCACACGAGTTTTCCGGTGGGCAGCGCCAGCGTTTGGGTATCGCGCGGGCGTTGATTATGCAGCCCGATCTGCTCATCTGCGATGAACCTGTATCGGCGTTGGACGTTTCCGTGCAGGCGCAGATCGTCAACCTGCTGGCTGAGTTACAGCGTGACATGGGCTTGAGTATGTTGTTTATTGCACACGATTTGTCGATGGTGCGTTATCTGTCTGATCGCATTATCGTGATGTATCTGGGCACCACGGTGGAAGAGGGGCCAACCGAGCAAGTTTTTAGCAAGCCGTTGCACCCGTACACTGAAATGCTCCTGGCGGCCAGTCCCGAGCCTGACCCCGTATTCGAACGGCAACGCCCCAAGCTTTTGCTGCATGGGGAAATTCCGTCACCGCTAAATATTCCGCGTGGCTGCCGCTTTGCAACGCGCTGCCCGAAGGCAATGCCTCGGTGCGAACGACAAGAGCCAGCATTGCTGGGTGATGATGGCGGGCGCCGCGTGCGTTGCTTGCTTTACGAATAGAAAGAGTTTACTCGGCCAATGCCGCGTTATACATAATCAGTTCCAGGCGACGGTGCGGCGTTGCATTGAGGATAAACACATAGTTCGCGCCGTCGTCGTAGGCGGGGATGTGGGTAACCCAGCGCTGCCTGGCGACTTTGAAAATCTGTTTGCCGGCATGCACGGTGCCTTCGGCGGTATAATGGTTGGCGCCGGCGTAAGTTAAATCGTACAGGTGTTTAACGCCGGGAGCGCTTTTGTGCTGTACCTCCAGGGTTTTTGGTTGCTTGCTGGTAGGTTTGCCCGCTTCATTACTGGCCAACAATTCCTGCAAGCGCTGGGCTTGAGCACGGGCGTAGCGACGAGCCTCCGCAATCGCGGCCATCGCGGTCTGATCGCTGCCTTGTGGCGACTGTGCCGTCGCAAGCTCGACTTGCGTGCGGTCGGTTGTTGACGCCGGATCCGAGCCTGGTGGGCTGGAAGCTGCCGCCGCCGCAGAGCTAGCTTGTAACTCGGGTTGCGTGTCCGCCGTTCTGTGGCTGCTTCTAATTTCTATTCGCTCAGCCGTTGTGGGAGTAGCGCTTGCCAGTTTACGTACCTGTTCTTTTTGCCAGGCGAGACTTTTCTCATTCTGCTGCAGTTGGCGTTGTTTGTCCTGCAAGCTTTGTTTTAACGGCGCTATGCTCTTATCTAATTGCTCGGCTTCGGCTTGCACATTGGAGAGCTTTCGTTCAACCAGATAATACTGAAAGCGCGCGTGTTCCAGTTTTGCCTGAGTATTTTTGTCGCCCACGGCGGCGGCTTTCGCCTGCGCTTGTTCGTGCGCCCTTTGCTTTGTCAGGTAACTGCGGGTCAACTCCTCCAGGTTTTGTGCGACGGCCTGACGTTGCTCTCGCAGCGTTTCAAGCTGGTGATCCAGAACCCTCATTTGTGTTAATAGTCGGGGGCTGCGTTGTTCGTATTCAGCTAGAGTCGCTTGCTCTTGTTGCAGCTCCGTGTCGGTAACCGCAACTGCATTGCCGGGCAAAAGATTAAATACGAGCGCGCAAAAGCACCACAGGGAAGCAGCCGAAGGAAGTAGCAGGAAAGGTTGGCTATTTGGCATATGTGGAGCTAAGAAATAAAGGCAGGTAACACCCGCAATTTAACCACAGTGTAACATAGCAGGCGCAAGTTTTTGTAGTGCGCCCCTGGCATTTGCTGGCGCCAGGGTTGTGCGGCTGGACGCGATAAAATGCTAAAATATTTGCGTGCATCTACTACCGCCAAAAGATTTATGGATATTCTGAGATGGAGCATTTTTCTCCTCGGCGGCCTGCTGTCGGCATGGGGTGCGGGCCACGCTTTGCTGAACACGCGCGACCCGCGCAGCGCGGTCGCCTGGATAGCGGTTTGCTTTGTATTGCCGTTCCTCGGCGTGCTGCTGTATTACGTGTTCGGCAAAAACCGCATTCTCACCCGTGCACGGCGCTTGCGGCATGAAAAGCAATCGCCAGCGCAAGAATTCCTGACCGAGCAAGATCACCCGGTCAGTATACTCGACGACTACGTTAATCTGGCGGAATTATCCTGGGCGGCTAGTCGCAACAACCTGCTGGGAGGTAACTCAGTGGCGGCGCTGCACAATGGCGACAACGCTTATCCCGCCATGTTGCACGCCATTGCGAATGCCAAGTCGTATGTTTATCTAACCACTTATATTTTCGACACGCGCGAAATCGGCAAGCAGTTTATGATGGTGCTGGCCGCTGCTGTGCGTCGTGGTGTCGTCGTGAAGGTGTTAATCGACGGCGTCGGGGAAAAATACGGCTTTCCATGGGCAAGTCTGGTGCTAAAGCGGCTGGGCATAGATGCGGCTTTGTACTTGCCGCCCACCCTGTTGCCACCGAGTTTAACCATCAATTTGCGCAATCACCGTAAGCTGCTGTTGGTAGACAGCGAGCTGGGCTTTACCGGCGGCATGAATATCAGGAACAATCATGTGCTGGCGCGAAGCAAAAACGGTGTCGTTGATATGCACTTTCAGCTGTGCGGCCCGATTTTGCGGCAGATGGAACGAGCATTTATCAACGACTGGTTATTCAGCACCAGCGAAGCGTTGCAATGCATGCCCAAGGGGAACTTTATTGCGCACAGCAGCAACATGGCGTGCCGCGTCTTGCTGGAGGGGCCCGACGAAGACAACGACAAGCTTACCTGGGTGCTGGTCGGCGCTATTTCGGTAGCGCGGCGCAGTATTGCGATAATGACACCGTATTTTATGCCGTCGCGCGAACTCGAGGTGGCGCTGCAAACGGCGGCGTTGCGTGGCGTTGAGGTTGATATTGTGTTGCCTGGCAAGAACAACATGCCATTTATGACATGGGCGGTGCAACATATAGCGCCCGGATTGATCGACGCTGGCGTGAACATTTTCTTTTCCGGTGGCCCGTTTGTGCACACAAAGTTGTTCGTCGTCGACGACTACTATGTGCAGGTGGGTTCATCGAATCTGGACGCGCGCAGCCTGCGGCTCAATTTTGAACTGGTGGTGGAGGTCTACGACCGTCAGCTCGGCGCCGAAATGGGCGAGCACCTTCGCGTTAGCAGACGGCAGGCGATACCACTTTCCGCGACCGAACTGCGGCAGCGAAATGTGGTTTTTCGCCTGTGGAATGCATTTTTCTGGTTGTTCTCGCCTTATTTATAGCCGCCCATGCCAGCCCTACTGCCAGATGATATTGATGCCCAGATAAGCGAGCTTATGGCGGCGGATCAGGCGCCCCTGCGGCGCAAGCTGCGGAAGCTACAGGTCCAAACGAGACGCCGGCAACCGACGGCCAAACTCGCGCGGTCGATTCAACAGCAGTTGCAGGCGGGCCGTGCGCGCATAGCGCGGCGTCGGCAGCACGTGCCGGATATCACCTACCCGCCGCAGCTACCGGTCACAGCGCACATAGAAGAGCTATTGGCGGCATTACAACAACACCAGGTCATCATCGTTGCCGGTCATACTGGGTCGGGTAAATCGACGCAGCTACCGAAACTTTGCATCGCCGCCGGGCGCGGTATTGCCGGTCAGGTCGCGCATACGCAACCGCGTCGCCTCGCTGCCAGCAGCGTCGCGCGGCGCATCGCCGAAGAACTGCAGCAGGAGCTTGGCGCCGCGATCGGTTTTCAGGTGCGTTTCAGCAAAACTTACTCGGAAAATACCTTGGTCAAAGTCATGACCGACGGGGTGCTGCTGAATGAAATCGAAAACGATCCGCTGCTGCTGCGCTACGATACGATTATTATCGACGAGGCGCATGAGCGCACACTGAATATAGATTTTCTGATCGCCTACATCAAACAACTGTTGCCACAACGGCCCGATTTAAAATTGTTGATCACCTCGGCGACGATCGACACGCAGCGTTTTGCCGACTATTTCGACCAGGCGCCCGTGATCGAAGTGTCGGGCAGTCTGTACCCCATTGAGCTGCGCTACCGGCCGGCAGAGTTTTACGGGCTGCAAGAAGACGCCGAATTAACCGATCAGATCCGGCTGGCTTTGCAGGAGCTGGACAACGACGGCCATGCCGCGCGGCATGGCCCACGTGATGTTTTGGTGTTTCTCAGCAGCGAGCAGGAAATTCGTGAAGCGCAGCGCCACCTGGGTGCAAGGTTTGGCGACAAGCTGGAGATTTTGCCTTTGTACGCGCGCTTGCCGCAGGCGGAGCAACAAAAGATATTCAAGACTCCACCATCGCCAGCCAGGCAGCGGCTGGTTCTGGCGACCAATGTGGCGGAGACCTCGCTGACCGTACCGGGTATTCGCTACGTGATCGATGCCGGTTTTGCGCGCCTCAGCCGTTACAGTTATCGCAGCAAAATTCAGCGTTTGCCGATTGAGCCGATCTCGCAAGCCAATGCCGACCAGCGCAAGGGGCGTTGCGGCCGGCTTGCGGCTGGTATTTGCATCCGTTTGTACAGCGAGGAAGATTTTAACGCGCGCCCGGAATTTGCCGAGCCGGAGATCTTACGCACCAACCTGGCAGCTGTTATTTTGAAGCTATTGTCGATCGGTATCAGCGACAGCAAGACCTTTCCCTTTATTCAGCCACCGGAAAGCAAGCAGCTTAGCGACGGTGTTAGGTTGCTGCGGGAATTACATGCCGTCGATGAGGACGGACATTTAACCACCGTTGGTCGCACGCTTGCGCGCCTGCCAGTCGAGCCCAGGCTGGGCAGGGTGCTGATCGCCGGCGCCGAGCATGGCGCATTAACAGAAATGCTGGTCATTGCCGCGGCGTTGAGCGTGATCGACCCGCGCGAACGACCACTGGCAAAGCAGCAGGCGGCGGATTCGCTGCATGGGCGCTTTGTCGATTCACGCTCCGATTTTATGTCGCTGCTAAAACTGTGGCGTTATATCGAGTCGCAGCGGCGGCTACTGAGCGCCACCCGGTTTGGCAAGCTGCTGCGTAAGGAGTTTTTATCGCCAGCGCGCATTCGTGATTGGCGCGATATTCATTCGCAGCTTGTTAGCATGACGCAAGATCTGCGACTCGCCGGCAACAAGCGGCCGGCGAACTACGCCGCCATTCACCAGTCTCTACTGAGCGGTTTTCTCACCCATGTGGGGTTGCGCGAAGAGCGCAAGGAGTATCGCGGCGTGCGTGAACGGCGCTTCAGGTTATTCCCCGGTTCGGGCTTGTATGCACGGCCACCGCGCTGGCTGCTGGCGGCCGAACTGGTTGAAACGCAGGCGTTATACGCGCGTACTGTGGCGGATGTACGCGTCGGTTGGATTGCGCAAGCCGCCCGTCACTTATGCAAGACGGAATTTGCCGAACCGCACTGGGACGCCAGCAGCCAGCGCGTGATGGTGTACGCCAAGCGCAAGCTCTATGGTCTGGTGATTGCCGAGCGGGAAAAAGTCGCGTATCGCACTATTAACCCGGCGGTAGCGCGCGAGGTTTTTATCCGCACGGCCTTGGTGGAGCAGCAATGGCAGGCGCCGTATGCGTTTTTTGCGCACAACCAGCGCAGCCTGCGTGCAGCCGAAGATGTGGTTGCGCGCTTGCGCCGGCCCGAATTGCTCAACCACGCCGACGATGTTTTATACGACACCTACGACAAGGTGTTAGCGGACGAGGTTGCCGACGCGGCGAGCTTTCGGAAGTGGTCGGCTAGACAAACGCAGGAACGCCTGGGCCTGTTGCAAGTTGCTACGCAGCAATTGCTGTCTAAACCGGTTGGCGCGGATGTAATGCGGCAATTTCCAGATACGCTACGGTGGCAGGGTAATGATTTTGCGTTGCGTTATCGTTATGCGCCGGGTGAGACCGATGACGGCGTACAAGTTTTGGTGCCGCAACACCTGCTAACCTTCGTACCTAACGATTTATTTATGCGGCTAGTGCCGGGCATGTTGCGGCAAAAATGCCTGCTGCTGTTAAAGACACTACCGAA
Source organism: uncultured Pseudomonadales bacterium (assembly GCA_964544755.1). GTDB lineage: Bacteria > Pseudomonadota > Gammaproteobacteria > Pseudomonadales > JAUIET01 > JBBKXJ01. Next base: position 6,919 of record CAZJDL010000090.1, on the reverse strand, counting down.
GGCGACGCGCAAGCAGCTGGCGCCGGTACCCAATACCGTCGATGAGATTTTTCCACGCCTGCAAGAGGGGGAAGAGCCGTTACTCGAGCGTCTCGCGGAACTGGTTTGGCAGGCGAAAAAAGTCAGAATCGAAGCCAGCGACTGGCGTTTCGAGCAGTTACCAACGGAATACCGAATACAGTATTCCGTCGTTGATCAGGACGGCAGGCTGGTCGCCGGCAGCCGCAGTTTGTTGGAGATCAAGCGTAGCGCCGGCGCCGCGCTGCAAGGCCAGGCTTATTTCTTTGCCGATCAGTTCGACGGTCGCGAGGTTCGGCACGGCACTATCCCTGATCTTCCGGTCGAATACTCTTTGACGCGCGCGGAACTACAATACACGGCTTATCCCGGCCTGGTCGAAGAGGTTCAAGTGGTTCGCTGCTGCCTGTTTCACCGACAGGAAGAGGCGCGCCAGCATAGTGCCTGGGCGCTGGCGCTGCTCGCCGCCAAAGCGCGCCGTGAGCGTGCCAGGGCCATGCGCAAGAGTCTTTTTAACAGCAATACGGCGCGCCTGCATTTAAGTTTGATCAGTGATCATGATGAATTTATCGATGACTGCGTGCGCCGCATTTTCTACATGGCGTACGATTGTGCCACGCAGTGGCCGGTAAGCCCGGCACGGTTCGAGAATAGCTTGCGGCAGGGCGGTGCCAGGTTGCAAGCGCAGATGGAATCGCTGGAAACACTGTTTCAACAGATACTGGCGAGCCATTTTGCACTCTGCCGAGCGCTGGCCAACGTCGATACCCAGCGCTACGCAGGCCTGCTTGCGGATGTTAACGCGCAGTTACAGCGGCTGGTATATCCTGGTTTTATCCGGCTGACTCCGGCGCGCTGGTTGCAGCATTACCCAAGGTATCTGCAGGCAGCATGTTACCGGGTGGAACGCATTGAGCAGCACGGCAAGCGCGATGCCATGCTAGCCGAAAAGCTGGCGCCCTGGTTGCTACGTAGCGTAGATGTTGACTCGATCCGCGTCGATGACCCACTGCGGTGGATGGTCGAAGAATACCGCGTCTCACTGTTTGCGCAGCATCTCAAAACATCCATTCGTATTTCCACAACCCGCCTGCAGCAATTCTGGCAGAGTCGCTATAATAGCGCCGCTCAGCAACGATAATGCACTGTAATCAGAGCGACCTAACGAACGAAAAAAGAGTAAATACTTCACAATATAATGAAACTCTGGCTACCGGGCCGGGTCAGAGTATTTGGTCACGATACGAGCAAGCGCGTACGCAGCGCACGCTGTTCTTCGACCTACAATATCAAATTTACTTTCTGGAGTTTTAAATAATGGTTAACATTTCAATCAAACCTATCGCTGCAGCCGTTGGTGCTGCGTTTTTGGCGGCTGCTATCGTACCGGCTGCTTCCGCAAGTGCCAATCCGTTCGCAGCCACCGAGTTGAATGCTGGCTATGACCTCGCTAATTACGGCAAAGAAGGCGAAGGCAAATGTGGCGAAGGTAAATGCGGCGGTGATAAAGGAGAGAAAGCGAAGGGCGAAGGAAAATGCGGGGAGGGCAAGTGTGGCGGCGATAAAGGCGAGAAAGCCAAGGGCGAAGGCAAATGTGGCGAAGGCAAATGCGGCGGCGACAAAGGCGAGAAAGCTGGCGAGGGTAAATGTGGCGGCTAATTCAAGCTAGCTAACGATAAAAGGAAGCACTTTTCTTGCAAACGACAAAACCGCAAGGAGCGGGCTTGGGTCTGCGGCGCGATTTCTCCAGTGAAATTGCGTCGCTGGCACCCACCGCTGTAGATTTCTTTGAAGTTGCCCCGGAGAACTGGATTGGCGTAGGCGGCCGCTTCGGTAAACAGTTACGCGCCTGTACCGAGCGTTGGCCATTAACCTTACATGGTCTGTCGCTGGATATCGGCGGTTTCGCACCACTCAATACCGACTTACTCCACAATATCAAAGCCTTTATGCAACAACACGGTTGCAAGCTTTATTCTGAACACTTGACCTATTGCGCCGACGAAGGCCAACTCTACGACCTGCTTCCCATACCGTTTACCGAAGAGGCCGTACACTATGTGGCGGGTCGTGTGCGCCAGACGCAGGATATCCTCGGTAGACGCATGGCGTTGGAAAATGCCTCATACTATGCCGCCGCCGGCCAGGATATGTCAGAACTGCAATTCATCAATGCCGTTATTGCGGAAGCGGACTGTGATTTATTGCTTGATGTCAATAACATCTACGTTAACAGTATTAATCATGGCTATGACCCCTACGAATTTCTGGTTGGCCTGCCAGGCGAGCGCACGACTTATGTTCATATCGCCGGCCATTACAAGGAAGCCGAAGATTTGCGGGTAGACACTCACGGCGCTGACGTCATCGATCCGGTGTGGGATTTATTGCGCGCGGCGTACGATCAATTTGGCGTATTGCCCACGCTGCTGGAAAGAGATTTTAATATTCCCCCCTTAACCGAATTGCTGACCGAAGTGGAGTTGGTGCGTAAGCGGCAACGGATTGCGACTGATAGATGCAACACAACGCGCGCGGCAGGCTGATATGAACGGTGATGTACACATTAGCGTGCAAGCACGACAGAAACTGTGGACGGCGCACTTGCGCCATCCCGACGCGCATGCGGCCCCGCCGGCGATCGAAGACCGCCGTTTACAGATATATCGTGACCTGCTGTATAAAAATATTGAAGGTTTTATCAGCAGCGCGTTTCCGGTGCTGCGAAAAATTACCAGCGACATTGCGTGGCACGCGATGGTGCGCGACTTTATGCACCGGCATGTGTGTCAAACGCCATATTTTATGGAGATTGCCCAGGAATTTATTCAGTACCTCGAACACGAACGTGGGCAACGCGCCGAAGACCCGCCATTCTTACTGGAATTGGCGCATTACGAATGGGTTGAGATCGCGCTAGACCTGGCTGACACTGACTTAACCACGATTGCCGTACACACCGAAGGTTCGCTGCAGGACGAACACCCGGTAGTATCGCCGTTAGCCTGGTCATTAGCGTACCGCTTTCCGGTCCACAGAATTGGCCCCACCCATCAACCGCAGCAAGCACCGGCGGCGCCGACTTACCTGGTCGTGTATCGAAATCGTCACGACAAAGTCAAGTTTATGGAAGCCAATGCGGTTACCGCACGCACGCTGGCCTTGTTGGCAGAAGAGCAGCGTTTTACCGGCGCGCAGGTGTTGCAACAAATTGCCGAGGAAATACAGCATCCGCAGCCGCAACAGGTGTTAGTCAGCGGATTGCAAACACTGGCAAAAATGCGTGATCTGGATATCATCCTTGGCACACAATAAGGTAATTTGTGGTAGCGGCCCGCGGCTGGCATGGCGTTGCTAAGGCTTTTTTGTTTAAATCTACCCGACCCCAACAACGTTCTGCGCAAAGAAGAAAAGAAACTATGCTAAATCGCTCAGGCTCTGCTTTGTTATTTTGTTTGCTCCTGCTAATGATGCAACCGTTGGCGGCGCAGGACGATGCGTTGGCCAACCCCGACCCCTGGGAAGGATGGAATCGTAAGGTTCATCAATTCAATCACGTTGCCGATCGTTATGTGCTCAAACCGCTGGCGCGAGGCTATCAGACGATCACACCAGGGTTTGTCGACACTGGCGTTACCAATTTTTTTCGCAATCTGCGCGAGCCGCTAACAATTATTAATGATTTGCTACAGTTCAAGCTGGCCCAGGCAGGCATGGATAGCGGACGGTTTGTGCTTAACACTACACTGGGTCTGGCGGGTTTGTTTGATGTTGCCAGCGGTCTGGGTTTACCGCGCCACCGGGAAGATTTTGGCCAAAGCTTCGGCCGTTGGGGTATTGGCTCCGGGCCTTATCTGGAGTTGCCCCTATTGGGTGGCAGCAGCGTGCGTGACGCGCTAGGCCTGATACCCGCCAGCTATGCGAACCCGGTATTTTACCTGGAGGACGAAATCGTGAGCGCTTCAGCTACTGCTGTACGAGCGGTGGACATACGAGCCGACCTGCTGAAAGCCGATGAGTTGGTGACCGGAGACCGCTACATCTTTTTACGCGACAGCTACCTGCAGCAACGCGAGGCGCTGGTACGCGACGGCGAGGTGGAAGATGATTTTGGCGACGAAGATTTTGAGTGAATCCTTAGTCGAAAATTTCGTCGATCGACAAGGCCAGCACACGCTCGCCATCGCTACGGCTAATGCGTTTTACGGTAGCGCTGGCGACAAATTCGCTGCTTTTCTTTTCCAGTGGTTTTATGCGCACTGTCAACTTGTCGCCTCGCTCTAGCGGTGCTTCGCTCGCAACCAACAGACCGACTCCACTGATGTCACGGCCCACGCCTGCGTAGGTTTCAGCGCTCGCCGTGGGCTCTAACGTTACGGCGCTATCAAGCTTCATGCGGATAAAGGCGCGCTTGTCATCTGCTGTGGAGTCTACGGTAGACATAATGCCCTCAATAATTCAATGTAACAGGCCGTCTTTATATTATGCACTGGTCGCCGAGTCAATCTACAATGTGTACTTGCACTTGGAATGCGAAACGAGTAACGTGCGTGGCAGATTTTTCTGGGCAAAGAATAGTCATATCAGTGTCGTATGAAGTTTTCGGTAGCGTCAGCCCCGAATGAATACTGAGCGCCGTATTTTGGTCATCGATGATGACCGTGTTATCCGCCAAAGCATTGCCGCTTATCTTGAAGACAGCGGCTTTGATGTGCTGCTCGCCGACGACGGTGCGACCGGCCTGGATGCGTATCGGCAGGAAAATCCCGATCTTGTCGTCTGTGATTTGCGCATGCCTGGCCTCGACGGCATTAGCGTGCTGCAGGAAATCGCCAAAGATGACTCCGACACTCCTATCATTGTCATTTCCGGCGCCGGCGTTATGGCCGATGTCGTCGAAGCGCTGCGCATCGGTGCCAGCGACTATCTGATCAAACCTATTATCGATCTGGAAGTGCTGGAGCACGCCATCTCGCGCAGCCTCGAGAGTTCCACTTTAAAGCGGGAAAACGCCCGTTATCGGCGCAAACTCGAGCAGGCCAATAAAGAATTGCAGTCGCATCTCCATGCGCTGGAGCAAGACCAGCAGGCCGGGCGCCATGTGCAAATGCAAATGCTACCCGCGACACCGAGCAATTTCGACCACTACCGGTTCGAGCACCAGATTATTCCGTCGTTGTATTTAAGCGGTGATTTTGTTGAATACTTTACCGTCGGTAGCGATCATATCGTTTTTTTAATTGCCGACGTGTCGGGTCATGGTGCGTCGTCGGCTTTTGTGACGGTGCTGCTGAAAACTCTGGCAGCTCGGTTACGCAGCAATTATGGTCGCCTTGGCGACCAGACGATTTTGTCACCGGCCAAATTGCTGGAAAGTATCAATAAAGAACTGTTGGAGACTGAACTCGGCAAGCACATTACGATGGTCGTTGCTACACTAAATAATAAAGAAAACTCATTGCTTTACAGTATTGCCGGCCATTTGCCTTGCCCCATACTGACGACGCATGACGGAGTGCGCTATCTCGAGGGTAAAGGTTTACCCGTCGGCTTGTTTGCCGAAGCGAGTTACGACGAATTGCAAATCGACCTGCCAGACCAGTTCCGATTGACGCTGTTTTCTGACGGCATATTGGAACTGCTGGCGCAAAAAAGCTTGCGCGAAAAAGAGGCCTACCTGCTCGAAGTTGCGTGCAACCCACAGTTGAGTCTGGAAGAGATTCTGGCAAAGTTGCAGCTTTCTGACCTGCAGGAAGCACCCGACGACATCGCGGTTCTTATGGTGTCTAAAGATGCGGCTACTAACACGTGTGACGTAGATGAGTGATCGTATGATGCAACCCACAAATTTGCGACCCGGAAAAATTCTCGTTGCGCAACATGACGGCACCACTGTGTTGAAGTTGGTAGGCGACGTACGCTTGACCATGAGCGCCAGTCTGGATGACTTTATTGTCACCATGTTCGAGCAGGCGGAATTTGCCAGCGTGTCGATCGACTTGACCGACGCCGACGGGCTTGACAGCACGACGCTCGGTTTGCTCGCCAAGATTGCCATCAAAGCCCAGCAGCAATTTAACTTTACACCCCTGCTTGTATGCGGCGACCCGAATATTCACAGACTGCTAGAAAGCATGTGTTTCGACAGCATCTTCGATATTCGCGAGCAGGCGTTGGAAGAGCTTGGCGATTTTGGTGAACTGTCGGTCGCAGTATCAGGCGAGGAAGAGATCAAGCAGAAGGTGCTCGAAGCGCACCGGCTATTGATGGGTCTAAGCGAAGAGAATGCCGAACGCTTTCGCGAGTTAGTGTGCAGTCTGGAAGCGGCGCCGACTGTACTGTAGACCGACTTCAATAGGCTATTTTGCGCGAGCCCTTAGCTTGGCTTGAATAAAATCCTTATGTGATACGTACAGCAGGTCGGCAATCTTGCGAATGTAATGCTCCTCAAATTTGTCCAGATGCCCGTCGGCGTACGCGACCTGCCACAGCATGGCAATGATTCGAGTTTTCTCTGCTGCCCGAAACTGTTCGTTGATCACGCTGGTGAACGGGTACACGGACACCGCGTTATGTTTTTCCACCTCAGCGAGGTCGATCAGTTCCTGCAGCTCGGCCTCTTGCAGCGCAAAGGTTTGCTGTAGTGCTGCTTTCGCTGCGCTGATCTCGGCCGGGTCTTTATTATAATCGGCGTAGATCAACTCGATCAGCAGTGCGGCGCAGGCAAGTTCGATCGAGGGCGCGAGGTGTTTTTCGCCGTCCGCGGTAGTGGCGGCGAATAAGCTTTTCAGTTTGTCTAACACCGGTAGCACGCATTTCCCATCAGGGGCCCCTTGTATGGATGGACACTAATTAGTGCCTGTCCAGAAACGTGTAAACGCCTGTAGTAGCAACATTTTTT
>CAZJDL010000089.1:0-17327 GCA_964544755.1 uncultured Pseudomonadales bacterium | reverse complement strand
AAGAGATCTCTGCTGTTAATTTTTCGAACAAAATGTTAGCCTTTGTGTCTGTCTCTTGCTATTTTACATTAACTATGTGGTATAAGTGCCCGTGAAGGGTCTTGTTGCGCATCAGCAATACCCATATTGGCCGAACGCTAAGTACAAAACTGCTTCATCGAATAATCAACTACAAAGCTATGAGGAAGACTATGAAAACCTTTATTCCAAAACCACTCGCTCTGGCAATTTCCGCGCAAATAGCGCTCACCATGGGCGTCACCCAAGTAGTGGCGCAGGAAGAAGCGATTGAACTAGAGGAGGTAGTCATTACCGGTACGCGTCGCTCTGCCCGATCCGTCGCCGATTCTCCGGTGCCGATCGACGTTGTCAGCGGCGATGATTTTGTCAATCAGGGCGCCACCGATCTCGGCACCTTGTTACGCAACGTTGTACCTTCGTATAACGTGAACACGCAACCGATCAGTGACGCGGCGACGATTGTACGACCGGCCAACCTGCGCGGTTTGGCGCCGGACCACACGCTGGTGCTGGTCAACGGCAAACGCCGGCACCGCGCCGCGGTTATCTACTGGTTGGGTAATGGCGTGGCGGACGGCGCCCAAGGCCCGGATATCTCCGTGATTCCGGCGATCGCATTGAAACAGGTCGAAGTTCTGCGCGATGGTGCGGCCGCTCAATACGGTTCCGACGCCATTGCCGGTGTGATGAACTTTATCCTAAAAGACGATGCCGAAGGCGCGACCTTAGAGGCGCGGTACGGTGAGTTCAGCGAAGGCGACGGTGAATCGGCGGCGGTTTCGGGTAACTTTGGTCTGCCGTTTACCGACAGTGGTTTCGCCAACTTCAGTTTCGAGGTCGGTTATTCAGACCCCACCGACCGCAGCGTGCAGCGCAACGATGCGCAGGCATTGATCGATGCCGGTAACACGGCGGTGGCCAACCCGGCGCAAATCTGGGGCCAACCGGAAGTCTCGGGTGATGTAAAACTGTTCGCCAATGTGGGTCTTGATCTGGGAGATGGCAAGGAGTTTTATGCCTTTGGCAACTATGCCGAGAAGGAAGTCGAAGGCGGGTTTTTCTTCCGTAATCCCAATACGCGCACCGGCGTTTACGCCGATGGCGATGGCAACCGCCTGATCGCTGATCTGACCGACGATGGCTCCGGGAATTGCCCAACCCTAGCCGCTCCAGATCTAACAAATCCCGCTGCGGTCGCAGCCGACCAGGCAGCGCTTGCCGCTTTAGCTGCCGATCCTAATTGCTTCTCGTTCAATGAGTTAATCCCGGGCGGTTTTACTCCAAGTTTCGGTGGCAAGACTAACGATATATCGATTGTTACCGGCGTGAAAGGGGAGCTCACAAATGGCTTGCTATGGGACGTCAGTGCCAGCCTGGGTCGCAACGAAGTGAACTTCTTCATCAGCAACACGGTGAATGCATCACTTGGGCCTGCTACGCCGAGGGAGTTTAACCCGGGTGCTTACACGCAACTGGATAAAAACTTTAACCTTGATGTAGCCTACCCGCTGGAAGTTGCCGGGTTTTACTCCGATTTGAATATTGCCGGCGGTCTCGAGTATCGTGAAGAGCAGTTTGAAATTACCACCGGCGACCAGGCGTCTTTTGAAATCGGCCCGCTTGCCGACGGCACGTTCTCCAGTGACTTCAGTACCGCCTCAAACGGATTTCCAGGCTTTAGCCCATTGGCGGCGGGTCGATTCGACCGCGCCAACATTGCCGCGTATATAGACCTGGAAGCCGACGTGCTCGAGAATCTGCTGTTAGGTTTGGCCGCTCGCTTCGAAGACTTCGACGACTTCGGTACGACAACCAACTATAAGTTTTCAGCGCACTGGCAAGTTATCGATGCGCTGGCATTTCGAACCACCTGGAGCACGGGGTTCCGCGCGCCAACACCAGGCCAGTCCAATGCGTTCAACGTATCGACCGAGTTTGAGGCCGGTGTTCTGGTCAATAACGGCACTATCCCGCCGACTAACCCGGTTGCAGTGACCGCGGGTGGTAAAGCGCTGGAACCCGAAGAGTCGGTCTCCTTCAGCGTCGGTGCTATCCTGAACCTGGGACCGGTGGATATCACGGTAGATTACTTCGACATCGAACTCACCGATCGCATCACGGTGTCTGCCGATCAGACGCTCTCGGCCGATCAAGTGGATGACCTGCTCGCCGCCGGTGTTACCAGCGCTGCAAACCTGCAAAACTTCCGCTTCTTCACTAATGACTACGATACGACCACTACGGGTATTGACGTGGTGGCGACGTATCCCATGGAGCTTTTTGGCGGCAATACCGAATTCAGTCTTGCTTATAACTACACCGACACTGAAGTCGATTCTTTCACCCCAGGGGTGATAGACGACAGGCGTATCGATGAGTTGGAACTGGGCTTGCCCGAGAATCGTTGGAACCTGACCGCCAATCATTTTGTCGGCGGCTGGCGCTTCCTCGCTAGAGTCGGTTACTACGACGAGTACTATGATTCGGAAGATGTGGCGCAGGGCGACCAGTTTGCCGATTTGATCTACGGTGACGAGTATGTCGTCGATGCTGAAGTCGCGTATACTTTGAATGACCAATACACGGTCACGGTGGGCGCGCAGAACCTGTTCGATGAGTTCCCGGATGAAAACCCCGGCGCGGCTGACAACATAGGTAATAAATACGGTCAATACTCCCCGTTGGGCTTCGGTGGCCGCTTTTGGTACTTGCGTTTCCGTTACGACCTCTAGGCCGCAGAAGCTGGCTGAAAGGATAAGTTAAAAAAGAATGGGCGCTTAGGCGCCCATTTTTGTCGTTGTAAAATACACTCTACCGCTCCCCAAACCTGCGGTCTGGCGGATCTACCTCAACTCCTTCGCCTCGCCCCGGCCACGCGGGTCCGCGCCGGTGTCGAAGCCCTCGCCCTGGCGCCAGATCAGTTGCACGTCGCCGAATTCCCACGGGTGGGGAATCGCGTTGTAGCCGCGTTTCGATAATGCCTCGACCGTTGCGTCCGGCAGTGGAACAGTGACGCTGAAGGTAATCAGATCAGGCGGTAGCAACTGGTGATGAAAGCGGCTGGCGCTGACCGCGTCTTGCGCTGACATGCCGAAATCCGTTACGTTGACGATGGTTTGAAAAACGGAGGTGAAAATAGTCGAGCCGCCCGGCGAGCCAACGACTAAATCGACCACACCATCGCGCAACAAAATCGTGGGCGACATGGAAGAGAGCATGCGTTTGCCGGGGGCGATCGCATTAGCCGAGCGGCCGACCACGCCGAAGAAATTGGCAACGCCCGGCTTGACGCTGAAATCATCCATCTCGTTGTTGAGCAGAAAGCCGGCGCCTGCGACCACTGCGCCGCTGCCAAACCAGGTGTTGAGCGTGTAGGTATTCGACACGGCATTGCCTTCCTTGTCGACGATGGAGAAATGGGTCGTGCTATGACCTTCCTCGAGGCCCGGTTGTACTTTATCCAGTGTCGAAATGGCCGCGGGGTCGACCTCCAAAGCGCGTGAGCGGATGTAGTCGTTATCAATGAGTCTGGCCATCGGCACATTCACGAAGGCAGGGTCGCCCAGATATTCGGCGCGGTCGGCAAACACGCGCTTTTCCATCTCGGCGACCAGGTGAATGTACTGCGGCGAGTTATGCGCAACTCCGGCGAACTGATCGTCGAGAAAGTCTTTCATTTTTAACAGTTGGATGACCGCGAAGCCGCCGGAACTTGGCACGGGCGCACTCAGAATTTCGTAGTCGCGCCATCGCGCGCGCAGCGGTTCACGCCAAACGGGCTGGTAAGCGGCAAGGTCGGCGGCGTCGATCAAGCCGTTAGAGCGAGTCATTTCGGCGGCGATCAGTCGGGAGGTGTAGCCCAGGTAGAACCCGTCGCGGCCCTGGTCAGCGATTCGCCGTAGCGTGGCGGCGAGTTCCGGCTGTGTGAAGCGCTTGCCGGTGCGTGCCGTTGAGAAATACGCGGCGAAGTTGGTTGCGCCATCAAAATCAGGTACTTTGTCGGCTATGCGGCCGGCGAGATGGGTCGGCATAACGAAGCCCTGCGCCGCCAACGCGATGGCCGGAGCTAGCAGTTCAGCCCACGGTCGCTTGCCGTGGCGTAGATGCGCAGCCCACAGCCCGGCGACCGTGCCCGGCACCCCCGCGGCCTTTGCGCCGACCAGGCTCGCGTTGGCTATGACCTCGCCTTGCGCGTCCAAATACATGTCGCGGGTTGCGGCCGCTGGCGCCACCTCGCGGTAGTCGAGGAATTCGGCACCCGCTTGGGTATTGATCAGCATGAACCCACCGCCGCCGATATTGCCGGCTTCCGGGTAGGTCACGGCCAATGTGAAGGCGACCGCAACGGCCGCATCGATGGCATTGCCGCCGCTTTGCAGCACGGCCTGCGCGGTGGCGGCGCTGAAGCGGTCCGGCATTGCAATCGCAGCGACGCCTGCTGCCGTAGGACGCTGCGCCGGTGAGTAGGCGCAGCTCGCCACTAGCGCGCTGAAAAAGAATACTAGAACCCACCGACGCGTGATTCGTTGTTGCATGTCTCCGTCCTAAGCCGTGGCCGTTGGCAGATACGTTAACCCAGCGACCGGGTGGTGGTCACTATGTTTTGCCGTATACTGCTGCCACTGTAGCAAGTGAAAAGTAGCAGCCAATCTCTTGAGTGATGACCTCGCAAAAACCAAACCGGTACCCAGCCGCCGCGTTGCGCGTTTGTCGCGCATGGTGCAACTGGCGACCGGAGTCGCCGGCGGCATGTTGGCCGAAGGTGGTCGCCAGCTAAAGCAGGGCAAGCGCCTGAAAGCCAAAGACCTGCTACTGACGCCGGCCAATGCCAGGCGTGTGACCGACCAACTTGCGCACTTGCGCGGTGCAGCGATGAAAGTCGGGCAAATGTTGTCGATGGACACCGGCGACATGCTGCCCAAGGAGCTTACCGATATCCTCGCGCGTCTTCGTTCTGGCGCACAAGCGATGCCTGCTGTGCAACTGGAGCAAGTGCTGATTGACGCCTATGGCGAAGATTGGCACGACGCGCTGTATTCGTTCGAATATAAGCCGCTGGCGGCGGCCTCGATTGGTCAGGTACACGAGGCAGTCTCGCAAAAAGGCGAGCATATCGTGTTGAAAATTCAATACCCCGGCGTCAGGGAGAGTATTGACAGTGATATTGACAATGTCGCCACCTTGCTGCGAATCTCCGGGCTGCTGCCCGTCGGTATCGATATTCAGCCATTGTTGGACGTAGCCAAGCAACAGCTGCGCGATGAAGCCGACTACCTTAAGGAAGCCGACTACCTGCAGCGCTATGGCGTGTTATTGGCAGATGACAAGCGTTTTCTGTTGCCGGCCGTCGACCAGGAGTTAACTACCGCACAGATACTGGCCATGAGCTTTGTGCCTGGCGCGCCGATTGAATCGCTGACGAAGCAAAGTCAGGAAGAATGTGACCGCGTGATGAGCTTGCTGTTGGAATTGTTTTTCCGCGAATTGTTTGAATTTCGCCTGGTACAAACCGACCCCAACTTCGCTAATTACGCTTACGATGCAACAACGCGCCAGCTGGTGCTGTTGGACTTTGGCGCCACGCAGGCATTTGATGAGGCGTTTGTGGAGGGCTACCGAGACTTGCTGGCTGCCGCGCTGGCGCAAGACCGCCAGCAAATTCAGGCTGCCGCCGAAGCCCTTGGCTACGCGTTAGGGGAAGACAAAACGTATCGGGATCTGGTGTTTGAGTTGTTTCAGTTGGCGACCGAACCGCTGTGCTACCGGGGCGCTTACGATTTTGGCCGCTCAGACTTGGCTGCCCGTATCAATGAAGCCGGTATGGAAATGCAAGATCAGCGAGACCACTGGCAGTCGCCGCCACCGCAGGCCATGTATCTGCACCGTAAACTCGGCGGTTTGTTTATGTTGGCGACCCGGTTGAAAGCCAGGGTAAATATTCGCAGGTTGCTGGAGTCGCACCTCGGTTAAACCTAACTCTAAAACGTCATCGCCTCGCTGATATCACCGTGCTGTGACTCCAGCATCAACGATTCAAATACCTGCCGGTCCAGATGAATAAGCTGCTCGTGGTCACCGCCTTCAAGATACACGTCGCTGGTTTGCTGTAGCTCATCGTCCCAGATCATATCGATGCCGTAGGGTTGGCCCAGCGCCGGTACCGCTCCGGTTTCACAATCCGGAAAAATATCACTCAATTCTTGTTCGCTCACCAGCTGCAGATCATCGGCCAGCATGTCGCGCAGTTCATGCATGCGCACGCGATTCGCGGCCGGCACGACTGCCATGAAATGGTGACCGGCGGGGTCTTTTAGCACAACGGCCTTCGCCAGCTGGCGGGCCGGAATATGCGCCGCAATGGCGGTTTGCATCGAGCTGCTGGAATGCGAGTGTGCCAGCACATCGTAGTCCACGTGGTGATCTTGCAGCCAGTTATAGACGGTTGTAGAAATAGCCATGACCTTTGCTCCATAAAGTTCGGGGCGCGATTTCACCCCATTTGCAAACTGTTCACCAAGGCAACCGGCAATTCCGAAAACCATTGGCGAAAATCAAGTATATGCCCGAAGTGAATCTAATGGTGAGACCAATACGTGCTATACAGCATGGGTTATTATTCCAAAAAGTGGGGTCAGATCCGAACTTCGACTCTCAGCCGGTTCGACCGCCCGCTCGCGTTGCAGCAATCCGATCGGTGGACAAACCATTACCCAGGCCAGTGCCCGGCGCGTAGTTGCGATTCTTTTTCAAGCTGGCAAGGCCGTATTTTTTTAACCGTGGCGCTACATTGCGTGGTGATGGCGCCGAGAGCGCCTCGCGTTATTGGGTTCAGACTACTTGCTGCGGAAATTTGAAGCTGTGGCATTTTACGCTAGCGAGTGCTGCGCGTACCTGTCATAGTGAAATTTTTTCGCGGCGTGGCGAAACAAAAGAGACGTTTATATCGATGCGTAAATCGTTCGCCTAGAGCTTTAAGATGTTTGGTTTTTTTGAACGCCTGGTCAATCCGTATCCGCCGGAACATCCCAGCCAGCCGCCGCAAGGCTTGTACGAATTCTGCCGTTATTATACAAAAGGTATCGAGCCATACTTGCTGTTGATGGCCGTTCTCACTGCTTTGCTGGCCGTCGGCGAGGCTATGTTGTACGGCATACTGGGCCAGCTGGTGGATTGGCTGGCACAGAAAGACTCAGGCAATTTTCTTCATAATGAGTGGCGAACGCTGCTGGGTATGACGCTGTTTATTCTGGTTGCCATGCCGCTGTTGGTCATACTGCACTCACTGGTGATCCATCAAACTCTGATGGGCAACTTTCCTATGGCTGTGCGCTGGGTGTCGCACCGCTATCTGTTAAATCAAAGTTATGCGTTCTTTCAGAATGAATTCAGCGGCCGCATTGCAACGAAAGTAATGCAAACGGCGCTGGCCGTGCGTGAATCGGTTATGAAAATGCTCGACGTGATGTTGTTTGTCACGGTGTACCTCGTTACTACTCTGTTGCTGGTTGCCAGCGCCGACCTGCGCCTGTGTGCCCCGTTGCTGGTATGGCTGGCGATCTACCTCGGCGTGTTGCGTATTTTTGTGCCGCGCTTGAAAACCGTGTCTACCTTGCAAGCCGATGCGCGCTCGCTGATGACCGGTCGTATCGTCGACAGCTACACCAACATACTTACCCTCAAGTTGTTCTCCCACGCCGAGCGCGAATCCGAGTATGTACAGGAGGGGATGCGCGAATTCATGGCCACGGTACACCCGCAAATGCGGTTGGTCACATGGCTGAATATATGCGTGTGGACGCTTAACATGTTGCTGGTATTCGTGGTCGGCGCACTGGGCATTTACCTGTGGCTAAACGACGCGATTACCGCCGGTGCTATCGCTATCGCCATGAGTTTGTCCATTCGGCTCACTGGCATGTCGCACTGGATTATGTGGGAAGTCAGCAATTTGTTTGAAAACATCGGTACGGTGCAGGATGGCATTAACACCTTGTCCATCCCGCACAGCGTTACCGACGCCGACGCCGTTAGCGACTTAAAGGTTAACCGCGGCGACATCGATTTTAATCGAGTACGCTTCGCATACAATGACACGACAGAGGTGTTTCACGGCCTCGACTTGCATATCGCCGCCGGCGAAAAAGTGGGCATAGTCGGCCGCTCCGGGGCGGGTAAATCTACGCTGGTTAATTTGTTATTGCGTTTTTATGACTTGCATGACGGCACGATAACGATCGACGGTAAGGATATCTCGCGGGTTAGCCAGCAAAGCCTGCGCGCCAGTATCGCCATGGTGAGCCAGGACACCTCGTTGCTGCACCGCTCGGTGCGCGACAATATTATGTTCGGCAAACCGAATGCCAGCGAAGCGCAAATGATACAGGCCGCCAAACAGGCGCAGGCGCAAGAGTTCATCGCGGAACTCACCGATAACAAAGGTCGTAGCGGCTACGACGCCCACGTTGGCGAGCGTGGCGTCACATTGTCGGGTGGCCAGCGCCAGCGTATTGCCATTGCTCGCGTGCTGCTGAAGGATGCACCCATACTGGTGTTAGACGAAGCCACCTCGGCGCTGGATTCGGAGGTGGAAGCCACCATCCAGCAATGCCTGTATGATCTTATGCGCGGCAAAACCGTGATCGCCATCGCGCATCGCTTGTCCACTATTGCGGCCATGGATCGCCTGATTGTGTTCGATCAAGGTCGCATCGTAGAGCAGGGCAGCCACGTCGAGTTGATCGCCAACAACAAGCTCTATGCGCAATTGTGGGAGCATCAATCCGGCGGTTTTTTAGGGTTTGAATGAGTTTGCAGGTTGGTGTAACGCCTTGCTTGCTGACCAAGCAAACCGCGCAAAGCGCTGCCAGCCTGCCGCGGTTATCGGATTTGGCAATGTGCGGCGTCCGGCAAGCTCCGCGAACGGAGTAATATTCAGCAACACTTGGTGGTAGCGACGATGGGCGATGTCCTTCCTTTCAAAAAACCCGCGCGCGCTAAGCCACGCAGTCAGGGTCTGTGCCAGCACGGACATCACCAATGGCGTGTTTGGAAAGCTAAGCAGTTTGACGTGCGGGAGGGCAAGCTGGTCACGGTGTACCGCTGCGCGCGTTGCGCTGCGCAGCGAGTGAAAACGCACTAACAATTAACCTTTAACGGAGAACCCAGCGTGAGCACGCTACAAGATCAACTACTGAAAGCTGGCTTGGTCGATGATAAGAAAGCTAAAAAATCGCAAAAAGAAAAACGCAAAAGAGCGAAGGTACAACGCCATTCGAAAGAGCAGGTGGTCGATGAAACCCGCCGTACCGCAGAGCAGGCAAGAGCACAGAAAGCGCAACGCGATCGCGAACTGAATGCCGAGCGCAATGCCGCGGCGGAAAAGAAGGCGCTTGCCGCGCAAATCAAGCAACTCATTGAGATGAACCGGCAGGCAAAAGTAGCGACCGAGGCTGCGGGTGAAGATATAGCGTATCATTTCACCGATGGATCCAAAATTAAAAAAATGTACGTTTCAAAGGATATTCAGCGGCAGCTAAGCCGTGGCCATCTGGCCATTGTGAAGCTGAATGAGGTATACGAATTGGTCCCCGCCGGGGTAGCGGAAAAGATCGCTCTGCGTGATGCAAGTTATATTGTTGCACAAAACAGCAGGCAAAAAGACCAGCCACAAGAAGGGATTGCTGAGGATGACCCGTATGCCGATTTTAAAATACCGGATGATTTGATGTGGTGATGTTTTAGCTCGATAGATGGCTTTTTTTGTTGGCGTCGACTCCTCGATCACGCGCAATCGCCGCGTGGCTGAGCGTTGTCAGCTTCGTGTTTGGATAGTTCAAGAGCTACTGCGTTTCTTGCCAGGCTGCGCCTTCTTGCCGGCACCTTTTTCATGTTCCAGCAGGTAGTCTTTTCTATCCACGCCCCAACGATAGCCGCCGAGCTCGCCGTTGGTTCGCACCACCCGGTGACAGGGTATCGCCAACGCCAGTTTGTTGGCGCCACATGCTTGCGCCACCGCGCGTTGGGCGGTGGGTTTACCGATCGCGACCGCAACTTCCTGGTAGCTGGCCGTTTGACCGAGAGGTATTGCCTGCAGAGCCTTCCATACGCGCCGCTGGAAGGCCGTTCCCTGAATGTCCAATGGCAGCTGCAGGCCGCTGTTCGGGGTGCGAATGAAGGTCGCGATCGCAGACACCCAGCGTTTTAGATCGGCCTCATCCTCTGTTACAGTTGCCGCTGGAAAACGCCCGCGTAAGCTCTGTTTTAGTGCCTTGCGAGTAGCGCCAAATTCGATGCAACACACGCCGGTATCGGTCGCGGCGACGAGGAACAGGCCGAGGGCTGACTGTGCAATTGTGAATCGAATGGATTGGCCTTTCCCGCCGGCGCGATACGTCGAAGGAGTCATGCCCAGCGTTTTCTTCGAAGATTGGTAAACTCGACTACCCGACCCATATCCCGCCTCGTAGATCGCGTCGGTCACTGGTCGATCCGCGTTGAGTTTGTTCTGTAGGCGTTTTACGCGCTTGCCGGCGGCGTATTCTTTGGGCGTAACGCCCACCAGAAGTTTGAATTGGCGGTGGAAGTGTGATTGGCTCAGGCCAACAGCCTCTGCCAATTCGCCCAGGATGGGTGGCTCCTCCGCCGACTCGATTATCGTACAAGCTTTCTTAATGGTGTTCAGGCGTCGTTCGGCAGGGCTCTGCGCATTGGGGTAGCAGCGCAGACATGCTCGAAAGCCGGCCCGTTCGGCGTCGCACGCTGAGTCGTAGAAGGCAGTATTTTCGCGTTTTGGTCGGCGCGCCGGGCACGATGGCCGGCAATAAATGCCGGTGGTTTTCACTGCGAACACAAATTGCTCGTCAAAACGGCTGTTGCGGTTAACAACGGCCTGCCAACGCGCGCCGCTGGCAGTTGGGGTTGATGAAACGAGATTCTTTGTATTCATGGGTTCAAGATTTTCTTAGTTGACGCTCTAAGTATGCCCTATCGGGATTAATGCCGACTATCCAAGTCTGGCTTTCAAACTCTCATCCGTCACTTTGGAGGCGAGCCCGCGAAACGAGGGTGTGAGAAATACAAATGTTGCAGGTGAAACCCCGAACAAAATCCCGCCAATTGTGAATAATGCTAAACGCTGGAAACCTGTAATCATTGCGCGTATCGTTCTTCGTGCTGGTTGATATTTTGCAGGCAACAAGCTAAACACGACGCTCAGCAGATTGTGAATCATCGCATTGTTGTCTATTTATAATAAGTCATTCAAATACCCCCTTGTCGGTTGCCGGGCGTCGTTAGCGCCTGGTTGTTCACGTTGGCGTGTTTTTTAGCCATAGCCCAAGAGTTGCTTGATGATAATTTCTATTCAGTATATGCGGGCTATCGCTGCTATTTTGGTGGTCTTTCATCATGTTGCGATCAAAGGAAGGCAATATGGCACCGACCCCATGCACTGGTTTAACGTCGGGGGCGCCGGTGTCGATCTGTTCTTTATTATTTCTGGCTATGTGATGTGCCACACAACATTTAACAGAAATGTCAATATAGCCCGATTTATGCAAGCCAGGTTTGTCAGAATAATGCCATTGTATTGGGTGCTAAGCAGTGCCGCTTTGCTTGTGTACCTCGTTATGCCCGAGAAAGTGAACAGTTCGGGCGGCGTTACCAGCATTTTTCATTCTTATACTTTGCTGCCAAGCTCTTCGAAATATCTTATTCAAAACGGATGGACCTTGAGCTACGAGTTTTATTTTTACATCATATTTTCTTTCGGCTTATTTTTTTCCGGTGGTATGAAACATTTACTCCCTTCTTTAGCGATGATTTCTCTGGTTTTAGTCGGGTTTTATGTTGCTGCTGAAGATGTTTACGCCAGCTTTTTAACAAACCCGTTATTGCTTGAGTTTGTTTTTGGAATAGCCCTTTTTAATTTCTACAAGAGAGTTCAATTTAATAGCGGCGTGTCGTTCCTGTTGTTGCCCGTGTCAGTAGCCTTGCTATCGTATGTGAATTTAACGGGTGGTTTTGATGTGCGAATCATGGATTACGGCGTGCCGTGCCTGCTATTTTTCGTTGCGATGCTTAATTTCGAACCCGTCTTTCTAAGCCTTAGAGAGCACTGGCTGAGTCGAACAGCTGAATACCTGGGTGATTCTTCGTATTCTCTGTATTTATTGCACCCGTTTGTACTGGTTGTTTGCTCCATAGTAATGGTTAAGTTAGGGTTAACTGACAACAGTTATGTCTTTGTCTTCGTACTGCTATTCAGTTCGGTGTTGGCAGGCTGTTGTTGCTACGCATTGCTGGAGAAACCGCTTATCAAGCTGATGAAGAGCCGCATCGGTACAGGCAGAAAAGTTAACGACCAACTGCAGCAGGCACGGTAAGTTGCGTTTACCACTTGGGAGTTGAGAGTTCAGCGAGTTTGATGGCTGTATCCTGTGCCGATGAGGCGGGCTTAATTTCTTTGTTGAGCGCCAGGATTTTGCCATTCGCTCCGATGTAGAACATATGACGATGGGCCCTTCAGCGCGAGCCTGTTTACAAAATCTGTTTAAATATTGTACAATTTGTAGGCGCAATTGCACCCGCCTATCGAACAGTTCGCATATTGTTAAGTTTTCCTTATATCGGATTCACAATTTTAGTATGCGACGGTGCGCTGGTGTATTATGACGCCTGCTCGACTCTGCCTGCGCCAAATTGTTGCAGGAACAGGTGAATTATTAACACATTGAATTGAATGAGGTATTGAAATGAAAAAAATACTCGTAGTTCTGGCGTTGGTGCTAGTGGTTGGTTGCGACGAGGACAGGATTGTTATCGTTAAAGACGGAATATTCAACCAAACAGCGATGCTTGCCGGCAATGGCTTAACGGTCCATCACCTGGGCTTGGATGCTCTTGAAGTGAAAAACGCGAAGAAATATGTTGAAACCATCAATTTTTTGAATGCAGCAACCGTTGTCCTTGATTTGGGTCGAACGGATCTGGTGCGCGAAACCCCGATAGATCAGTTTAACGCTGATTTCGACGAATTAGTACAAGGCTTACCTGTCGTTGACGTCTACGCGGGCAGAACGATCGTTTGCGTCCAGCGTGATGCGACTTACACACCCCCGGCGTCGTGCGGTAGCATCATCCAACCCAGCGAATTGCCTGCTTTATACGCTACTCTTTTTCCACCAACGACGTAGATACTGCCCTGTTCTAAAGCGCTTTTTGCGTGTACAGAACATTGAGGTTATTTAGGTTTAGCCAAGGAGAGGGATAGTCGCGATGCCCGACCGAGGCGTGCTGCCGTTCGCTGCAGTGATTGTGTTGTTAGCGGCGACCCTGTCGCCACTCATGGCGATGAGCGAAGACACCATGCCGCAGGCAGACAGCGACGGCGCCATAGACGTTAAGAGCCTGATGAGTCAAGCAGCGCGCGGTGACGCGCGCGCCAGCTTTTTGCTGGGTTCGGCATACGCGTCGGGGCGCACGGTTGCTCGCGACGACAAGGAGGCGGTGTACTGGTTTCGTAACGCCGCTAAAAAGGGGCTCGCGGAGGCGCAGTACAATTTGGCCGTCACGTATGCCACTGGCACGGCGGGCGTGAAATACAACCTCGCGACTGCCGTAGAATGGTACCAAAAAGCCGCTGAACAAGGGCTTGCGGAAGCGCAGTATAATTTGGGTACGATGTATGGGGCAGGCCACGGTGTGGCGCGTAACGATACGCTGGCTGCGGATTGGTTGCGCAAGGCGGCCGAGCAGGGCATGGCGGAGGCCGCGTTTAATCTGGGCGTGCTCTACGAGCATGGTCAAGGCGTGCCGCTCGACAGTCATCAGGCGTTAGTCTTGTATGCCCAGGCGGTGCAAGCCGGCTATTCACCGGCTGCTGAACGCTTGCGCAAACTACAAAACAATAACGAAAAAGGCGACAGCGCGCAGCTTGCAAAAAGCAATATTGCGTCTCTCGCGGTTGCACAGCCGCAGGCCGCCACGGAGCAAGTGCTGGTGCCCGCCGCTGCCAGCATCATGCCAACAACCGGCACGGCCATGCAGCGACATTCCGCACAAGAGCAGCTGCGATCCACAGAATGGTTCGCCAGCCTGGAACCCGACCGCTATACCTTGCAAATTCTCAGCCTGACCAAAGAGGTGAGCAGTCGAGCGTTTATCAAAAGCCATCATCTGGAAGACGAAGCGGCTTATTTCGCCGTTCGCAAAGATGATCAGACCTGGTACGCTGTCACTTATGGGCTTTATGATTCCCTTGACGCGGCGGAGTCCGCCAGCAAATCCTTGCCCGACAGCATCAAGGAGCTCAAGCCCTGGGTGCGCAGGACCGGGCGTATTCAGCAGTCAATGCTACGTGAGACCACGCCGCTCCGTTAGCGCTTCAGCGCTTAGCTTGCGCGACATCATCGTCTTTTAATGCTATCAGTGTTCTGCTAAGCGGCTTGGCGCCAACGGCGAGCAATGCATTCTTGCCTGGATGGGCGCCTGCAATAGCGTTGACCGAAGAGGTGTTTGTCGTGTCCTTACCGGGCTGCTCATGCTTCGGTTCAAGTGCAGCTTGATCGGATCGCGCTGCAGTTTCATCAATGCTGGATGTGTTTTCTTCGCCAACCGTCGTCGTTTCTTTGCTGCTCACAATCACGGGCAGAAAGCTGGCAGCGTTTACAATGCGAGCCGGCAGGCCGACGGCAGAGATGGCGGCCTCAATGGTATCATTTCTTGCCAGCCGGTCGTTGCCAACAAGTGGCGGAGTTTTCGATGGCTTCTCCGCGGTGGTTTCGTCGCCCGATTTTGCCATGCTGCGTGGTGATTCGGCCAGTGAGGTTGGTTTAAGGAACCAAATTCCCAGGCAGACACACGCAATCACTAACGCCCCAGCGGCATACCATTTATAATCGTTTCGTCTTGTGTTTTCGGCGGGCTGTGCCTCAATCGGCTTAGCGACCGTTGCCGCCTGCGAGCGATAAATATCAACAATCGCATTCGCGTCAAGATCAACGAGGTTGGCATAGTCACGCAGGCGGCGCAAAAATTGTTTGTCACTCGCTAACGCGACGTAACGATCCGCTTCGATGGCGCGAACGTGGCTTACCATGAGGTTTAGTGCGCTGGCGGCATCTCTGATGGAGAGCTCCGAATTTTCGCGCGCACAACGTAAACAATGGCCCGCACCAATATCATCATCGATATTTTCGACTGCAACAACTGAGTCAACTGCGCCCATAATAGCCCCCCCCCAAATGATTTATTGTTGACGGCTATATTGCATGAATAACAATCAATTTACTATAGCCATCGAACGCTGCGCTAAAGAATAGAAAAATTCAAATAGGTAGGGCAGCTCCCTGTTCCAGTTTATTCTCATTTTAGCTTCTAACGTGCCGTAATTGCACGCAGGCATGCCGCGCTGGTTGAGCAGGTGGCAATACAGATTGCCGATGGAGCCCTGTTTAGCGCAAACGCAATCTGATTTGACTGTTGTCGGCTTTCTTCGGCGCATAAATCTGGTATTGTTCGCGTTCAGTCAACTGTTAGTAGTTCGCTTGGCATTTTCCTTTGGCGAGAAAAATGGCGAACTATATCAGGTGGCCGTCTTCCTCAGGAAATCGCACTTATTTGTCCGCAATCGCCAGTACTAAAGAAGTCGTCAATCGAGCTTACCATGTCCAATACTATTAAACGTATTCCAATTACTACCGAGCAAATCAACACTGTGGTGCGGGAGTTCTATGCCAAAATCCGAGTGCACCCGACGCTTGGGCCGATCTTTAATGGCGTAATTGGCACCAATGCCGGTATCTGGCGTTTTCACGAGGATAAAATTGCCAGCTTTTGGCGTAGTGTCCTGTTTCGAGAAGGCGCCTTCTATGGCAATCCAATGGTTGCCCACATGAATATTCCCGAGATCAGGGATGAACATTTTACCCAGTGGCTTGAGCTATTTGATACTGTGTTAACCGAGGTGTTGCCGGAGGAAACTGCGCTTGCATTTTCCGCAATAGCACACCGGATCGGGCGAGGGTTGCGCCGGTCTGTCAGTGTCGCAAACGGTCTGGAAGATCCTCTTTCATCAACGGAATCAAACTCAACTTCGGCTAAGCAGCTCCGTTAGTGTGCGTTTCACCTACCTCCAGATCGCGGAAACCACTGGCTCTGTTCTTGACGATTTTGGCCATGCGGTTGAGGCCTTCAGCGCCTGCGTTTGTCAAACCTATATCGATGAAGGTGACGACACTCTCGTAGTGGTTGCGTAACGTGTCCGGAAGCCATTAATTTCCAATGGAAACAACGGGTTGAGTTTGAGGTGGTCTTTTGGCTCGCAGGTATTGCTGAAGGGGCTAAATTATTTGCGAGATCTGGATCGACTCAATATTATGCGCGAGCGAAAACTGCGCTGGCCTGTGGGCCTTCATCTCCCTGCTGCTCCACAAAATGTACCGCGGTGCCAATTTTTAGCTCATCAAACACGTCATCGTGCACGCAGTTGCGGTGGAAAAAAACCTCTTTACCGCTGTCGTCTTCGATAAAACCGAATCCGTCTTCGCTAAACAGCGCCGTCACATGGCCGCTGATTCGGTGTTCTTCATGGTGTTTGACCTTGCCACGCCAGGCGATCTGTAGTGGTTTTTGCATGCTGCTTCCCCGCTGGTGTTTTTGATCCGGCATTTGCCAGGGACGATAACATTATGCGCACTGCCAGATCGCGGCAATTGATTTATATCAAGCAAAACCACGAACCTGCAGTACTAGCGCACTGTAACGAATAAACTGCACATATCAGCGAGCCGCCAAATGTTGAAAAACCCCTCGTTGCCTCATAATGAATGGCGCATTATTGATTAATTCGCGTTGCCAGAGCGACATTTGGCGTCTCGCTGCAAGGGAAGTCATCAAATCAGCCAGCGCGGCGTTGTCGCTTTGGCCAAGGGCGGGGCCATTGCCTGCAAGCGCCGTCTTGCACCGACTAATTTGATGACTTCTGATACGTACACTTTATTCGTTACAGCACACTAGTGTATTGAATAAAGCAGTAGGTGCAGCGAGATGTGCGCAAATTGCTCAAAAAGGGCGTGTGGTCGGCAAACGGCGGGCTCGTGTCGAGAAGCCGACGGTTTTATTGTTCAACGCGTGATCAGGAGAGTTAAATTTGGAAGAGTGCGTTGCGTCACAAAATCGCAGTAGTCGCGACGCATGCGACCGCTGTGCGTGGCTGAACACTTAGCAGACTGCTATTTTGCGTACTACGATCGAGGCAAAAAATACCACCAACATGACGCGAAGGTTGTCGAATTGAGTCCTGGGGG
>CAZJDL010000088.1:0-17360 GCA_964544755.1 uncultured Pseudomonadales bacterium | reverse complement strand
AAACTGTACTCGTACCAACGGGCTGTTAACCGCATCCCACAATATGTGAAGGTTGGCATGGATGCTGCCTGCGCGCTGTTCGGCGAACGCTAGTAAGCGATCCAGCGACGGTCGGTCGAAGAACTGCCCGTTGAAGAATAATCCATCAATCTGCTGTGTGTTTCGAATATCAAGCAACGGATTAGCATTGAGCAGGATCATATCAGCGGTCTTGCCGACTGCGATCGATCCGAACTGGTCTTCGACTCTGCTAAAGATCGCTGCATCGATGGTTGCCGCCCGCAATGCAGCGGATGGCGACAACCCGGCAGCGACGAGTTCTACCAGTTCATCGTGTACGCTGAATCCTGGAAACACGTAAGAATCGAAGACGTCGGTTCCTGCGAGAATTTTCACGCCTGATGCGTGCGCCTGCCCGACGTGCTTCAATGCCAGCTCATACGTGGCGACATATACGTCGCGGACCGATTCATCGATGCCATCCGCCGCCTTGCGATCGGCATCGGGCATCCACATCAGTTTCTTGAATAGATAGGGGATGTATTTCAAGCGTGGGTCGTCCCGATAAGCTGGATCTCCCGCATACACATCTATTTTTAACACTTGCAAAGTCGGAGTCCACCAAGTGGTTGAGTCCGCCATGGCATCAATTAACGTTTGACAACGTTCTTCATCATGCTCGTCAACCAGGCGTTCTTGTAGAGCCGGGTTGTAAGCTGAATACGGGTCTTCCAACGCGCGAAATTCAGCCGCTCCGGCAAAACATTCAAGGAGAAACAGGCGGGGATGTTCGACGCTGTGTTGACCTGCCGCCAGCATGTCTTCGAGCGAAACGCTGATCGGACGATGCCCCTCCAGCGACAGCCCTCTAAGGCGAGCTTCCCTGGCCAGCGCTTGATATGCTTCTTGAGAAAGCTCAGTGTAGGTCTTCAGAATATCCGCGCCCGCATCGGCGTAGTAGTTGACCAGCTGGCGAGCCTCGTCCGCGTTCCGAGCTTTGAAAAACTCCGGAAAACCGTCTGGCACCTCGCTACCGCCATTAATCTGGAAACTGCTTTGCCCTATGTAACGAGGAGAAAGTCCGCTCTGATCGCTGAGCGCGTTATTCCAACGGCGGCGATCTTCAATGCACGCGAGAAAGCTGTCGGATTCGGACATGCAGCCCCACAAGTCGCGGACGCCGGTAACACCGTTCGCGATAAACAGCGGATGTTGATATTGCGAGGAAAGCTTGGTCGAGTGCGTGTGCATGTCCCACAGGCCAGGTATCAAGTACTTACCGGTGCCATCGATGGCGATAAGTGAGTCCTGGGCGCTAACGGGATCGGTGAATACAACGGAGTCGATCAGCCCGTTGCGCACGACTACATACTGGTTTTTCTGCAGTGTCCCCTTCTCAACGTTGACCACCGTGACGTTGCGAATCAGGAAGTCTCCCACCGTACCTTGCCGTGGCATATCCGGAACCGGCCAGAGTAAAAATGCCGTAGCAATTAGCGCCAGAATTCCAACCAAAGTCGCGGCCGTGAAGGATAACTTTCTTAGCAACGTTGTGTCTCCCCGAGTGCTACGGGTAGGGCCGTGCGAAATCTAAAAACCGTGCGCTCGCTTTGTAAGTCTGATAGCGTCGGCTATCCGCCAACCGTCGCGCTTGCGCCGGGCGACAACCGCGCAGCCTCTGGTTGCGGCGAAGCTTATGACTGATCGCCGAAGCGTTCCCATTTAACAAACAAACCAGGAGATATTTCGTACAAAGAATCGCTACTCTTCAGAAGTCGCCATGCGTGGTGTGGGCTCTCGTCTGCCTGCCGCTGTAGTGTAGAGTATCTCGCCTTGTACCTCCAGCCTCGGGCTGCGATTGGACGCCCGTGCTCGTATTGAGCTATAGTGCCGAGCAACCTGTCAAGTTAGACAGGATTTGCGAGCGGTCAGGAGAAGCATCGTGTCCGCTGCACAAAAAGCCAGTGAAGTTGGCGAAACAGTGCACAATTTTGTTGCAGGGGAACTCGCTGCTAGCAGTAGCGGCCGTGATGTCGCGTTGTTCAATCCGGCGACCGGTGAGCAGTCCGGCAGGGACGGATTGTCGAATGCCGAAGACGTCAATCGTGCGGTTGCCGCCGCCTGCTCAGCCTTTCCCGCGTGGTCGCAAACGTCACGGTTGAAACGCGCGACCCTTCCGCCCCCATGTTCGTCAATCAGCTGTTGCACGATGCTGGCCTGCCGCCCTGAATCGTGAATGTCGTGCACGGCGATTAAGGAAGCGGTGGACGCTATCCTGTCGCATGCGGATATCAAGGCCGTTAGTTTTGTTGGCTCCACACCGATTGCAGAATATATTTATGCCAAAGCCGACTTTGCGCGACGCATTGATGTGGGCATGGTAGACATTGATGTGCCAATTCCGGTGCCGGTGGCGTATCATAGCTTTGGCGGCTGGAATAGAT
Source organism: uncultured Pseudomonadales bacterium (assembly GCA_964544755.1). Classification (GTDB taxonomy): domain Bacteria; phylum Pseudomonadota; class Gammaproteobacteria; order Pseudomonadales; family JAUIET01; genus JBBKXJ01. The sequence continues at coordinate 14,916 of CAZJDL010000088.1, read as the reverse complement.
CGCTGTTCGGCAACCACGCTATTTACGGGCCCGAAGGCGTCCACTTTATACGCGCCTTAAAACAGTGACCTCGCGCTGGCCGACCGGTATTCGAGCGGGGGCGGAATTCACCTTTCCAACGCACAAGTAGTTTGGCCGCGTTAATCACACGGAGACCGACATGCGAAAGCTGAAATGTGGTTTGATTCAAATGGCGCTCAAGGGCGACACCTCGATGGAGCCTGACCAGATCCGCGGGCTGATGCTCGAAGCCCATCACCCGTTTATCGAAGAAGCGGCGGCCAAAGGCGTGCAAGTGCTGTGTTTTCAGGAGGTGTTTACCCAGCCTTATTTCTGCCCGGGCCAGGACCGCAAGTGGTATGCCGCGGCTGAACCCATTCCGGACGGCCACACCACGCGGCTGATGCAGGAGTACGCCAAAAAACACAACATGGTCATTGTCGTGCCGATCTACGAGGAGGCCATGACCGGCGTCTACTACAATACTGCCGCCGTGATCGACGCCGATGGCACTTACCTCGGCAAATACCGTAAAACCCATATTCCCCAGGTGGACCCGGGTTTCTATGAGAAGTTTTTTTTCAAGCCCGGCGATTCGGGTTACCCGGTGTTCGATACGGCGTATTGTAAGTTAGGGGTCTACATCTGCTACGATCGGCATTTCCCCGAGGGCTGGCGCGCGCTGGCCCTGAATGGTGCGGAGTACATCGTCAATCCGTCGGCGACCGTGGCGGGCTTGAGCAAATACCTGTGGGAATTGGAGCAGCCGGCATCGGCGGTGGCCAACGGGGTATTTATCGGCGCCATCAATCGCGTTGGTAAGGAGGAACCCTGGGCGGATAAAATGGGCGAGTTTTATGGCTCTACTTACATCGTCAATCCGCGCGGCGAGATCGAAGCCCAGGCGAGCTACGGAGATGACGAGTTGCTGGTGCACGAAATCGACCTGGATATGAACCGCGAAGTGCGCGATACCTGGCAGTTCTTCAGGGACCGGCGGCCGGAAAGCTACGGGCCTTTGACAGAACGTTAATCGCTATGCGATGGCCAGAATAAGAAGGAATTCACAATGTCTGAGCAGCCAGCGACAAGCAAAGTCATTCCGGTAGGGGAGTTCTTCGAGCTTGAAGCCGGCACCGATGTCACCGCCAGTCCAAGTTACAACGAGGACATTGCGCCAACCAAAGTCAGCCAGCGTACCTGGAACCGCTGGAATGTTGCGGCTTTATGGGTGGGTATGTCCATCTGTGTGCCGACGTATACGCTGGGCGGGGTTCTTACTGCGTATTTCGGCCTGTCGGTAGCCGAAGCCTTATGGACGATTCTGGCCGCGAACGTCATTGTATTGATCCCGCTAACGTTGAACGCGTTTCCGGGCACCAAATACGGTATCCCGTTCCCGGTGGTGTTGCGCTCCTCCTTCGGTATCGTCGGTTCCAATGTGCCGGCGCTTATTCGTGCGCTGGTGGCCTGCGGCTGGTTTGGGATACAGACCCTGTTCGGCGGCATTGCCATCCACCTGTTGTTGTCGGCGTTGTTCGACGGCTGGGCCAGCCTGGGCAGTAAGGGTGAGGTGTTCGGCTTTTTCATTTTCTGGGTCGCCAACTTGTGGGTGGTGATCCGCGGTGCGGAAGCTATCAAGCGCCTGGAGGCAATCGCGGCGCCATTATTGCTGGCAGTGGCGGTGGGTCTGATCGTCTGGGCCTGGCCGCAGGCTTCCGTCAGCGAACTGCTCGCCACGCCGGCTGACCGACCGGAGGGTGCGTCCGTGTGGAAGTATTTTTTCGGCGGATTGACCGCCATGGTGGGTTTTTGGGCAACCTTGTCACTGAATATCCCCGACTTCAGCCGCTTTGCCCGCGATCAAAAAAGCCAGATAGTCGGCCAGATTATCGGTTTGCCATTGACCATGTTCCTGTTCGCCGGACTAGGGGTGCTGCTCACTTCCGCGTCCACCCAACTGGTGGGAGAGACGATTGCCGATCCTATCAACCTTATCGGAAAAATCGACAGTACTTTCTGGGTGGTGATCGCCATGATTATGATTATCGTTGCCACCATCTCCACCAACACGGCGGCAAACATTGTGTCGCCCACCAACGATTTTCAAAACGTGGCGCCCAAGTTCATCAACCAGACTAAGGGCGTGTTGCTTACCGGGCTGGTTGGCGTCGTGTTGATGAGTTGGGAGTTGTTGAAGAAAATGGGTTGGCTGGAGTCGGAAGTCAGCGTTGAGAGTTTGTATTCCAACTGGCTGTTGGGTTATTCCAGCTTGCTGGGGCCTATTGCCGGCATTATGATCGTCGATTATTTTCTGATCAAAAAACAGTGCTACGATCTGGCAGGGCTGTACCAACTCGATGGACCCTATCCGCGTTGGTCCACACCCGGATTTATTGCCTTTCTTGTTCCCGTGGGGTTGACGGTGGTGGCGATCACAACGGGCGAGCTGGCCTGGTTTTACGACTACGGCTGGTTTACCGGGTCGCTGCTAGGGGGCGTTATTTATTACCTGGTCGGGCGCCGCTCGCGCCCCGTGGAGAGTACCGCGGCAACCAGCGTTCCGATTGAGGCCTAAGCTTGAAGGAGGTGTGACATGTTTGTATTGATCAAGGGTGGAACCATCGTCACGGCCGACGACACATTCCGTGCCGATGTGCTGTGCGCCGACGGTAAAATTCAAGCGCTGGGCGACGGAATTGACGCGCCCGGCGGGAGCGAAGTCGTGGATGCCGGTGGGCAATACGTGATGCCCGGCGGCATCGACCCGCACACGCATATGCAGCTACCTTTTATGGGCACGGTAGCGAGCGAAGACTTTTACACCGGCACAACGGCGGGGTTGGCTGGCGGCACCACTATGATTTTCGATTTTGTTATCCCCGATCCACAGCAGAATATTTGGAGCGCTTATCAGCAGTGGCGCGAGTGGGCCGAAAAATCGGTGGCCGACTACACTTTTCACGTCGCCATCACCTGGTGGGATGAGTCGGTGCACGAAGACATGGGCAGGGTAGTGCGCGAAGGGGGTGTCAACAGCTTCAAGCACTTTATGGCCTACAAAAATGCCATCATGGCTGACGATGAAACCCTGGTGAACAGTTTTTCCCGGGCCGCCGAGCTGGGTGCGATAGTGACCGTGCACGCGGAGAACGGCGATCTGGTGTTCCGGCTGCAGGATCAGATTTACAAAGCGGGCATCACGGGTCCCGAGGGCCACCCGTTGGCGCGGCCACCTGCAGTGGAAGGCGAGGCCGCCAACCGCGCTATCCGCATCGCCGAAGTTCTCAACGTGCCTATTTACGTGGTGCATTGCTCTGCCCGCCAGTCACTGGAAGCGGTGACCCGGGCGCGCAACGAAGGTCAACGGGTGTTTGGCGAAGTGCTGGCCGGTCATTTACTGATTGATGATTCGGTGTACCGCGACGCAGATTTTGCAACCGCCGCCGCCCATGTAATGAGCCCGCCGTTCCGGCCGAAAGAGCACCAGGCCGCGCTGTGGAGGGGGTTGCAGTCGGGTAATTTGCAAACCACCGCGACCGACCATTGCTGCTTCTGCGCCGAACAGAAGGCCATGGGCAAGGACGACTTTCGCCTGACCCCCAACGGCACCGCTGGTATTGAGAACCGTATGGAGGTGTTGTGGCACCACGGGGTGAGTACCGGACGGCTAACCATGAACGAGTTCGTACGCGTCACGTCCACCAACGCAGCGCAAATTTTCAATATTTATCCGCGCAAGGGCAGCCTGGCCGTCGGTGCAGACGCCGACATCGTGGTCTGGGACCCTGCGGCGACCAAGACCATCTCCGCCAAGACCCATCATCAGAATATCGACTTCAATATTTTTGAGGGTATGACCGTCACCGGTTGTGCCTCGCATACCATTAGTCAGGGCAAGGTCGTGTTCGCCGCTGGTGAGCTGCGGGTGGAGAGGGGGGCTGGACGCTATATTGCGCGGCCACCCTTCGCGCCCTTCTACCAGGCTATTCAGAAGCAGGCTGCGCTAGCCAATCCGCAGCCGGTGAAGCGGTAGGACCGAACGACTACCCGGCGGTATGCGTTCGCGCTTCGGTCAAATCAGTTTTGATGAGCCACCAGGTTATCCATTGGTCGAGCCGCCTGCCGTACTTGCTTCGCTGACAGGGAGTAAGAGGAGGATACTATGCTCGGCTTGATCATACGCAATGCCAACCTTGCCGACGGCAGAAAGGCCGTTGATATTGCCGTCGCCGGGGGGCGTATCAGAGAAGTAGCGCCGGCGATTCAAGCCGAGGCTGCAAAGGAAATTGATGCTGCTGGATACCTGGTCTGTCCGCCATTTGTTGATAGCCACTTTCATATGGACTCGGCGCTCAGCTTGGGTCGACCCCGCCTTAACGAGAGTGGCACGTTACTGGAAGGGATTGCTCTATGGGGGGAGCTGAAACCTACGTTGACGGTTGATGCTATAAAGACAAGTGCACTCGAAGTGTGTCAATGGGCTATCGCGCGCGGGACGCTACATATCCGCAGTCATGTCGACGTATGTGATGATCGGTTGCTTGCTGTACAGGCTTTGCTAGAAGTTCAGAAGGAGATTGAGCCGTATCTGGATTTGCAACTGGTAGCCTTTCCTCAAGATGGGTTTCTCCGCTGTTCGCGCGCGCGCGAAAACTTACTCAGAGCGTTGGATATGGGAGTCAATGTTGTCGGTGGTATTCCGCATTTCGAGGGCACGATGGCCGCAGGGGCCACTTCAGTCAGGGAGTTGTGCGAAATCGCCGCCGAACGTGGGTTGATGGTCGATATGCACTGTGATGAAACGGACGATCCGCTGTCTCGGCATATTGCAACGTTGGCGTATGAAACTCAACGGCTAGGTCTGCAAGGTAGGGTCTGCGGCTCGCATTTGACCTCGATGCACTCGATGGATAATGACTATGTAAGTCGGCTTATGCCAGTCATACGCGCGGCAGGTATCCATGTAATCGCAAACCCCCTCATTAATATCACGCTGCAGGGGCGCCAGGATACCTATCCCAAGCGGCGCGGCATGACACGGGTGAAAGAGCTGTTAGAAGCAAACATTAACGTCGCTTTTGGGCATGACTGCGTGATGGACCCCTGGTACAGCCTGGGTTCGCATGACATGCTGGAAGTCGCGCATATGGGACTGCATGTTGGTCAATTGACCAGTATTAAACAAATGAATCAGGCATACGCCGCAGTCACTAGTAATGCAGCAAAAGCGCTTGCCCTTGAGGGCTATGGCCTGGAACCAGGCTGCCATGCGGATTTGGTGGTTCTGCAGGCAACCAACCCAATCGAAGCATTGCGCCTCAGGCCGGCACGGCTTTACGTTATTCGACGAGGTAAGGTGATCGCGAAAACACCAGCTGTTTACAGTCATGTAAAAATTAAAGGGCATGAGAGTCAGATCGATTTTTGTCGCGATCTGAATATAAGTACCTGACGGTGAGGGCCTACAATGCCGGAGAACAATCCTGAAAACTATGCCTCGTCGCACGACGGCTATTCCTTAACCCCAGTCGCCGATTGGTGGTATTATTATCAGCCGTTTTTATCTGAGCGCCAAAGGGAACTATCCTGCCCCTGGCGAGTACAGCGTTAAAGAAATCAATTGGGCTGCGCATGGCGCCTGGGATTTGGCCATCGATGTTTCGACTATTTCTCCTGCAGATGGCCCGTTCAGCATCGCGTCGCAGAATGCGATTATCACTGCGATTGTTGTTTATGCCATTGCGTATAAGTTGATCTATTCAACTGAAGAAGTGATAGCGACTACTGAGAGTCTCAAGAGACCCTGAGATTCAACAGGCCAATAGGAGGTGAATCATGGAGTTTGGAATAACATTTAAAGGTGTTGTAGAGCCGGACCGCGCACGTCGACTGGTCAAGCAGACGGAACAAGCGGGCTTTGCATACTGCTGGTTTTACGACTCGCATATATTATGGCGTGAATGTTATCCGGCAATTGCCATGTGTATGGAACACACCAAAACCCTGCGTTTTGGGCCGTGCGTGACCAACCCCAATAGTCGTGATTGGTCTTTGGCCGCCAGCCTGTGGGGAAGTTTGGCGCTGCAAAGTAAGGGTCGGCTGGACATTGGCTTGGGTCGTGGCGACAGCGCCATGCGTGTAATGGGTAAAAAACCCGCCAACTTGGCTCGCCTCGCTGAATTCACGCACAAGGTCAAAGCCATGATACGTGGTGAAGAAGTCGTCTACGACGGCTGTCCTAACCCCGTGAAATTTCCCTGGTCGGTGGGCTACGAATTGCCGGTATGGATCGCGGCCTACGGCCCCAAGGCCTTAAAAACCGCGGGTGAGGTGGGCGACGGACTTATCTTGCAGATTGCGGAACCGTCAATATGCAAATGGCTGGCGGAACAGGCTGTTGCTGCCGGCAAGGCGGCGGGAAGAGACATGAAAAACTTTAGAATACAAGCCGCTGCACCCGCTTACTTCGGCCCTACTGCTGCCGATTGCATTGCAGCGGTAAAATGGTTTCCGGCAATGGTCGGCAATCACGTCGCGGACATTGTTGAGAGGTATGGGGCCGACAATCCCGATATACCCGCCAGCTTGACATCCTATATTAAGAATCGAAAGGGATATGACTATTCAAAACATGGCCAGAGTGATAACCCGTTTCTCGACTTCATCACACCCGAAATTGTTGAAAGTTTCTGTGTCTTGGGTACGTCGAATGATCATATCAATAAGATCAAGGAGCTGCAGAACGTTGGCGTTACCCAGTACAATATTTATTTGGACAATGGTGACGAGGAACACATCATCGCCGAGTATGGGAGCACGGTTATCCCCGCGTTTGGTGGCGGTTAATCCCGTTCCTTTTACTGCGCAGGAGTATGCGGCGATTTGCAGGAATGCAGTCAGAGGCTATCTTAATCGTATCCGCAAATGTGCCTTCGAAAATTGACTTCAACGAGAACGGAGAGTAAATTTCAATATGAAACGGCGTTGAAATTATTGCCCCATTTGTCCCGCGTTCGCCCCGTTCTGTTGGTCGAATGTTCACGCCAACAGAATAGTAGCGCTCTAGACTTTTGACCCCGCACACTTGCATCGAAGTAATAGCAGGAGAGAGATATGACACATTATTTTCAAGTCAGGCCAGGCTCGTATTTATTATTAGCTGCCATTTCTTCCGTGTCAATGTGGATTTTGCGCGGGTCGATGATCGCGATCACTAATGAGTAGAATCCGATAAGCCTTGCACAGCCCCCTCTCACCTGGTTGCTCCAGGTCAGCCCCGCTGTTGTTTTGTTGCCGGGCGTCCTGCTTTTATGGCGGCAGTCAACGTGTGGCAAACCTGTTATGAATAGGGCAGGGTGATGATCGAAAAATATTCCATGCTCGCCATTTACTTTGGCATTTTGATCGTACTAAGTTATGTTGCGTCCAGGCGCGTTAGCGACCTCAAAGACTATTTCACTGGCGGCAAAACCCTCGGCTTTTGGGTCGCTGCTTTTTCGACCCAGGCGACGGGAGAAAGCGCATGGCTATTACTCGGTTTAACCGGCATGGGCGCGATGATTGGCGTCACGGCCTATTGGGTGGTTGTTGGTGAAGTCATCGGCGTATCTATCGCATGGTTTGTGATGGCAAAGCGTTTTAAGGGGTTAACGGACCAATATGACAGCCTGACAATGACCGACTACCTGGCCAGCCGTTTTCGGGCAAAGAGTCATCTTTTGCGGCTGGTTGCCTCTATCTCCCTGACTATCTTCGTATTGATTTATATCAGCGCGCAAATAGACGCGACCGGCTCCGCCTTCGAGCGCTTTCTGGGGTGGAACTACTATACGGGCGCGATTGTCGGGTTTGTGATTGTCGTAGTTTACTGCGTTATGGGTGGTTTTTTGGCCGTCGCCTGGACCGATATGTTTCAGGGCGCCATGATGCTGTGCTGTCTTGTGCTGTTGCCGGTCAGTGCCTGGTTCGTGTTCATTGATGGCGACAATATCCTCCGTGGCTTGCACAGTATTGACCCCAGCCTCACCTCCCTGTGGGGAGGTAATGACTATTCGCTGATGGGGGTGATGGTTATTCTCGGTATGATGCTGATCGGTCTTGGCTACATGGGTTCTCCGCAAATTTTCGCGCGCTATATCGCTATTAAAGATTGTGCGCAATTAGACAGAGGAAAATGGATTGCCGTTGGCTTTACTTTCCTGGTCGGCGTATCCGCTGTAAGCATTGGTTTGATTGGCCGCTATATCTTTACCAACGCCGGTGTAGACCCTGAAACAACGCTGGGCAATGGCGCGCAAAATGTGTTGCCTGATCTTGTAGAACATACATTTCCGCCCGTGATTGTCGGTATCTATGTGGCCGCTGTTCTGTCAGCCATTATGTCGACCGTGTCTTCCTTGTTGATTTTGGCGGCCGGGGCGGTAACGCATGACGTCTATCAAAAAGTGGTTAACCCCGACTTGCATGGTCGGGACGCGGCACGCCTGTCACGCATCATTACCGTTGTGCTGGCAGTTCTGGCGCTCGCGCTAGCGCTGACGGTGTCTTTTTTGTCTCCCAGCCGGACCATATTCTGGTTTGTGATATTTGGCTGGTCCGGCATTGCTGCTACTTTCTGCCCAATGGTGATCTTGTCCCTTTTCTGGCGGGGGTATACCGCGGCAGGGGCGATCACTTCCATGGTTGTCGGCTTTGTCTCTATCCCGCTGTTTAAGTTTGTGATGCAGCGTATCGACGGCATGGGGGACTATTTCTCGGCCCTCGATGCGCTGCCGCCGGCTTTCGTGATGTCCATGCTCACGGGCTATCTGGTGAGCAAGTTTATCCCCGATAAGAACCTTGCAGAACTCTATGCCAAGGACCTCAATACGCTTAATTAGAGAGTCTTTTTTGTGCTCAAATTCAGATAGGCTGGCTCAATGAGCGATGGCAAAAAGCAGCCCTGCGAGTTTCATATACTGCCCCCGAAATACTGCCTAGTTGAGCCGCGTGTTGCGGTTTGAGCCGCCTTCCGGATACTGCGCTGCGGTAACAGTGCCACCGAGCGTATTCTCAATGTAATCGCGCAGCTGCTGCTGGTCGGTCACGCCGGTATTGATGATCGCCGCGTCCCGGAACGGGTATTGATCACCACCACGGGCGAGAAAATCGGCGGTAGCTATGGTGATTGCCGCGCCGGCCACAACGTTGCCGTTCTGTACGATAACTGTGCCATCATCAAGGGTTAGCTGACGCACACGGCTGCCTGCGCGCACAACACTGGCGTCGTCCTCGTTGAGCAATTGCGGTGTTTCGTTCGCGTCCCAGGTCATCGTAAACCCGGAAATTTGCGCAAAACGCCCCGAGCCTCCCTGTTCATCCGGGAACGGGTTTGAGCCGTCCACGCGCGCCACCGCATTTTCCATGATCTCCTTGAATTGCTCACGCGGGATGTCGGGCACAATCGACACAATATTCCCGAACGGCGAAATATCAAACGTATCGAGCACCGTTAGATTGCCGGGGCCGCGCACATCATCATTGCGAATACCGCCACCGTTTACCAGGGCGACATCCGGCAAGGGCAGGCTCTCGCTTACGGCGAACTGCGTCGCGGATTCACGCAAGCCGTCGGCGACCAGGTTACCGAGGTTGGTTTCGGTCGCACGCACATTCACTCTCGCGCCATCGAGACCGACCTCGGTGGTACCAATAGTTATCTGCGCAAGCTCATCAACGGATGCCTGCACCGGATCGACGATCAGGGCTTGCACCAAGCCACTCGACCGCACTGCGTCCGGATTGTCACCGCCGGCGAGACGCAGCGGTCCGCTTTTGCCGCTGTCAACGGCTAGCAGATTACCGCGCCGGTCAAAGCGCGTCACCAGCCGGCCAAGATATTTATAGTTGCCCGCCGTGGTGACCACCGGCACCTGCACACCGTCGGCGTTGTGCGCCATCACCGGGTACGGCAGGTCAGGATCGAGTACGTCGCCTGGCACCAGCAGATCGCCCTCGTTCGCCAGCAGCTCATCCCCACCGCCCGCAATCGCGATGTCAATGGCGGGCAGTTGCGGCAGGAGATTGAGGTCCTCGTCGATATCTTGCAGATGGCTCACCAAAATGAAAACCGTTACCCGCCGGCGTTTCAAGCGATCAATTTCCGCAAGTACCGCCTCGAGAACGTCGCCAGGAACCACGTTACGCGGGCTGGAGATAAACGGCAGGTTCTCGGTCGTCGCACCGATGATGCCGACGCGTAAGCCGCAGCGCCTGACGATCTTGCTGGCCACGATTTTGCCTCTATCGACAAGCCCCTGCAGGCCGGGTTCAGCGCTAAAATCAAGGTTCGCGCTGACGTATTTGACTTGTCTGCGGAAGCTTTGCTCGATATAGCGTTGCAAGATGTCGGGCCCGAAATCGAAGTCGTGGTTGCCTAGAATGACCGCATCGTAGCCGAGTATGTCATACAACAGCGAGTCGAAGAAAAAGTCGTTCTCGAGGCTGGCGTTGAACTCCGGCCCGGCCAGAAAGTTGTCGCCGGATGACAACAACAAACTGCCGGCGCGTCGGGCACGGCCGTGCGAGAAATACCCTTTGAACTTTTCGCGCTGGGCCAGCGTCGCGAACCGCGCGGCGCCGCCGAAGTCCTCGAGCTCGCCACTACCGGCGTTAATCAATTGTGACTCGCCATCGTTGTTGTGCAGAATTGTGAGTTGGCAAAAATCGCGGTTGCGGTGACCCTGGTTGAACTCGTCAGTTTGCGCGCTGGTAATCGAACCGAAAATCAGCGCATAGGTGCCGACTGCCGCAATAACGCTGCGGCAGATGAAAGTTTTTGTTCTCATCGGATTTACTCCTCTTCAGTTAGCTGCAAGTAGCGGCATTGATCCAACTGCGTGTGAGAGCATAGCGATGCAGGTTCATGAGCGGCCGCTATTCGAAGCCGATTCAGCAACTGACCAAACGCATCCCGCCAAGTGGTATCCGTCATTTTGTCTGTAAATATGCCGCAAACTCGAAATCGGAGTCGACAACGACATCTTCGTCACAACGCGCGAGTGCAGTTCACAAAGTATGACGACTCGGAGGGTAGGAAGAATAGGCCCGCATTTTTCTAATGTCCACCATTATTACGTGGTTATAAAACAACCGAATTGTTCTGCGGCTGTAGTGCCTCACGTATTACGGTGACAGTTTACTAAACAATCGAACGTATGCTGTCTATGCATGGCTCGCTTACCCCATTATGCGACGCGAGAAAACCCACCGACACCGGCTCGGTACTGTCGCTTGTTTTCACGAGAGAGGTCCCGTTTTGACGCCCAACAATGGCGACCGACATGCCACTGGCCAGATCTGACCTCTCTATTTCACTCCTGCCCCCCCCCCCCCCCCGCCCACCAAGTTACCCAATGTGGCGATCAACGTGCACAACCTTTCTTTGAAGATGGCGACTCTCTCCTTTATCGGAACTTGTTCGCCGGGGCGGCGTGAAAAGCTGATGCTGAAATTTGGCCCTACTGCTGGATGCCCAACGCGGCATCTCGCCATGCCGTCCGTCCTCCGGCAAACGAAACGTGAGTCGAGAAACTGGAAAAGCTGACTGGAAGATCGTTCAAACCGCAAAAGCGTGGCCCAAAGCGGATAGGCGTGAACAAACATTGAGTCCATTTAGTAAACTGTTACCGTAATTTCAGTTACCTGAGCTGGTTGTTTGAAAATCTGACTGGTGCTGACATGGAAGATATTGAAGCTTTCATGCAAAGGAGCATGCCTGCCGGCCAACGGGGTAGCACGCCCGATGCATACGTAAAAGAGATAGGTCTCCATCCTTGCATCGGCACCCACAAAGCTGTCTTCAGTTGCCACGCTGGTGATGTCGATCACGGCCTCGGACGCCGCTTCCACTTAAACCTTGAGAGTCATAGAGATTTGTGCTAAGACTTAACTGTTATCATCTTAAATCCATTAATCGGCTATTCAATACAGGATAAGAGATGGCTGAAATCATTCCGCCACTGAATCGAACAACACTTAGCCGGATGACATCCGGCGAGAAACGGCTTGCGCGACGACTTGAAGCCTTGCTGGAAGATGACCACCTGATCTGGTACGACATTCCCGTCGGTCGTCAACGTCGCTATCCTGATTTTATCATTCTCCATCCATTGCATGGTTTGCTGTTTCTCGAAGTCAAAGACTGGAAGCCCGACACCCTGAAGAAAATCAACAAAACAAATGTCACCCTTCTAACCGGCAAAGGCTTAGTCAGCAAACCACATCCACTGGATCAGGCGAGACAATGTACCTACAAGGTGCTCGATAAACTGGCAACAGACCCGGTGCTGTGCCATCCGGAAGGAAAATATAAGGGAAACCTGATCCTGCCTTATGGATGGGGCGTAGTATTTACCAACATCACCCGCAGGCAAATGGAAAAGGCATTGCCGGACGACCAGCGCGAATCACTGCTGCCCGATCATCTGGTGATGTATAAAAATGAAATCAGCTCAAGTGTGGATGCCGAAGTATTTCAGGAACAGCTCTGGGGCATGTTTAATTACCAGTTTGGTAATACGCTGACGCTGCCACAAATCGACCGCGTTCGCTGGCACCTGTTTCCTGAAATTCGCATCGTTGACGATACACAATGGGAACTGTTTGGTGATACAGACGAATACAAACCCCTGCCAGACATCATCAAGATCATGGATATACAGCAGGAACAACTAGCACGGAGCATGGGAGAAGGCCACAGAGTCATTCACGGTGTCGCAGGTTCCGGCAAAACACTGATTCTTGGTTATCGATGTTTACACCTCGCTCAGGCACTGAACAAACCCATACTTGTGCTGTGTTTTAATATCACGCTTGCTGCCAGACTACGATTCTTTATTTCATCGAAAGGGATCGAAGGACAAGTACAGGTTTATCATTTTCATGACTGGTGCAACCAGCAACTCAAGACATACCACGTCGATCTGATTGAATCTGATAAGCCGGTGTTTGAACGCTAGGTCGAAAGTGTCATTAAGGGCGTCGATAAAGGCCAGATACCACGCGCTCAGTATGGAGCACTACTCATTGATGAAGGGCACGACTTCGAAGCTGACTGGCTCAGGCTAGTCGTGCAGATGATCGACCCTGACTCCGATTCGCTACTGCTGTTATATGACGACGCACAGTCGATTTACAAAAGCCGCTCTGGACTCGGCTTTAGCCTATCCAGCGTTGGTGTGCAGGCAAAAGGGCGCACAACAATACTTCGATTAAATTATCGGAACACGTGTGAAATCCTGCGCTTTGCGTACTCGTTTTCGAGTCGCTATCTTGGTCCCCATTCAGTAAACCATCTTGCCCCGCATTCAACAGATGAAGACGTTATCCCCCTGGTCCAACCCGAAGCGGCGGGCCGTCACGGTCCAGTACCCGCCGTGCGTATATTTAAAAGTTTTGCAGAAGAAATTGCCTACACAGTCAAATGCATAAAGCAGTGGTATGCAAAAGGTGTAGGCTGGAGAGATATAGGCATATTGGTTGCCACAAAATGGCAAGGCAAAGAAATCGCAAAGCAGCTAGAGCAGGCCGGGTTACCTTACCTGCTGGCGGATTCAAAACAGCGTAAAAATGCATATGACCCAACGGCAGACCAGGTTACCGTCACAACGATCCACAGCAGCAAGGGGCTGGAATTTCCCAGAGTAATCATGCCTGGCATTGGTCATATGAAAGACACAGACGAGAGGAAAGCAGGCAGTGCACGACTGCTATATGTTGGCATGACGCGGGCGCAGGAATGTCTGCTCATCACAGCGTCACGGAAAAACGAATTCAGCCAAAAACTCAGCAACACACCCAATGAAGCCGCGGCGTAGTTTTACCCGGCAACAATGGAAAGCTGTTTATGTAACAGTACTTTAACAGTGACTAACTTATTCGGGATAATATCTGATTGCAGATAGTAGTGATTTGTTTTTGTTCAGTTTGGGTTAGCTTGGTTCTGCATTCCATATTTTTAAAAATAGGTGATGTTTTATCTTGCAAAGAGAATCCTGCTTTTGTCAGCCTAATCTCCTTTGCTCTTTCGTCTAGAGTGGATTTAACACGTTTGATGAATCCCTTTTTTTCAAGTCGTTTCAATATGGGGGTTAACGTGGCTGCATCAAGAAGCACCTGTTCGCTAAGTTCCTTAATGAAAACACCGTTCTTGTTCCACAGGCTCATCATTACCAGGAATTGAGGATATGTTAGGTCAAATTCATCTAATTGAGGTCTATATTCCCGAATCATAGCGTTGGAAGTTGAATATAACGCAAAACAAACCATTGCAGAAAAGTCGTATAGTTGTGTTGCCAAAGGTTAGCTCCAAGTAAGTATATTTTTTCGTTATTATGCGCGCAAACTAATTGACAGCGCAAGAATGGCTCTTCATAATTACTTTGTGCGCGAAGTAATATGATACGGGAGTTTTGTGATGATTAATAAAGTTAATTTTGATGGCGTAACGTCAACAAACTGGAAATACCTACCAGGTAGTGAGGTCGCGACAGATATATTTGAACGCGTTCTCTGGAAGGGAGACAACGGAAAGAGAGCGATTGTTTTTGAGTTCAAAGCCGGTGCCAAATTCCCTGGAATTGATGCTCACGAGGAAGGGCCGGAGCAAATATATGTCATTTCAGGTATATTCAACGATGGAAAGGAAGATCATGCCGAAGGGGCTTTTATCAACAACCCTATTGGCTCAGCCCACATTCCACAGTCGCAAGAAGGATGTGTGGTTTTAGTTCTTTATCCCGAAGGGTAAGAAGTGAATTTATCAAAAACATAACCAACACGGTGAGATGAGACCAGCGCCAGCCACAATCTGAATCGTTCGTTGGGCAAACGCGGAGCGGTATTTCTGCGGTGCTATGAAAACAGTTTTCTATT
>CAZJDL010000087.1:8255-17470 GCA_964544755.1 uncultured Pseudomonadales bacterium | reverse complement strand
TTTGTCGTCGTTTTGTTCTGCGGCAAATACCTGCGGGTTTACTGTGGCGCTAACATCACCTCGTTCGAAAACAAGGGGATGAGTAAATCTGATATTTGTACGCTGTTAGAAAACCAATTGAACCTTGTTACGGGTTGATGCCATGACAAACTTCTTTTTAGTTATGCTCGCTTTCACTCAGATACCTGTCGTTTTTGTTTTTACTTCTCGGGCAGGTATACGGCTGGCGAGTTACTATTGCCTTAAAAGAAACCCTGATTGGGTGGCCAAGCACCCGGAATTCAAAGTTTATACGTTAATCAATTCGGTCGCGCTGGGCTTTTCCTATCTCGTGGCTGCTGTCAGTGTCTTTGCTATCCTCAAGTATGTTTTCATTACTCCTACACCCGGTTATTACGTTCTACTCCTGGTCGCGCCCCTAACGATATGGACGTTGGGGTACCTGGTGTACTTCGTCGCTTTCTATATGGCAGTGACTCGGGAAATTCCAGCACCTGCATTAAGAAAAGCTTCTTTGACCGATCGGCGACTTTCTACGTTTGTACCGATGTGGACAGTGTATCTATGCTATGGGTTTTTGGCATTGATCGTGATAATTTATTCCTGGGCTTTGATGAGCGAAACGCTTGGCGGCCAGTTAGCGACAGCACGCATCGTCGGGCTTGGCGGTGTGATCATTCTTGGGACGGGCGTATTGCTGGTAACCTTGCGCCGAAAATATAGTGAGATGGAAGGCATTATCGGACCGAGCGGCCGAAAAGTAGAAGTCATTGGCTCTCTAGCGGTGCTTTACCTTGGCGTGTTGGCGGGCGTTCATCGAATTCTGGGTGACTTTTTTAATATTTCACTTTTTAGCGACGCCAGTTTTTTTGTGGCAATTAGCTTGATCATTCAGGCCTACTTTTTAGCTTATTGTCTTCATCCGAAGGTCAGATTACTGCTGCGGAATTCTCTCAGGGCTATTCACACCACAACTAAACTACCTGTAAACCATGGCCGACGGCAGCGTTAACGTGACGAGCTTTTATGGTCGCCTGAGTGGCTTAGGGTATGACTACAGGATTAGGTCTCGGACAACTGGCACTATGTCTGAATCAAAAGGTGTCAGCACAGAGCTGGCCCACGGGCATCAAGTTACAAAATTATTTCTTTAGACCTTGCAAAATATAAGTGGCTCTAAAATGCAGAGATTTAGAAATTCAAGCATTCAGAGTTTCATCGCTATCGTACTTATATACGCTTTAGCTGGCTGCACAACAACAGCAAGTTACTCTGATGCAATGTTGGACACTGCGATCGATGATTTGCGACCAGGGGCTCGGATTTTTGTCTATACAGTGCAGGGGCATGTCTATGAAGTTGAAGTCGCGGAAGTATCATCCGATTCGATTCTTACAAAGAATAGGGCCATCGATAGACAAGACATAGTTAAAATCGAAATGAGGAAGCACAGCGCAGTGAAAACTACGGCAGCGGTGGTTAGCGGCACGTTAGTTGGCATGTTAGCCGTTTTTGGAGCGCTGGTATGGTACGACATCTCAACTCCAGATGACTGATCTGGTATCGTATCAATGGGGTCAGACTTGAATGAGCGCTGAAATTAAGCATTCTAAATGACCAAATAAAAAAGCCGACATCGAATGATGTCGGCTTTTATTTTTACAAGCGATGAACCCTATTGATGAATAGTACGCTGTTTTGCTTTTAAAGTGTAAAAAGTATCAATCGTGGTTTGCACGCTTATTAGCTTGGCTTTGTAAGCCGCAAAAGCAGCGCTATCCGGCGCACTCATAGTGAAAAGATTGCTGCTATCTACACCATCAACCTGTGAACCGTCTTGTTTAACGGGGCCGAAACCAATCAGATTATCAATTTCCTCAAACTTGGATTTGGTGATTAGAGAATTCGCACCACCGTATTGAAGTGCGAGCATAAAGCCTTTCAATTCACCCCAGTGTTTGTAGTAATTGGTCGGGTCAGTAGTCCCACCTGCCTCTAGAAATAATACGTCACCGTGCGCTATGCCTGCATATTTGTATACTGCTTCGGCAAACACCATTTCCCAGTTGCGCTGAATGGTTGCTGCGTAGCCTATTAGTTCATCACGCTCAGCATCGGTTAATTTGCGTGCATTGCCATCGGCACTTACAGCATTAGCAATGACTGTGCGTCCGGTTAGCCAGGCGTCCATAATGTCCGCGCCGTAGGTGCTGTTACCGTCTTTATCAAAGCTGGCGGCATAGTAAGCGGAGCCAGAGGTATACTCGGTGAGTAAAGATACAGAGCCGTCACTATTCCAGTCTGCCAAGGCGAGGGCGTCAGCGGCGGTAAGCTGACCAGCCCCCATCTGCTTGATGGCATGGTTTTGGGTGGGTGTTAGTTCACCGTAGTTAGCGGCGGCACCAAACCAGCCAAAACCTTCATCCCATGAATGCTCCTTACCGGTATAGTGTTTGCCATCGCTATAGGGAGCATCGTTGTCTTTTGTACCAGGCTCTACCAGATATTCGTCCACGTATTTATCAACCGACTGGTTATAGAACACAGCGCCTAACAGGAATTTAGGGAATAACTGGTTGTAGTTGTAACCGGTTACAGGGTCAGTATAGCCACCTGCGCCATTTTGCAGCGCACCCAGGTTTACAACCCAACGGTCAATATGTTGTTGTGCGGTCACCACGCCAGGTACGCCCAGTGTAGTGGCCTCATCGCCTTCTGATACACCGGGGATAGGGTCGCCCTGACCGTTGGCGTCGTACAGCTTGGCATAAAGATTTTTGCCTGTACCGAGTTGATTGTGAATGGTTTCCAGGACGATAAATTCGTCTTTCGTAACCGGCGCAGCAATCATCTGGTCGTCAATGATATTGTTTACATTTCTCAGCAGGGCGTTTACTTCGGTTATAATTTCAGATTGTGTGCTGCCGATGGGTGCTTTAATGACCTGCTTGACAGACTCGCGTAATACACCGCGTGCCATCTGGCCCGCGTAGGAAGTTGAAGTTGAAGTGTCGCTGTTATGTGTGGCATCTTTTAAGGTAATGGGGAATCCAGCATATTTTGTTGGTTGTTCAAACTCGTTGCAGCCTGTGATAACCAGTGTCATCGACGCTGCGGTAAGTAATGCTATTTTTTTTCGTTGGATAAACATAATATCGTTCTCTCTTGCTAAAATGATGTTGTGTTGAATTAAATGTGCTGCGTAGTCGCTATTTTTGTGACCTTAGCACTGCACAGTAATTCGGAACGTATCTAAATGCAAATAATTCTCATTTGCAAGGGCCTGATCATCTAAATACAGATGATTTACAAATTTTTATTAGCAAGTAATTCATCATTCCCTAATCCCCCGGTAGAGTTTCGTTACCGTGTCTATAAGACATACCACTCGCTTCGCCTGGTTGGTGCATCGCTTGCGAGCATGTTAAATGCTGTAAATACGCGGATACAACAGGCCGACCTGGGCTCAGTGACTGCTAGCGGGGGAACAGGCTATTGGCATGGCCCGTCTGCGCAATACTTGCGACTATAGTCGCCCCTGCTAATCGGCATGAAGTCCAGCGACTTGAGTCGTGAATCGGCGCTTTGTTATCTCTCAAACTTGGTCGACAAAATAATCGAAGACACTGTTTTTAGCACGCCATCCATGGCGCCAATGCGATCCAGAGTCTGGTCTAGTGATTTGGTGGAGTCGGTGCTAAGCATGGCAATCATGTCGTAAATGCCGTTCACAGCGTACAAGGCCTTAACGGTTTGCATTTGCCGCAAGTCGCGTGCAATTTGCGCGTTCTGTTTCGGCTCCGACGTGATCATTACCTGCGCCTGGATCTGCTTGGCGGCGTAGTCGTCACTAAAGCGCAGGGTGTAGCCTTTGATGACATCGCGGCGTTCCAGCCGTTCAATGCGATCTTTAACCGTTGACCGCGACAGCTTAAGCTTGCGCGCTAACGCCGCGATTGACTGCCTGCAATTTGCGCTGAGCAAGTTCAACAATTGTTGGTCTTTATCGTCGAGCATCATGGTGGTCGTTCTCCCGTGGTCACGGCGGCTAAATGTTAGACAGAAAATAGCTAATTAGACGAAATATCCGCGTATTTGGCGAAAATAATACAGCAAAGTGTAAAATTGAGATATTCATTCTGATCAAAATCAGGCCTAAACTGGTAGGCTGAACAATACAGTTTTTTGCGCATCGGAGTTGGGAGCAATACCAGTGAAAAATATACTACTGTTGGGCGCCGGCAAAATCGGCGGCATTATCGCGGACTTGCTGGCTGGCTGCGGCGATTACCACGTCACGGTTGGCGACGCCGAGCAGGCGGCGCTGGATCATCTGCCGCAACACCCTCAGATTACGCCACAACGCCTCGATGTGATGAACAAAGACGAGTTGCTCGCCACCATGCAAGGGAAGTTTGCTGTGCTTAGCGCCTGTCCGTTTCATATCACCAAATTCGTTGCCCAGGCCGCCGCCGAGGCCAGGATCCACTATATGGACTTGACCGAGGATGTGGCCTGCACCCGCCTCGTTAAGTCGTTGGCCGAAAGCGCCGACAGCGCGTTTATTCCACAATGTGGTCTGGCGCCGGGATTTATCTCCATCGCCACCTACGAAATCGCCAAGCAATTCGACGAGCTGCAAAATGTGCACATGCGGGTGGGCGCGCTACCGAAATATCCTTCCAACGCGCTAAAATATAATCTGACCTGGTCGACCGACGGGTTGATTAACGAATACTGCAACCCGTGTGAAGCGATTGTTGAACGTGAGTTGCGTCAGGTGTTGCCGTTGGAACAAGTTGAACATTTTTCTCTGGACGGCGTCAGCTATGAGGCGTTCAATACTTCGGGCGGACTGGGCACCCTGTGCGAAACCCTGGCGGGAAAAGTCACCAACCTGAACTACCGCACTGTGCGCTATCCCGGTCACCGCGATATCATGAAAATGTTATTGCAAGACTTACGTTTGATCGACCGGCAGGACTTGCTGAAAGAGATTATGGAAACCGCCATACCCATCACGTATCAAGATGTGGTGTTGGTTTTCATTAATGTCAGCGGCATGAAAAATGGCCGCTTGGTACAAGAATCCTATGCTAACAAAATATACAGCCGGGAAATTAACGGTGTGTTATATAGCGCTATTCAAATCACGACGGCTTCCGCGATTTGTACCGTGCTCGATCTATTGGTAACAGGCGTATTGCCGCAAAAGGGTTTTGTACGGCAGGAACAAATCGAGTTCAGTGATTTCATCGCCAATCGCTTTGGCCAATACTATGGCACGATGGAACCGTCGGCTAGTGGCGCCTAGCCCACTGAATTGATTGTAACGACTAACGTCGAGGAAAGACGATGCAAGCTAAAACGACCGACATACTAAGTCAATTGGGTGTGGATGAAGCAGCTATTCTCGAGGGCGACCTGCAGGTCAACAGCCCCATTGACGGAGCCATCATCGGCCACGTTAAATCTTCTACGGCTGCCGATGTCGATGCCGCAGTGGCCAGTGCCGCTGCGGCCTTCAATCAGTGGAAGACTGTTCCCGCGCCCAAGCGCGGAGAGTTAGTTCGGGTATTGGGCAACAAACTGCGCGACAACAAAGAGGCTTTAGGGGCGCTGGTCAGCCTGGAATGCGGCAAGATATACCAGGAAGGCCTGGGCGAAGTGCAGGAGATGATAGACATTTGCGATTTTGCTGTCGGCCTCTCGCGCCAACTGTACGGCCTAACGATTGCGTCTGAGCGCCCGGGCCATCGCATGACGGAAACTTGGCAACCGATCGGTCCGGTCGCGGTTATCTCGGCCTTCAATTTCCCGGTTGCGGTCTGGAGTTGGAACACGGCGCTGGCGATAGTGTGCGGCAACAGCGTGGTATGGAAGCCGTCCGAAAAAACGCCTGTAACGGCAATCGCCTGCCAAAAGTTGTTTGACGATGCCGCCAAGGAAATTGGCGCCGTGCCCGCCGGGCTGTCGCAAGTCATACACGGCGGCGCCGAGGTTGGTGCACAATTGGTTGCCGATTCGCGGGTAGCCGTGGTCAGTGCTACCGGCAGTACCGCCATGGGGCGCAAGGTCGGTCCCGTTGTAGCGGAGCGATTTGGCCGCAGCATCCTCGAGCTGGGTGGCAATAACGCGATTATTGTCGCCCCCTCGGCCGACCTGGAAATGGCGGCGCGCGCCATCGTTTTCGGCGCAGTGGGTACCGCCGGGCAACGTTGCACGTCGACCCGACGTTTGTTCGTTCACGAAGATATTTACCCCACATTGCTGGCCGCACTAAAAACCTCTTATGGCTCAATCAGCGTCGGCAACCCATTGGACGACGCGACCCTGGCTGGGCCGCTGATTGATGAGGCCGCCTACAACAATATGCAACAGGCATTGACGACAGCGAAGGAGAACGGCGCCATCGTCATTGGTGGCGAGAGGGTGTTGCAGGCGGAATACCCGGGCGCATATTACGTGAATCCCAGCCTGGTGGAAATGCCACCCTCTGACTCCTCGGTACAGAAAGAGACCTTTGCACCCATACTTTATGTCTACAAATACGCCAAATTAGGCGACGCTATTCGCTGGCACAACGACGTTCCGCAGGGGTTGTCCTCAGCGATCTTTACCAACGATATGCGCGAAGCGGAGACCTTTGTATCGGTGCTTGGCAGCGACTGCGGCATAGCCAATGTCAATATCGGCACCAGCGGCGCTGAAATTGGCGGCGCGTTCGGCGGCGAAAAAGAAACCGGCGGTGGACGTGAATCGGGTTCGGATGCGTGGAAAGGCTATATGCGCCGTTGTACTTCCACCGTGAACTACTCCACCGAACTGCCGTTGGCGCAGGGAATTGAATTCAACCTTTAAGTCGGCGTTGATTTTGAGGTCACGCGTGTCTGTTGCTAACAATGAATAGAGCCGAGATTCTGCGTACGAACTTTACCCGGCGGGTAAAGAACAACGACTTTCCAGAAACTACCATCGATTTGCGCCCGGCAGACGTTGGGCTTACCAATATAGAAGTCGTCGATCTTTTCGAATCGCAGTTAATGAGCCGGCATTTGGATTTAGCCTCACGCCGCTTGAGTGCGCGCGGGGAAAGCTTCTATACCATTGGCAGCACGGGGCACGAAGGCAATGCGGCGTTCGGTAAAGCGTTTCGCATCACCGATATGGCCTTTCTGCATTACCGCAGTTGCGCGCTGATGCTACAGCGCAGCAAGCAGCGCTGTGGAGAAACCCCTCTTTACGACACACTGTTGTCGTTTGTGGCTTCCAGCGACGACCCGATGTCGGGCGGGCGACACAAAGTGTTCGGCAGTAAAGCGCTGCTCGTACCGCCGCAAACCAGCACGATTGCATCGCATCTACCCAAAGCCATGGGTGCCGCACATGCAATTGGCCTGGCAGCAAAGATGCGCCATATTGAAGCCACAATGCCGCACGACAGCGTTGTGATTTGCAGCTTTGGCGACGCCTCCGCCAATCACTCGACGGCGCAGGGCGCGATCAATACGGCTGGCTGGTCTGCCTACCAGGGCTCGCCAATGCCCATAGTATTTATCTGCGAAGATAACGGTATTGGCATCTCCACGCGCACGCCGGCAGGGTGGATTAAAGCCAGTTTTCAAAACCGGGCAGGTATAAAATATGTGGCCTGCGACGGGCTTAATGTTCTGGATAGCTGGCGCGCAGCGGCAGAAGTTTGCGCCTATACGCGCAAAACCAGGAAGCCTGTTTTTCTCCACTGTCGAACGTTGCGTCTGGCGGGGCACGCAGGTTCGGATGTTGAAACCGCCTACCTTAGTCGTGAGCAATTGGAAGCCAACGAAGCGCAAGACCCATTGTTGCATACGGCCCGGATTTTAATCGAGAACAACATCCTTGGCGCGGAAGAGGTATGCTCGCTTGATAGTGCAACCGAAGAGCGGGTGGCGCGAATTGCCGAGCTGGCGATTAAGCGCCCCAAGCTAAAAACCGCCGCCGCGATTACGTCTTCCATAGCGCCGCGGAGAACCGCAACCGAACCCGCCGCGTTGGCGCCAGCCACAGCGCGAGACCGGCTCTTTGCCACGGACCAACGGCTGCTGGAAAAACCACAGCATATGGCGCGCCTTATCGGCCTCGCCCTGGCCGACATTATGCTGCAATACCCGAACGCCGTGATCTGTGGCGAAGACGTAGGGAAGAAAGGTGGGGTTTACGGCGCGACCAACGGCCTGCAAAGTAAATTTGGCCGCGCCCGAGTGGTAAACACGTTATTGGATGAACAAAGTATCCTGGGCCTGGCCATCGGCCTGGCGCATAACGGCTTTCTTCCCATTCCCGAAATTCAGTTTCTAGCCTATGTGCATAACGCCGAAGACCAGATACGCGGCGAGGCAGCAACGCTGTCGTTTTTTTCGTCGGGTCAGTTTACCAACCCCATGGTGATTCGCATTGCCGGCCTGGCTTATCAGAGGGGCTTCGGCGGGCATTTTCATAACGACAATTCATTCAATGTGTTCCGCGATATTCCGGGGCTTATCGTTGCCTGCCCGAGCAATGGGCGCGATGCAGTGAAAATGCTGCGTAGCTGCGTCGCGCTGGCGCATGAGCAGCGGCGAGTGGTGATATTTCTGGAGCCGATCGCACTCTATATGACCCGTGATTTGTACGCAGCCGACGACGGACTTTGGGCGTCGAGCTATGTGCCTCCTGGCAGCATCGATGCCATTGAGTATGGCGACATTGGCGTGGCAGGAGAGGGCGATGATCTTTGCATTGTGACTTACGCCAATGGCTACTATCTCAGTTTGCAAGCCACGCGTAAACTGGAGAAAGAACACGGCAAGCATTGCCGCGTGGTAGATTTACGCTGGCTTTTACCGCTCAATGAAGACGCCATCGTCGAAGTCGCTCGTTCCTGCAAAACCATTTTGATTGTCGATGAGTGCCGGCGTACAGGCTCGGTAGGCGAACAGCTAATGACCTTGTTGGTAGAAAGAGGCGTGGCCGCGCCGTCGGCCAGGGTAACGGCCGATAATTCGTTTGTGCCGTTGGCAGCGGCCGCCAATTTAGTCTTACCCAGTGTCGAGACCATTGTGAACGGTGCGCTTACGGTGATGGGCGAGAAACAGCCATGAACAAAAAGAAGCCATGAACAAAAAGAAACCATGAGCGAGAAACAGCCATGAGCCAGAAACAGCCTCGAGCGGAAGAAAGTCATGAGCGGAAGAAAG
>CAZJDL010000087.1:0-8155 GCA_964544755.1 uncultured Pseudomonadales bacterium | reverse complement strand
GAGCGGAAGAAAGTCATGAGCGGAAGAAAGCCATGAGACAAAAAGCCGTCGTCATTTGCCCCGGCCGCGGCACCTATGGCAAGGCGGAGCTGGGCTATTTGCAGAAATATCACCGCGACAAAGCCGAATTCATTAGCGCCATCGATCGCTACCGCGACCAGCAAGGGCAAGCCTCCATCACCAAGCTTGACCAGGCGGCAACATTCAAACCATCGCTGCATACCACGGGAAATAACGCATCAGTGCTAATCTACGCCTGTGCATTGTCTGACTTCCAAAGTATCGATAGGAAAAAATTCGAGATCGTTGCCGTCACCGGCAATTCTATGGGCTGGTATCTTGCGCTTGCCTGCGCAAATGTCTTGGCGGAGGCGGCGGCTTTACACGTTGTTAACAGCATGGGCACGCTGATGCACAACGAGGCAAGGGGTGGCCAGATAATTTATCCATTGGTTAACGAACGATGGCAAAGTGACCCCTCTCTACAGAAAACGGTGGAATCCACCGTGCTGGAATTGACGCAGCAGCCCGATGTTGAAATCTACACCTCCATCAAACTAGGAGGGACGTTGGTGCTGGCAGCGAATGCGAAGGGCATAAAGCTGCTACTAAAAATGTTGCCACTACAGCAAGACCGTTACCCGTTTAGCCTGCCCAATCACGGAGCGTTCCATAGTCCCTTAGTGCGGCCGCAATCGGCGCGGGCAAAGTCGATGTTGCCCGCCGATTTATTTTCCGCGTCTGAGTTACCGCTTATCGACGGTTGCGGCAGAATATGGCAACCCTATGCAACTGACCTTGATGCGTTGTATGAGTACACATTTGGCTATCAGGTGCGTCAAACCTATGACTACTCGAAGGCGGTTGAGGTTGCCATCAAGGAATTCGCGCCTGACAAGATAATTATATTAGGGCCTGGAACGACGCTCGGCCCGCCAACGGCGCAGGTGCTTATTCAAAACCAATGGCTGGGTTTATCCAGCAAGGAAGATTTCGTTAGCCGCCAGGCCGATGATCCTTTTGTGCTGAATATGGGGCGCGACGACCAGCGTGCATGCGTGGGCGCTATTTAGATAGCCACGCAGCGGTAAGGGGGCAGGTATTGACGTGATAGATTTAATATTCACTGTTTATTAGGGCTTTCCCCGCGCCGCTTTTTTCGGCTTGGTTTCATCGCGATTCCGCCCTTTGCCCTTATTCCTAACTCGCTTATCCGCATTCCCAGGCTTCCCTTGTTTCCCCAAACGCGAAATCCTCAATCGCTGCCCGGACACCCACGTCTTTTTCAAATTATTGAAAATGTCTTTGGGCATGCCCCCTGGTAAATCAACCAGGCTGTGGTCATCAAATATACTGATGCGCCCGATGTGTTCGCTGTCGAGGCCCGCTTCATTGGCAATGGCGCCGACGATGTTACCCGGCATCACGTTGTGGCTGTGGCCCACTTCGATGCGGTAACGCTGCATGCCTTCTTCGGGCGCTGACTCTCTTCGTGCGGCTCTATCACGTTTTTTTGCGGGTTTTATTCCATCTTTTTCCCAGCTCTTGTCGGCTTTCCGTTGCGGTTTGTTCTTTAGTAGCAAGGGGGTGTCGCCCTGCAACAGGTGGCCAAGCGCGGCGGCAATTTCCGCGGCCGGTACGTTGTGCTCCTGTTGGTATTGTTCAATTAGTTGCGAAAACTGGCCTAACTGTTCATTCGCCAAGGTATCGCTGATGCGTTGTTTAAAGCGGGCGACGCGCCTGTCGTTAATCGATTCGGTTGATGGCAGTTTCATTTGTTCGATCTTTTGCCGGGTGGCTTTTTCGATGGCGTACAGCATGCGTTTTTCGCGTGGTGCAACAAACAGAATGGCGTCTCCCTGGCGGCCTGCGCGCCCGGTACGGCCAATACGATGCACATAGGCTTCAGTATCATTCGGTATATCGTAATTCACTACGTGGCTGATGCGTTCCACGTCGAGACCGCGGGCGGCCACGTCGGTGGCGACAATAATATCGAGTTTGCCTTTTTTTAAATTATCAATAGTACGTTCACGCAGGTTTTGCGGAATATCGCCATTCAGCGGCGCCGAATTGTAACCGCGCGCTTTCAGTTTTTCGGATAACTCAACCGTTGCGATTCGGGTACGGACGAAAATAAGCATGCCCTCGAAGGGTTCGGCTTCGAGGATACGGGTTAAGGCGTCCAGTTTGTGCATGCCGCTGACTGGCCAGAAGCGCTGCCGAATAGTATCGGCGGTAGTGGTTTTAACCTTAACCGTGATCTGTGCAGGCTCGTTTAAGTGGCGCGTGGCGATGCGGCGGATTTGCTGCGGCATGGTGGCGGAGAACAGCGCGATTTGCCTGTCCGCCGGTATTTGCTCAAGAACCCATTCCACATCATCGATAAAACCCATGCGTAGCATTTCATCGCCTTCATCCAGCACTAGGACTTTGAGCTTGCCCAGCTTTAATGTGCCACGGCGCATATGATCCATGACGCGCCCGGGTGTGCCCACCACCACATGTACGCCGCGTTTTAATGCGCGTATTTGCCCGCTGTAGTCCTGGCCGCCATAAACCGGCAATACGTGAAAACGTTGCAGGTGTTTGGCGTATTTTTGAAAGGCTTCCGACACCTGGATAGCCAATTCACGGGTAGGCGCCAGCACTAAAACCTGGGGATCTTTTTGCTTTAGATCGAGGTTGGATAAGATTGGCAGGGCAAAAGCCGCTGTTTTACCGGTGCCGGTTTGTGCCTGGCCTACTACATCCTTGCCTTCCAGCAACAACGGAATCGTTTGCGCCTGAATGGGTGAGGGGGTTTCATAACCCACGTCATCCAATGCTTTGAGCAATGGTTTTATCAGCGCGAATTGATTAAATGCGGTTACCGTGTCGGTAGTCATTTAGCGTACCTGAAATAGATGAAATGCGTGGAATGCCCGAGCATGCTGACTGCCCCGGTGTGTTGGGCATCCGGTTCGAGGTTAGCAAGGCGGCGTAGTGTACCGGTTTGTGCGCTATTTTGCGTGCATTATTTGTGTGCAAAAGCTGTCGTCGGTTCCAGCGTACCTTGTTACCGCTACTGTAACGTTCAGAGCCTCGGACATTGTTCGTCGCAAGCAATGTGAGCCACCATGGCAAGAGCTGCACCAAAAGTAGGCGCTCTTAGGTGGCGCTGCTGTTGGCCTTTGGCGACTCGCTGAACGTTACAGTATGAGTGACGAGGCCCACCAGTTTACGCTACCATTGGGGAAAATCGCGGCGCGCGCAAGCTAACGCTGAGTACACGAGCGTGATATGTCGCTAATCACCAAGAGGCGCCAGGTTTTGAAAACACTAAATTATCTGTTTGATAGAAATGCGAAGTGGGCAGCCGCGGTCAAGGAAGAAGACCCGGAGTTTTCACGAAGCTGGTCAAGCAACAGAGCCCGGAATTGCTTTGGATCGGTTGTTCAGACAGCCGCGTGCCTGCCAACCAGATAGTCAATTTGCCTCCGGGCGAGGTGTTCGTGCATCGCAATATTGCCAACGTAGTCGTGCACACCGATTTGAACTGCCTTGCTGTCATACAGTTTGCCGTTGAAGTGCTTAAGGTGAAACACATTATCGTTTGTGGCCATTACGGCTGCGGTGGCATACAGGCAGCGATAGACAGCCAAGAACACGGCCTTATAGACAACTGGCTGAGCCATATCAAGGATGTTGCCCGCTTCAACGCGAACAAGCTGGAAGGGCTAGATATCGAGAGAAACCAACCCTTTTTGCGCGAGACCTGTTCGCAATGCTAAGACACGCCAACGCCTTGCTGCGCCCCTTGATCGGTAGCATGCGTGATTTGCTGCCCATCATCGCCGTCATATTATTCTTCCAGCTATTCGTGCTGCAGCAAGAACTGCCCAATGTGCTGGATCTTGCCGTGGGAATTTTGTTTGTTGTGCTGGGTCTGACGTTTTTTATCATCGGTCTGGAAATGGGTTTGTTTCCCATCGGCGAAAGCCTGGCGCAGGCGTTCGCGCGCAAGGGCAGCGTTAGCTGGCTGCTGGTGTTTGCTTTTGCGCTGGGTTTTGGCACTACCGTTGCCGAACCGGCGTTGATCGCGGTGGCGGATGAGGCGGCGCAGGTGGCGGCCGATGCCGATGCAATTGCCAATAACGCCGACTCCAAACACAGCTATGCGACCGGTTTGCGCCTTACCGTGGCCCTGGCGGTCGGCTTTGCGATTGTGATTGGCGTATTGCGTATTTTGCGCGGCTGGCCGATACACATCATGATTATTATCGGTTATATCGGAGTGGTGGTGATGACGGCGTTTGCCCCGCAGGAAATTATCGGCATTGCTTACGACTCCGGTGGCGTGACGACTTCAACGATTACCGTGCCGCTGGTTACGGCGCTGGGGGTGGGATTAGCCTCGGCAATTAAGGGGCGCAACCCCATGCTAGACGGTTTTGGTTTGATTGCATTTGCGTCGTTGACACCGATCATTTTTGTGATGGCATACGGAATGATGATCTAATGGAATTGTTGCAAAGTTTTGTTAGTACCTTGTTGAGTACGATACGCGATGTACTGCCCATAGCGGCCGTGATATTTGGTTTTCAGTTGTTCGTGATCCGTCGCCCGATACCGCATGTCAAGCAAGTCTGTATCGGTTTTATCTATGTCGTGCTCGGCCTGTCGTTGTTTTTGGTGGGCCTGGAGCGCGCCTTGTTTCCGCTTGGCCGGGTGATGGCCGAGCAACTAACTCACCCTGAATTTGTGACTGATGCAGCGGGGCTTGCAGCAAGCTGGCAGGATTACGGCTGGGTGTATCTGTTCGCTTTTATGATTGGCTTTAGCACGACTATTGCCGAGCCATCGCTTATTGCGGTTGCAATCAAGGCCAATCATGTTTCGGGCGGTGCGATTAGCGTCTGGGGTTTGCGCAACGCAGTTGCCCTGGGCGTTGCGGTGGGCATTGCTTTGGGTTCTTTTCGTATTGTGGTGGGCCATCCTATTCACTATTACATCATTACCGGTTATGTCGTGGTGGTGATTCAAACTTTTTTTGCGCCAAAAATGATCGTGCCGCTGGCTTACGATTCCGGTGGCGTGACCACATCGACGGTAACCGTACCGTTGGTGGCTGCGTTGGGGCTGGGGTTGGCCGAAAACGTTCCGGGCCGCAATCCGTTAATCGATGGTTTCGGGCTCATTGCGTTTGCCAGTTTGTTTCCGATTATATCGGTTATGGCTTACGCTCAACTTTCCACGCTAGTCGCCAAGCGGGCGAAGTAGATTCAAGTATCCCCGACGGAGGGTAATATGCACTTTAAAATGATTATCGTTTTTGTCGAAGACGATAAAACCGGCGCGGTTATTGACGCCGCGCGTACAGCGGGCGCAACCGGCGCCACCACCATCAGCAATGCGCGTGGCGAAGGATCCAAGCGCAACAAAACCTTTCTTGGCTTAACCCTGGAGACCCAGCGCGATGTGCTGTTGTTTCTGGTGGAGGAACACCTAAGCCGCCATATCATGGAGGAAATTGGCCGTGCCGGTGAATTTGATGAAACCTCGGGCACCGGTATCGCCTTGCAGATCGATGTCGAGGACGCCGTTGGTGTTAGCCACCAAATTCAGTCACTCAGTGATAAAGTAGAGAAGGAGTTATGAAAGAGAAAATAGTGGTGCGCGTCAGTGATGTGATGCGCGATAACTTTACCATAATCGACAGATTTACCACCGTTAAGAACGCGCTGGACGAAATGGCGGAGACCGGTGCCAGGACTCTGATAGTGGATAAGCGCGATGACAACGACGAATACGGCATCATTCTATTGTCGGATATCGCCAAGAAAGTGCTGGCCAAGGACAGGGCGCCGGATCGTATCAACAGCTATGAAATCATGACCAAGCCGGTGATATCGGTGCGGCCGGAAATGGATGTCAGATATTGCGCACGGCTGTTTAACAACTTCGGTATTTCCATTGCGCCGGTGATCAAGGACGAAAAAGTTATCGGTATGGTGGGTTTCCATGAGTTGGTGCTGAAGGGCTTGCGACCCAATCGATAATACTCATAATAAATAAAAGGAGGGGAAAAATCCTGCGCCAAACGGCTAGTTTGCTGCCCGCTTCGCGGCTCCCGTCACCGGTTGAAGCGAAGTGACTGATGCGGATGCGCACGGTTTCACCCAGTATAGAAGTTGATGTTGCTGCCGCGCCGCAGCGCGTTTATCAGGCGTTGGTGCATACAATCGATCCCTGGCGGGATGCCAATCATTCATACTCCAGCAAGTCAAAATTCCACCACCACCTGCGCCGCCACCTGATGGCTGTGATCCAGTTCATTGTCATTGTCGTCCAGTACAAATCCCTTTTTGAACTTACCGTACAAATAGTCCAGCGACACACCAACGTATTTGCCGGCGCGCCAGGTGGTTGAAACGCCGTAGCGCCATGCGGGTGCGTCCTGCAGTTCATCGCTGTGTTCGATGCGCACGGCGAACTGCAAATTTGGTCGCGGGAAGTAGGCCAGCTCAAGGTTATACGAGGTGGGCTTGAACGCTGCCGCCATTTCTGTTTCCTCGACTTCTTCTTCATCAGGCATTGCAAAACCCTCAAGCGGTAAAAATGCGCGCTGCGCCCGAACTATTTCAGCGGTTAGTTCAAAGTGGTCGAAACCCACCAAAGCGTAGGCGCTCCATCCGGGCACCCGCCGTCGGTAGGTGTAAACGTGCTCTTCGAGTAGAGGCTCGTCGGTTTCGGCAAGGTCGGATAAATAGCTGGCGCCGATTCTGGTGGCTTCATTGCTAGACACATACTCAACAGCGACGCCCCAGTCGTAGGCATTGTTGCCGTTGGGTTTGTCAAAATCGCTATCGAATACGAAAGCAGCGACTTCAAGATTGTCATTGAATGCATGATCGGCAATCAGCGAAGTCGCGCGCGTTTCGCCGAATTCCAATAGTGGGCTGCTAACAAAGTGACTGTAGTATTCGCCAAACGGCAGATACTGGCGGCCAATTTTTAACCCCCAGTTTTCAGATTCGATGGCTATCAAGCCTTCATCGGTGCGCGCGAAGTAGCCGGTATCGTATTCGACCTCGAACACAAATTCGGCGATAAGCCATGGGTAAAGGGTGACTTCAAATACGGCCTCAATTGCCTGTGCAGCCCCTTCATCTTCTGTGGTGGTCGTATTGTTTTGATAGTGCTCTTCCAGGTATTCTTTTTCTATTTCATAAAGCCCGGAAAATAACAACCAGTTGGTGAGTTGCGTGCCTAGCCCTACTTCGCGCCGTTCTTCCGGGCTGCGGTAAAATCTTGCTGCCTGGGTAGCCGGCTCGCGATGATCCGCCACTTCTTCCGCGGCGGCATTGGTCAACAGTGGCAGTTCGAGTGCCAGCAAAACGGCTGGCCAGGTGCGAAAGTGCAAGACGGATAACCTCATATTTAAACGTTAGCATTGACGGGCGCCTCTGAAAACGCATTTGTACCGCGCTAGCCGCGTCACCGATTTTTGCTGCTGCAAAATCGGCATACCGTACATCCTGTACATAAGCGCCACACTTCCTTGTGCTCTCACGAAAAAAATCGCTGTTCTTAGAGGCGCCCCTACTATAAATCAGTATCTGTACGGCTTAGTTCATCATCTGGTAATGTAACTCAAAAAGGGCTTGCAGCGCAGCAAACCAGGTTTATTATACGAGTAACCGTTGCTCACGAGTTAAACAGTCAATGAGAGTTCTGCTTGTTGAGGATGACTCCACGATTGCCGACTTTATTCAGAGGGGTATGAAGGAGGCAGGTTTTACCGTGGATCATGCCGCCGACGGAATGACGGGGCTGGATCTTGCGCTGAATGACTCTTACGATGTCGGCATCATCGACATTATGCTACCGCAACTCGACGGGCTTTCTATCATCGAGCGCATGCGCGAGCGAAAAATTAATACGCCGGTGATTATTTTGAGCGCCAAGCGATCACTCGACGACCGGGTACAGGGGTTGCAGCGCGGCGGCGACGATTACCTGACCAAACCTTTCTCATTCAGCGAATTACTGGCGCGCGTGCACGCTCTATTGCGCCGGGCCAAC
Organism: uncultured Pseudomonadales bacterium; assembly: GCA_964544755.1. GTDB lineage: Bacteria > Pseudomonadota > Gammaproteobacteria > Pseudomonadales > JAUIET01 > JBBKXJ01. The sequence goes on along the minus strand of CAZJDL010000087.1, from coordinate 88 downwards.
AGTGTTGTCGAGTCCACGCACCTGGTGGTACACGCAGGGCAATCGGGCTTAAATTCACATGCCGATTACTCTGAGCAAGTACGCATTA
>CAZJDL010000086.1:0-17483 GCA_964544755.1 uncultured Pseudomonadales bacterium | reverse complement strand
GAAATCAGAAAACATGGCCATGCAAAGAAGCTTGCGGCTTAACTAAGTGCCATTCAGCTTAGCGTAAATTACTCTCCTATTGCCCAAATATATTTTTCATATTAGGCAGCGCCGGCAGCTCCTTGGGTGTTTTGGTAATTTGGGTGACCGCGCCCGTATCGCCGTACTCCAGCAGCTCTGAGAAGTGGGTGCTCTTTTTGCCGTTAGTGATAGTTTCGCCTTCAGCTTTAACCATACCAAAAGGCACACTGTCAGAAATCCATGCGCTGTTGTTACTGGTCACACTAATTTTCTTGAATATCACCTTGATTTCAGTAGCGCCACTGCCCTGTATTTTGCGCGTTGGAAAGCTGCCGGCCTTGACCGTCACATCTTCGTCGCCAACAAATTTATACGCGTAGGTCACTTTAGTACCCATAGCTTGCATCATTGATTCCGCCATCCCACCAACGCCACGCATAATCATCGGATCCTGATCGCCGGTTTGCATTATCATTTCCTGGCCAAACGCGCGCAGATTGTTCACGGCGTTGGCTGGGTCGCCTTGCAAAGCACTCTCGGCCACCAGCGACTTCATGATGACCCTGTCACCCGAAGGCTTACGCTTACCTCTTTTGACTTTGAATGTGTTCATGTCCATTTCTATCCAGTAATGTTTCTCACCGTCACGCATCTCTTCACCAATCAGCGATGAGCGCATTTGGATAACAGTTTGCCTGCCCTTGTGGTCAGTGGTTGTGTCCTCCCTTAACTGCCAGCTTCCGACCGGCGTAGCCTGCATGAAGTTATAGTCGAGCGCTTCGCTAACAGCCGCCGGCGCAGCCATGGCTAGCAACAGACAAACGAGTGTATTGGTCAAAAACCGCTTTTTCATCATTGAACCCCTTCTTAGATTTGGTCAAGCCCACGGCCCACAGAGCAGCGGGGAAACAAGACGTCAACATACTACAAAAGGGCTGTTTAGGCAGTAATACAAAAGTGTTAGGCACACGAGCAGAAGCAGCTTCGTAAAAACGCGGGTTTCGAGGCAAATTTGAGGGAATGTTGGCGGCTTTGTATAGCCCGATACAGCTATCAAGGGCCATTTGAACCCCAACTCATCGGGTACGATATGCGCGCCGGACTTTGAGTCATCCACTACGGGAGCGTTTACATGACGCACGAACTCGAAATGAACAAGACGAATATCTTACGCCTCGGTACTGGTACGACGCTGACCCCACGCACATGAGGCGTCAGCCGAACCTATGATTCACAGGTGATATTGTGCGTGAGAATGCCAGGAACATAGACAGTTGATAGCCAACAAGCGCAGTCGCGAATACATAACTCCCCTGGCAGTGCTACTTGAGTTTCGCAATGAGGCCCTCTCGTGAGCCACGACCCTCATTTAAGGCAACGGCCTGGCGTGCCGATCTGTGCAACTCATCGGCAACAAACGTTACCGGCAATTACATACCAATACCCGCGTAATTCTGCACTTGATCGCTTTTCAACATACGCCTGCCATCAACCACCAACGGCTGCTTTTCAAGGCGGCCAAGTATTTCCGACACCGCGCCAAACTCTTGCCAACTCGTTACCAGCAATATTGCATCGGCATTACCTAGCGCTTTTTCCAGGTCAGACACATACTCGACATCACTCGCACCAAATATTTTTTTTGCCTCTGATTCCGCTACCGGGTCGTAAGCAGAAACTCTTGCCGACTGATCAAGCAAGGAATTGACGATGGGAATAGCGGGCGACTCGCGCATATCATCGCTGCCAGGCTTAAACGCTAAGCCGAGGACGAGGACTTTAACGCCCGCCAGATCATCGAAGTGATCAGCTAGAATTTCCAGCATTTTATAGGGTTGCCTGGCATTGATGTTCACTACGGATTCCAATAGCACCATCGATGCACCTTGTGCTCGCCCGTACGCCACCAGCGCCTTAACATCCTTCGGAAAACAACTACCGCCGAAGCCGCAGCCCGCTTCTATATAAGTCGTGATCGCGGGGGTGATTCGTGTTCCATCGTCTAATATAGGGCTCAAACGTTTGTCGAGATGCACACCGGCCATCACATCTTTAACATCCACGCCACCGGTTGTCGCGCACAAGTTGCCTATTTCGTTGGAGAATGAAATCAGCGTTGCCAGCAGTGAATTAGCTGTGTACTTGATCATTTCCGCGGTGCGACAACTTGTTTCCAGCTTGTCGACACCCTTGAAAACGTCGTAAAGCTCTTGCAGAGACTCTATCCCACGCGGGTCGGATGCCCCTAATACAATGCGGTCAGGATTCATGAAATCCTTGATCGCTTCGCCTTCTTTAAGAAATTCCGGGTTCATACCCACACTGAAATCCTGACCCGCGATTTTGCCGGACTTGTTTAGCAAAATAGGCAGGACGACTTCGTCAGTGGTACCGGGAACTACCGTACTCTTGACCACCACCATGTGATAGCTGTCTTTTTCGGCTAGAACCGCGCCGACCTCTGCGGCGACCGCTTTTATATAGCTAAGGTCAATTACCTCTCCGTCAAACGGTGTGCCCACTGCAATCAATGTCAGATCTGTATCCAGCACAGCCCGGTGCAAATCATTACTTGCCTTGAGGCGGCCACCAATATTGCGCGCCAATAGCTCCTCCAATCCGTCTTCATATATCGGAGCGACGCCATTATTTATTTTATCGACTTTGTCCTGGTCAACATCGACACAAACCACATCGTGTCCAAGATCGGCCAAACACACGCCCGACACCAGACCAACATAGCCGGTTCCCGCAACTGAAACTCTCATTATTCGTCTTCCGCCTCGCTGTTCTCTTTATACCAGAGGAGGGCTTTCTCAAGCCCCTCATCAACCGTCACCTTAGGATCATACCCCAGCTGCTCCCTGGCTTTGGTGATATCGGGGCAGCGCCGGTTAGGGTTGTCTATCAAATAGTCTTTATCTTCGCTCTCCTGGAAAACGGCTTTGCCTTTATAGTCAAAAAGCCGAGATGCTTGTTCTACCACTTTTTCCGCCAGAACCTTCATACTGATTTCAGGTGCTTCAGTACCAATATTGTAGGATTCACCGGCACGCCCTTTGACGAGAATTTTGTAGTAGCCGACAATGGCGTCGGCGATATAGCAGAACGTACGTGTAGGCGCGCCATCAGACAGCATAACAATATCACGACCGTTCAATACATCCCTGGCAAAATCGGGCAGCACACGACGATCGGTTATCTGTAACCCCGGGCCATAATTATTAAACGGCCGCGCGATTTTTACCGGCACTCCTCGCCGTTGCGCGAAGTTCACGCAAAGTGTTTCGCCATAGCGTTTCGATTCGTCGTAGCAGGCACGTGGCCCGGTACACGAAACATTACCTCGATAGGTTTCAGCCGTCGGGATATTCTCCGGCGTTGGGTCACCGTAAATCTCACTCGTGGAATAAAACAAAAACCCTTCAACCGGTGTTCCTGTTGTGCTTTGCGCCACGCAATACTCAAGCAGGGTTCGCAAACCGTTGACGTTGGCATCCATTGTTTCAATAGGGTACTGCCTATAGTAAGTGGGTGATGCGATTGACCCCGCATGGATAATAAAACTGTAATCGTCCATATCGTTTGGCAATGGATCGGTAATATCGTGCTTAACTAACTTGAGGTTTGGACTATCTTCCAATGCAGACAGCCACGGAGGAACGCCGCGAATATAGTTATCGAAGACTGTTAACGAGATGGAATCCCCGCTGCTTGTGGCATTCCAATGTAATAACGCTTGTACCAGGTAATGACCAAGAAAACCGGCCCCGCCGACGATAAGTAGTTTTTTTCCCTCCATCCGGGAAAATTCATGTTCGAGATGACCGCATATATATTCCAGATCACTGTCGATAACTTGTTTTGCACTATCCATAAAAAAACCTGCGAAAAAGACTTACTTTGAAAAATGAGCACTCTGTTGTTGTCGAAGCTCCACAGCCACGTTGGCGGGAAGTTCGATGTCATCCAGCGTAATGACCTGATCTTTGGCAATACTTCTTGTTAACCGCCCCCCCTCTGCTATACCCATTGGTAACAGATTTTGTTCAGCAACAATATCGGCATTCTCGCAAAGCCCGTAAGTCATATAATCGCCAAGCCCATCGAGGGTTTGACCAGCGGTGAGGTCAATTTTTGCAGCCGCAACCACATCAACGACCGGCCCTGCCAGTGGAGAAATTATCCGGTCGCCAAACAACGCAACCCTTGCAGCCGAAATTGACACTTCGAAAATGGTTAAATGATAAGGCACGTAGAAACTGTACAACGGCCCCTCGCCGAGTTTTCCATAGTTTAAGTAATGCGCTTGCTGGGTGTCGCCGTTGTTCGACGCGTAGACAAACACGCCAGGGCTGGGCTTGGGACCGACCACATAGTCGACAATACCGCCCAACGCCTTTAACTCATCAATATCATAGCGCTCTACCATGTCATCGATATGGCCATCATACTCATAACCAAGCATTCCTCTGGTTGCGACTTTCATTCCGGCCGCATTGGCAACAATAGCCTGCTCAAACGAAATCTTCGTACCATCGGCAAAGCTCGTCACCATAGACGGCGTCTGCCCCCACTGCCTGGCGAAACTCTCTTGCGTGGTGGGGTTACGGTAACGATCTTGTAGCCCTTTGATATTTCCACATAGCAATGGCGTTAGCCCTATGCTCTTTACAAAACGATAAAGGTTCATCTGTACGGCGGGCTGATCGCCATCGCAGCCGGTAAAAATTACGCCGGCGCGGTCTGCATGGTGCTTGAGGATCGGCCCCACGGTGCCATCCAGCTCGGCATTCATGGTCACTAAATGCTTGCCGCAATCGATGGCTTTCAGCGTAATTTCCGCACCGAACTGCACATGGCCGGTAGACTCGACCAGCACATCGATACCATCGGATTCACACAGCAAGCCGGCGTCACCGGTGACCACGTAGTGGCCCGCATTAATAGCTGCATCGAGCTGGCTTAGGTTTTCAGCTTCCTGAACGCTATCCTCTCCGGCTAAACGGAACGCTTCTCGTGCATGCTCAACGGTTCTGTTGGAGACGGCGACCAGGCGCATGCCAGTAACGTAATTCACAAACTGATTGATAATTCCTCGCCCCATAAAACCGGCTCCAATCAAGCCGACTCTTACCGGGCGCCCTTGCTGCTCTCGCTCTTGCAATGCACTGTCTACTAAAATCATCGCTACTACCCTTGCTAAAAATGACTCAATTGGAGGCTAAGATAAATCCAAAAATACCACTAACGTCGCTGATCGAATGCGAATCTACGACAACAGCGCCAGCATGGCTTGCTTCGGTAAAAAAGGATAAGAAAATCAATGGCGTTCCGAGCTGAAAGTTACTATCGGTTCGCCTTGAAGTCAATGCCGGTAGTCGATATTGCAGTCGGTCATAGTCACAATCTGGAGCGTTAGTAGTGCCCTACGGCCCGCAGCCACGCAGGTGGTTCAGGAGCGCGTCTGGACTGCGCCTAGCTGGCATACACCGCAATCGATGCACAGCCAGCGGGCACCTATATCCTTAAGCGAGGAAACCGTTATCGGGAAAAGGCATTGGGAACGGAGAGGCTAAATTCGAGCACCTCGGCCCGTTTTACCACTCGTAATCAACACGGGCGAACAGATTGCGTCCGTAAGCCGGCAGTCTTTCTCCCAGTGCGATATCGTCATTGCCCCGAACCCGATTGTAGCCGGCCAGATGATCACGGTATTTTTTGTCCAGCAGGTTCTCAACGCCGAAGCTCAACCGTGCGCCGCTGGAAACCTGCCAATAGCCGCGGGCATTGAGCACGCCATAGCCTGGAGTTTCCTGCTCGCTATTGGTGGCCGACACATTGTCCTGCTTGACGTAGGCTACGCTTTCCAGCGTTGCCTGCCAGCGCTCGGCCCGGTAGTTAACGGCAAGAGTGTTGTTCAATGGTGCGATACGGTACAGGTTGTCATCGATGTCATCGCGCTCGCCGCGCACATAATTTACAATACCAGACAGCGACCATTGATCGCTGAGCTGGTAAGCCCAGTCCATATCAAAGCCATACAGGTTGGCATCCACATTATGAAATTCCAGCGGTGGGGCATTGTTGCTGCCGTTAGCGGTATTCATCATAGAGACCAACATGACGGCATTAGTATTCGTACTTTCGACGCCCTGGATATAATCTTCAACATCACGATAAAAAAATCGCGGCGACATGGTCAACCGCGCCGCCTGGTAATCTAAACCCAGTTCAATTTCGTGAGCAACTTCCGGGTCGAGATTTATATTGCCGGTGTATGTGCGGCCATCGGCAAGACCGGCTGTCGCTTCCAGCGGCAGCCAGAGATAACGCTCCTGGTAAGAGGGTGAACGAGACTTGCGCGCGACTCCAGCGTAATAGCTCAGCATATCGCTTGCCTGATAATAAGCTTTGGCGACCCAGTCGATATTGTTATCGGACTGGTTGCGTTCGGCGCCGTTGAATGTATCACGCAGGGACTGGCCCGGCGCGGCCATCATTCGCGCCGGAGTTCCATCGATCGCATCGGCGTCCATGACGACTCGATTGTAACGCAGGCCAAATTCGCCCAGTAACTTATGGTTGAAACGTTGTTGACGTTCGGCGAACACGCCAAGCAGATCACGCGTGGCGTTATTGAAATTCACCACGAAGAAGGCCGGGCTATTCGGGTTGTCGATATCAGAGCTGTGTTGCTCACCGTGGCCATCGATGCCGACGCTCCAGCTGCCACTGCTATCCTTGCGTGCGCCGTTTAACTTAAAGCCAAGATTCTCACCCTTGGCGATATTGCGGCGCCACATGCCAGCCATCGCCGGCGGCTGTCGCAAATGATAGTTACTCATGCCGTGGTCAATTTCGCTGTAATACAGCTTAACCTCCAGCGCCCAAAAAGCCGCCTCAAAGTTGTAGTTCAGGCTGGCCAGATCACTATCGATATACTGTATATCCATCGGCAGCGCTGGCGTGCCGCTATCGCCGGTCTCGTTGCGGGCAAAATCCAGTTGTAGCGTTTGACCACCGCGGCGGTAAGCGTAACCGAGGTCATAGCGCGCCCGTTCGTATTCCGTGGGCAGGATTTCACCGCCGTTGAATTCCGCGTCGCCTGCCTGCTCGCGGAGACCAGCAATTTTAAGGCGGTGATTATGGGTGGCGGCGCTCGCCGCCGCGCTGACCAGCCAGGCGTCGCTTACCGGCTGGCCACCGGCTTGCAGGCGGCCGCTGCTTTCGAAAGACTCGCCACTGGCGAAGTCCCCCGACCAGGTGGTGGCATTAATCGCACCACCGATGGTTTCCTGTCCGGCGCCGACCGGGGCGATGCCACGATACACTACCAGCGATTCGAGCAGCGCCGCTGGCGCGTAGCTGAGAGGCGGGTCCATCCAGTTGGGGCCTCCCGCACCAATCACCGCACCATCGACCGCAACGCTGATGCGACTGCCATACATGCCGCGGTATTGTGCAATGCCTGTCAGCGGTCCGTTGCCGTTAACGTTGGCGCCCGGCGCCTTACGCAACAACGCCGCTGAATCCGGGCTGATTTCTACCGTGTCGGCAACCTCTATTTGCCGCGTAGCGCGCGACCCGGTAACCAATAACTCTTCCGTTTCGTTGTGTTCGGCATAAGTCGCATTGACGAGTGTGAATACGGTGAGCGCAATAACCGCAGGACGTAACATAGCCCCCCCCTCTTAAGGAAAAATAGAGGCCTGCATTATAGTGGGGTTGGGCGCGGATATCACCCAGTTTAGACGCTGCTGAAGACGTGATGGGAGCGCTTCTTACACGACCCGATTCGTGACGTCAGTCGCGAATGTTACGCTCAAGCGATTGCTGGAGAGTGGTTAGTGTGCTGCAACGAATAAAGTGTACTAGCTACGCAATTTCGGTACTGACAACAACGCTGCCGGCCCGGTGCCGTGGCTTGCCGGGCTTGCCGCGCGCGACAGTGTTACGCCCGGCCGCTTTCCCGTGATAAAGCGCGTCATCTGCCTCCTGCATGCATTCCTCAATCGTCATCCAGGACTGATACTCGCTCACGCCAAACGTCATCGTGAGTCCCAATTCCATGCCACCGTATGCATAGCGTCGCTGCTCGATCAGGAGGCGACACTTTTCCGCCAAATCCGCCGCGCCAGCCGCGTCGGTTTCACGCAGAATAAAAACAAATTCTTCACCACCCCAACGTGCAAGCAAGTCTGTCGCACGCACATTTTTCGCTAACGTAGCAGCGACCTCGCTCAACACAAAATCACCACAGGCGTGGCCAAACTCGTCGTTAAACATTTTGAAGTGATCAATGTCAGCGACGATAAGCGCAAACGGCCGGCCAGTACGCCGCGCCCACGCGATTTCATCCTCGGCGTGCTCCAGAAATGCTCGGCGATTCGCGACCTGTGTTAACAGATCAACGTGCGCAACGTGCTCCAGTTGCTGGTTCGCTGCGCGCAGCTCTTCGGTGCGTTGATCAACGCTATGTTCGAGATTCTTCTGCAGATCGGCAAGCTCAATGGTGCGTGTTTGCAAGGTTTTGACCAGCCGCGTTATCCGGTCACCCAACGGCAACGGCATCGTTAGAACAAACACGGCAAAGCCTATTGGCAATAACGCTGGCATGTTCACCAGGCGCAGATCCGCCGCAATATCGACCAGGGCCATCACTACGAGAATCAGGCTACCTGCCAACACTCTGCGCGCATCGGTATTACCCACATAGGCTTGCCTGACAACCAAAGCCAGCAGGCTACAAATGGCCGGCAACACCCACACTTGCCAGATAGTTAACAACTTGAAGTTAATAGCAAGCCCCGGCACAACCCCAACGATCACGGCAAGCACAACGAACGAGCATTGATACCAGCGCGCGCTGCGCCACAGCTTAATCGCCATAAGCCGTGCTGCGAACTCGTAGGCGATCGGCGCGATCAGAAAAACGGTGACGTACTCAATCTTTTTCAGCGTTGCAAAATCAAACGGCAAAGCATGACGCCACTGACTGGTCATAATACTGTATAGCGCGACCACGATCGCAAATATACCGAACCACAGCATTTCTGTGAACGCACGGTAACGCGTATAGAAGTAACAATGGTAAAAACCCAGCACCAGGTAGACGGCGCTGAGTACCAGGGGCAAGAGTTGCGAGTACAAAAACCGACGCGCCAACTCGTCGCCAGCGCCAATTAAAAATGGCCCGCCGTGCGGCCCCCCCTCCCAGACACGTCCGGCTTGGCCCGAGCGCCAGACCCGCATCGCCAACACCAGTTCGCCCTGTTGGCCGATTGCCGACCGCGGTATGCGAAATGTGCCAAACTCATCGTAGCTAACCTCGGCGTTGGGCGGCACGCCACCCACCGCGCCGACCAACTTGCCGCCAGCATACAGTTCATACGCGCTTTGCACCTTTCCCAAGGTGACGGCAAGCCGGTTTAGAACATCGTTGCCGCACTCAGTTGTGCACAGCTTGAGCGACAAACGATACCACGCAAAACCGGTATACCCTTTGTAGCCCTGCAACCCCCAATCCTGTGGCACTTGTAAAGTAACCCAGTCGCTGTCGTCATACTGCGGTTGCGACCAGGCAGGGTCATCTCCGGTATGGAATTTCCAGCCGCCGGCAATGCTAACCGCCTTCTCCAGCGAGGAGGCCGCGATGCTTTGATCAAAGCCGTCTGCCGGCAGCGCAATGGCCAGTAATAAGAAAACCGGGAGTAACTCAAGATAGCGAGCTGTTGCACGCCAACGACGAATCGTTAGGGGTCGAAACCGTGAAGGCGGCACAATGGCCCTAATACCCAAAATTTTCCTATGCATAAATTTCGAACGACTTTAAGCGCCGCCGAGGCTTGCAGTTAAGCCCAATTTACATTGTAGATTACTATACCATCAATACGAGTAATCGAATAATCCTAGAAACCGCAGTTGGGCGCGAAAAAGATGTCCACCCCTTGATTCATATGAAAAGCTTGACGTGCAGGGGAGATTCGAAAAACTCGTGGTCACCTTATTGGTGATGAGAGGTTTTTCGAATTTTCCAGGCGCATTAAAAGCTTGTGCATACTTTCGTGATCCAACTGCGGTTTCTAGGATAAATGGCAAAGCTTATGTCATTCGCCCAGGAATCGCGACCTTGCAAGGCAGAGCGTGTACTGCAACGAACCACGGAACATATTTCGCCTTGCAAGCTCAAACAACGAACGACAATCAACCGGGAAAAATACAATGCTAATAATGCGCTTTTGTACACTGTGGTTTGTTTGCGCGATATGCGTGTGCGCCAGTGCGGCAGAACTGTCGCTGGTCAGCTCTGAAAAGCAAACGGGTTTATTGGAGCTGTATTCCTCCGAGGGCTGCAGCAGCTGCCCTCCAGCAGATAAATGGCTGTCAACTTTCAAGGATAAACCGCAGTTGTGGCAAGACATTATACCCATTGCCTTCCACGTGGATTATTGGGATGACAGCGGCTGGAAGGATCGTTTTGCTTCACGCGAGCATACGCGCCGCCAGCACCGCTACGCACGGGAGAAATCGACAACGGCGGTGTACACACCCGGGTTTTTATACAACGGCAACGAATGGCGGCAATGGCATGAAAGCCGCCAGCTGCAATTCCCAGCAGCAAAAACCAGCGGAGTGCTGCAAGCCACTATCAGCGACGATGATATTGAAGTGAGCTTTAAGCCTACCAACAAGCTCGAAGGCCCAGTTGTTATCAACGTTGCGCTATTGGGTTTCGAACTAACAACACCGGTAAAAGCCGGTGAAAATCGCGGCCGTGAATTGCACCACGATTTTGTCGTGTTAGGACTTGAGCAGTCCGAATTAGCCCACAACAACAATACCTATACCGGCGCAACCAAAATACCTGCCGCCGCGCTCAGCGCTCCGCGTCTCGGCATAGCCATTTGGGTCAGTGGCGCCAACAAGCAACGTCCCTTGCAGGCCGTAGGCGGCTGGCTAAGCGGCGCATTGTGAACGGCCTGTGATGCGGATACTTCGCTGCACCATAGGCAGCAGCACACCTTCTTTAATAAGCACTGCGGCCTTTTCTATATCTGGCGCGAAAAAGCGGTCTTTATCATAAAAAGGCACCTGTGCACGTAATGTAGCTTTAGCTTGCCGCAGCGCGGCTGAAGATTTCAGCGGCGTCAGAAAATCCAGCCCCTGGCTCGCAGCCAACCATTCCACCGCCAAAATTCCAACAGTATTGTCGTTCATCGCTTGCAAGCGCCGCGCGGCAAAAGTGGACATGGACACATGATCCTCCTGGTTTGCCGAGGTCGGCAGGCTGTCTACCGACGCGGGATAAGCCAGTGATTTATTTTCACTGGCCAGCGCAGCCGCCGTTACCTGCGCCAGCATAAAACCGGAATTGACACCGCCGTTGTTAACCAGAAACGGCGGCAAACCGCTGAGTTTTGTGTCAATCAGCAAGGCGATCCTGCGCTCTGCCAAGGCACCCGTTTCCGCCAGCGCCAACGCAAGATTGTCGGCCACCATGGCGATCGGCTCGGCGTGAAAGTTTCCCCCCGAGATAATGTCACCACTATCGGCAAAAACCAAAGGGTTGTCGGAAACGGCGTTGGCCTCGGTCAAAATGACCGCTGCGGCATTGCGTATTTGTTGCAGGCAGGCGCCCATCACCTGCGGCTGACAGCGCAAGGAATAGGGATCTTGCACTTTCTCGCAGTCGCGATGGCTCTTTTCGATGCCAGAGTGCGCCAACAACTGCCGGTACGCCGCCGCCATATCCACTTGCGCTTGATGCCCCCTTACCGCATGGATACGTTCATCGAACGGCGCGTGTGAGCCCTTAGCTGCCTCTACGCTCATGGCGCCAGTGACGGTAGCAGCCGTCAATGCGGTTTCGGCCGCAAACAAGCCTTGCAGGGCCAGCGCGGTTGACACCTGCGTGCCATTGAGTAATGCCAGCCCCTCCTTTGGCGCTAATACGATGGGTAGCAGTTCGGCTCTTCGCAGCGCCTCCCGTGCCGCAATGCGTTCGCCATTGTGACGGGCTTCCCCCTCCCCCAGCAATACGGCGCTCATATGCGCGAGCGGCGCCAAATCACCCGAAGCGCCAACCGACCCCTGCGACGGAATGCAGGGGTATATCTCTTTGTTCAACAGCGTGAGCAGCGCCTGGATAACGGCGTAGCGGATGCCCGAATAGCCCCGCGCGAGCGAGTTGATCTTCAGTAGTAACAGCAATCTAACACTGCTGTCAGCCAGCAAGCTACCCACACCGGCTGCGTGCGACAAGACAATGCTGCGCTGTAACGTTTCCAGTTCGCCCGCTTCGATGCGCGTGTTGGCCAACAAACCAAAACCCGTATTGATACCGTAGACGGTGCGCCCCCCCGTGATCACGTCGGCAACGCATTGTACCGATGCGTCAATCGCCGCCACACAGTTTTTGTCCAGCACGACCAGCATGGGGGCACTGTTTACAGCGCGCAACTGATCCAGAGTCAGTTGGCCGGGCGTGACAAGCAAGGTGTTCATTGCTTACTCCGCGTCCAGCATGGGCAGATCCAGACCGTTTTCCCGCGCGCACTGTTTGGCAATATCGTAACCCGCATCCGCATGGCGCATCACACCAGTGCCGGGGTCATTCCACAATACACGGCGCACCCGCTTGCCGGCTTGTTCGCTACCGTCACAGACTACGACCAACCCGGCGTGCTGGCTAAAGCCCATACCCACGCCACCGCCGTGATGTATGCTGACCCACGTGGCGCCACTCGCCGCGTTCAACAGGGCATTCAAGAAAGCCCAGTCGGAAACGGCGTCGGAGCCGTCAAGCATGGCTTCGGTTTCCCTGTTCGGCGAAGCGACCGAACCCGAGTCCAGATGATCGCGACCAATGACGATGGGCGCTTTGAGCTCGCCACTCGCCACCATATCGTTGAACGCGTTGCCGAGGCGTGCCCGGTCATGCAAGCCTATCCAGCAAATTCGCGCTGGCAGACCTTGAAAGTGGATGCGCTCGCGCGCCACGTCCAGCCATCGATGCAGTTGCGGGTTGTCTGGCAGCATCTCTTTGACTTTCTGGTCGGTCTTATAAATGTCTTCAGGATCGCCCGAGAGCGCCACCCAGCGAAACGGCCCTACTCCTGCACAAAACAAGGGTCTTATGTAGGCCGGCACGAAGCCGGGAAAATCAAAAGCGTCTTCGACACCTTCTTCCAGGGCCATTTGTCGGATATTATTGCCGTAGTCAAAAGTCGCCGCGCCCATATTTTGCAAGTTCAGCATTGCGGTAACATGTACGGCCATCGACTGTCTGGCGGCTTTGACCATGGCAGCCGGGTCATCATGGCGCATTTGCGCGGCTTGTTCCATGCCCCAGCCTTTGGGAAAATAGCCGTTTAATGGATCATGCGCGCTGGTCTGATCGGTGACAACATCCGGTGTGATGTTGCGCTTTACCAGCTCCGGGAAAATATCGGCGGCATTGGCTAACAGGCCGACGCTAAGCGCCGTACCGCTGGCCCGCGCATCATCGAGCAAGGCAAGCGCCTCATCCAGCGTCGCCGCCTTGGTGTCGAGGTAACCGGACTTGATGCGCAAATCGATGCGCGTCCCGTCCACCTCGACGGCCAACATGGAGAAACCCGCCATCGTGGCGGCCAGCGGTTGAGCGCCACCCATACCCCCCAACCCGGCAGTGAGTATCCACTTGCCTGCGGAGTTACCATCGAAATGCTTTTTGGCGGCCGCGGCAAAGGTTTCGTAAGTGCCCTGTACGATGCCTTGCGAGCCGATGTAGATCCACGAACCGGCCGTCATTTGACCGTACATCATCAAGCCTTTCTTATCCAGATCGTTAAAATGTTCCCAACTAGCCCAGTGCGGCACCAGGTTGGAGTTGGCGATCAGCACACGCGGCGCGTTTTCATGGGTTTTGAATACACCCACAGGTTTACCGCTTTGCACGAGCAGGGTTTCGTCCGCCTCCAACCGTTTTAGCGTTTCGACTATCTTGTCGTAGCATTGCCAGTTGCGCGCGGCGCGCCCAATGCCACCATAGACCACCAGTTGCTCCGGGTGTTCGGCTACTTCGGGGTCGAGATTATTCATCAACATGCGCAGCGGCGCTTCGGTCAACCAACTTTTGGCACTCAGGACGTTGCCAGTGGGAGCCTTGATTGTTCTAGAGGGGTCCAGTCGAGTGTTCATGATGATACAAACTCCGCTAACCAGTATCGCCGCAGTCTATTGCCATGTGCGGTGATGTACAACACTGGTCGGTTCACTCATGCGGCCTTTAACGTTTTCCGCCTTCAGCCGAAAGTGTTAACGTGCACAGCATGAACGCCGACCTCGTTATTCGCAACGTCAATCTGGCGACCATGCAGGAAAACTGCAACCAACCCTATGGTCAAATTGAAAACGGTTTGCTAGCCACCAATGGCGGCCAGATACAGTGGGTTGGCGCCGAGAACGAAGCACCAAAGTTTGGCGCCGCCAGCGTTGTCGATGGTAACGGCGGCTGGCTGACGCCAGGACTGATTGATTGCCATACGCATTTGATCTATCACGGTAATCGGGCACAAGAATTCGAGTGGCGGCTGCAAGGGCGTAGCTATGAACATATTGCGCGGCACGGCGGGGGTATCAACAGCACGGTCGCGGCCACGCGCGCGGCCAGCACTGAGGACTTGATGCAAAGCGCCGGCCAGCGTATCAACATTCTATTGCGCGAAGGGGTCACCTGCATTGAAATCAAATCGGGTTATGGCTTAAACCTTGAAACCGAACTGCGAATGTTAAAGGTAGCACGAGCACTCGAGCGTCAATTTCCCGTCACCATCAGTCCCACCTTTTTAGGTGCTCATGCCCTCCCGCCCGAGTACGCTGGCCGCGCCGACGATTACATCGAGTACATTTGCGAACTAGTGCTGCCTACCGTGGCGGAGCAAAAATTGGCCGCCGCGGCCGATGTGTTTTGCGAGGGCATTGGCTTCTCCCCCGCGCAATGCAGCAAGGTATTCTCAGCCGCGCAAAAACTGGATTTGCGTGTGAAGGGTCACGTCGAGCAGCTCAGCTATCAAGGTGGAGCGCGGCTGGTCGCGGAGTTTGACGGCTTATCGGTCGATCACGTCGAGTATCTCCCCGCCAGCGACGTATCGTTTTTAAAACAGCACGATGTGGTCGCCGTGTTGCTGCCCGGCGCCTTCTATTTCCTCAACGAACGCCGGTTACCCCCCATCGCCGCGATGCGCGCCGCGCAGCTGCCGATGGCGGTCGCGACCGATCTAAATCCCGGTAGTTCTCCCATGGCGTCCTTGTTGCTCGCCATGAATCAGGCCTGCGTCTTGTTTGGACTGACCCCGGAAGAATCGCTGACTGGAGTCACCCGCCAGGGCGCGCGCGCCCTCGGATTGGAGAAACGCAAAGGGCAACTAAAAACACACTGGGATGCCGACCTGGCGCTGTGGAACATAACGCATCCGGCCGAATTGAGTTATGGCATCAATATGCATATCCCCGTGAAAATATGGGTTGGAGGCCGGCTTGTATAGACCTGCTGATATGGCAATCTGGAAGGGCCGTGTCGATACTAACGAGAACGCTCCAGCGTTACGCTGGCATCAGAAAATCCAGCGCTGGGACGGCACTGCTACGCTTAATCGCTGCGCCACCTTATTGGGTTTCGCATGTGATGAAGGTGTGCGCCGCAATCAAGGCCGGGTAGGGGCGCGCGACGGACCGCGAGCTATTCGCCACGCGCTGGCAAATTTGGCTTACTTCAGTGAAGCCTCAGCATTTGACGCTGGTAATGTCATTTGTGACGATGGCAACCTCGATCAAGCTCAGGCGCAACTCGCCGACCAGGTTTGTCATATTCTCGCCCATGATGGCTTTCCTCTGTTACTCGGCGGCGGTCATGAAGTGGCATGGGGAAGTTTTCAAGGAATCGTGCAGCACTTGAACAAAATCGATGCCAGGAACAGTCTGGGAGTTATCAATTTCGACGCCCATTTCGATTTAAGAAACCCCGCGCCCCAACCCAGTTCGGGAACACCCTTCAGACAGATGGCGAATTGGTGCCGCGACAATCGCCTGCCATTTCATTACCAGGTATTTGGAATCAACCCTGCGGCCAACACCTCGGCATTATTCCAGTTCGCACAGCAGCACGGCGTTGTCTGGCATACAGATATCGACTGCACTGTTAGCAACTACCATAACTTGCGAGCCAGCCTGGCGAATTTTGTGCAACAGGTGGACTATGTTTATCTGACGATTTGCCTGGATGTATTTTCTGCCGCTATTGCACCGGGCGTCAGCGCACCCTGCGCCCTGGGGATAGATCCCAACCTTGTTATTCATCTCATCAAAGCCGTGCAGCAGTTGTGTGAAGAAAGCAAAGTCGCTTTGATAATGGCCGACATCGCGGAAATGAACCCCACATACGACCGCGAAGAGCTGACCGCTGGGCTGGCAGCGCGTTTCGTGCACGAAATTTTAGCTTGAAGGGATCCTGACGCCGCGGCGACGACTTCCAGGCAGAGGATGCCCAGCTATTTTACATTTTGAGTCATAGATGCGGCCAAATCTGTGCTTACACTCGTCTCACAAGCAAGCTTACTTCCTCTTTACCCTCCCTAAACACACACCGGCTTTTTACTGCAAGCTTTCTCTTAAACTGGCAATTGTGCGGAAAGATCAGTGTATTTTCTCCTCAGAGGAGAGCACCCCTAAGCTGGCCCTACTCCACCCCTCAGGACAAAATTCTCATGAAACAGCCCCTCAAATTGTCAAATCATGTGAATTCGCTCCCATTTACTCCTCTTTTATCCCCCCCCACACCCCCTAAGGTATTGACAAGAGTCCAATATAAAGACAAGCTTCGCCCCGCTACAACCCACAACAAAATTTTTGGAGGAGGTGATCGTGAAAACCATCAACGATTTACTTAAACAAGCTTATCAGTACGCTGATAGTACCGCCGTTAAACTGCAGCTTCATGTACCGTTGAAGAAACTACGCGCCAACTCGAAACTACTTTCGTCGCTAGGTGTTTCTCAAGTAAAGGTATTGGGACCTGCGAAACCGGCCGCCAAGAAAAAGGCGAAAGCGAAGGCAAAACCTAAAGTTCGCGCGAAGCAAAAAGCCTTAGCGAAAAAAGGGCCTGCAGCTAAAGCCAAACCAAAGGCAGCAGCGAAGAAGGGGCCAGCGAAAAGAAGCAAAACAGCCATGGTGACCCAAGAAGGCGTTCTGAACGCAATACGCGCCGATAACAACACCCCTCAAGCCATCGCCAAAGCCATGAAGGCGAATCCGGTGCAAGTTGGTAAAGCGCTCAGCCGTTACACCCAAAAGGGAATAATTCGCCGCACCAAACCGGGTCATTATGCGATGAAGTAATGAAATTCATGTGATTTCCTGGGGGCTACCCCCAGGACTCAATTCGACAACCTTCGCGTCATGTTGGTGGTATTTTTTGCCTC